>CALRXZ020000005.1:0-63242 GCA_943372255.1 Chitinophaga pinensis
CGAAGAAACCAATTTGTAATTAAAATCCTTGTCATAAAAATTAGACAAAAGATTTTGTGGGCTTAGTGTTTGATTAGCCTCTTCTAACAAAGACTTAGTGATAGTTTTGGCACCATCAAAATTGTAAATATTGGTACCATCACAGATAATTTCATTCTTACCTTGCTTTAAAAGGTATTTCTGTCCTTTAATGGCAATGGTACCTGTTTTGGTGCCATTGTCTTTTCCTTTGGCACTCACTGATTTAATGGTAAAGTTGGCAGAGATTCCCTTGAATCCTTTCACTTTGGCACTCACTGATTCCAAGACTTTCTTGGCATTTGGATCATTTTGCGCAAAGAGTTGGCTGCAAATAAAAAGGACGGAAAACAGGGACAAGTAGATTTTTCGCATAGTCTTATTTCTGGCGCAAATATACAACTTCCAAGGTTTGGGAAATAGGATGCACCTTAAAGCTTTAGACTAATCGGCTTTCTTCAAGTTTAAATCGGTCAAAACGGATTAACAATTGGTTGTGAAAACCTAAATTGAATCTAGGTATTGCTCTAATTCCATTTCTGTTTTAAACCGCACTTCTCTAGCTTTGGAACCTTGGTTAGGCCCAACTATTCCTGAAGCTTCTAATTGGTCCATTAATCTTCCTGCACGGTTATAACCAAGTTTCATTCTGCGTTGAATGAGTGATGTGGATCCTATACCGCTTTGTACAATCAAGCGAGCTGCGTCTTCAAACAATGGATCACGGTCACTGCTGTCAAAATCCTTGCCTTCCAACTCTTTTTCATCAACATATTCTGGCAATAAGAAAGCTTGGGGGTAGCCTTGTTGGGCCTCAATAAAGGCGCAAACTTTTTCTACTTCCGGTGTATCAACAAAGGCACATTGCAAACGCGTAATCTCTCCGTTATAACTAATCAACATATCGCCCTTGCCTATTAACTGCTCTGCACCACCGGCGTCTAAAATGGTACGGCTATCAATTTTAGAAGACACTTTAAAAGCAATACGTGCAGGGAAGTTGGCTTTAATAGTACCAGTGATAATATTGACCGATGGTCTTTGTGTAGCAATAATCAAGTGAATACCAATGGCACGGGCTAATTGGGCCAAACGAGCAATGGGCATTTCAACTTCTTTACCCGCAGTCATGATTAAGTCTGCAAACTCGTCCACTACCAAGACAATGAATGGCAGATACTGGTGGCCTTTTTCAGGGTTTAGCTTGCGCGATGTAAATTTCTCATTGTACTCCTTGATATTTCTACAACCAGCTTCTTTCAAGAGGTCATAGCGTGTATCCATTTCTATGCAAAGCGCGTTTAGCGTATGTACTACTTTTTTGGTATCGGTGATAATAGACTCTTCTTCACCAGGCAATTTGGCCAAGAAATGTTTTTCAATGACACGGTACAAACTCAATTCTACTTTTTTGGGATCTACCAAAACAAACTTTAATTGAGATGGGTGTTTTTTGTACAATAAAGAGACCAAGAGTGTATTAATCCCCACTGACTTACCCTGACCTGTAGCACCTGCCATGAGCAAGTGTGGCATGGCAGCTAGGTCTACAATAAAATTCTCGTTGTCAATTTTTTTACCAATAGCAATGGGCAATGAGAAACTATTGTTTTGAAATTTTTCAGAAGCCAATAAGGTTTTCATACTCACCACACTCTTGCGCACATTGGGGACTTCAATACCAATGGTACCTTTTCCTGGAATTGGCGCAATAATACGGATACCAAGTGCTGCCAAGCTTAGCGCAATATCATCTTCCAGATTTTTAATCCTACTAATCCTTACCCCCGGTGCTGGTACAATTTCATACAAAGTAACCGTTGGACCTACTGTGGCTGCAATTCTCTGAATGGCAATATCGTAGTTCTTAAGGGTTGCAATAATTTGATTTTTGTGCGTTTCTAATTCTGCTGGATCATGCACAATTTTTTCACTACCATGGGTCTCCAACAAGTCCAATGTTGGGTACTTATAATTCTTTAAATCCAAGGTAACATCGTACTTAGTTCCAATAGAACCTACTGCTGCTTTTGCTGGCGCGATGGACTCTTCTTCAGGAGTTGGTACGGCTTTGATTTCCAATTCTAAATCCGGATTAATAGATTCTCTGGATGTGTTTTTAGAAAGGGTGATTGGGGCAACGGTAATAGCTGGAATATCAGCCACAAATGGGGCTTCTATTTCATCTTCTTCCATTTCTTCCATTCCATCTTCCAGTTCTTCTTCAATGGTTTCCTCTTCTCTTTCTAAGATGCCAAACTCATTCATTGGATTGGGCTCTGCGGCTTCTTCCTTCACTTGGAGCAATGCCACACCTTCACCTTTTAAACTATTTCCTTTAGCAGGCTCTTGTGAATCGTGAATAAAGAGTTTGGCTTCTGTTCCGTTTTGGTCCCACTCTTTAAAGACGGGGGTTTCGTCATCTGTCAAATCGGGCATCGCGCCAGCTATTGGCCCTTCTGCTGTTTTTTTAAAATTCCATTCAGGCAAATGAAAACTGGGATTAAAACGCCAAATCACATAACTGAATACTGCAAGGGCTAATAATGCTCCTGTACCAACCTGTCCCACCCATTTGATAAACCAGTCTGATTCTAATTCACCCACGGCTCCACCCCAAGAAAATGCTGCTCCTTTACTAGCAAAGGCAGCTGCCATACTCAACAAAAGCAAACCCACAACCACATACTTGATATTCCTAACCAATTTGAAAATTTTCTTATCAAAGAGTAGGTTCATACCTAGTACAAAAAAGAAAGTGCAAAATAAATAGGATGCTATACCAAATCCTCTGAAAATGAGTGTGTGTGCGGTATAAGCACCCAGAACACCTAATAGATTGGTGACTTTAACATCAGTAGTTGAAAAGATTTTTACACCAAACTGGTGTACCACGTCTTGGTCTTCCTGCCAAGTAAATAAATAAGAAGTAAATGCTATAAAAAGAAATACAGCTGTCAATAGACTTAATGCACCGGCAATTTTACCAGTACGTTCATCCTTTACCACTTCTGCAACAGTAACTTCTGCTTCTTTGTCTGAAGTGAGTTCTTCTGGGTTTGGTGGAGGTGGCGTTTTCTTTTTTAAACTATTGGCCATGAAAACAAATATAAGCTATGCCTACAAGCTTAAAACCCATGCCAGGCGGGATGTGCAAAACTGGTGTGAGCCGTCCAAGTTTTCCACCAAATCAGCCTTTTTTAACGCCCCAAGCCAGCTGTAGCCATCCTGCAATAAAGAATAAACCCCCAACTGGGGTAAAGGGACCTACATATTTGAGCCATTCTATTCCAGTGGCGGCTTTGATGGTTAAAATATACAATGAACCACTAAAGAAAGCCATACCCATTATAAAACAGGCACAGGCATTGATCAGGCTTTGATTGGGATATTTTTCATACAATATGGCTGTAATAGCTAGCGCAAAAACATGGTAGAATTGATACCTAACAGCGGTTTCATAAGTGGGTAATGCTTCTGCAGGTAAAATCTCTTTTAATGCATGAGCTCCAAATGCACCCATGGCAACACTGATTGCACCTATTATAGCGGCGGTAATGAAAAATGGTTTATGCATGTTCTTGGATGATTTTTAGAATAGTCTTTTCATTAATCTGAGATTCTTTTAAATGAATGCCCGCTTGCTGGTAGAATCCCATCCGCTCCTCTCTTTTCTTGGTTAGAAAATCAGCCAATGCAGCATCATTCAAATCTTTAATCAATGGGCGATGGTCTTTTTCTGGCAATAGTCTTTGAACCAAAGTTTCAATGTCTGAGTCAATCCAAATGGTTAGCCCTTGTTTATTCATCCATTCCATGTTCTCGTTAAAACAGGGAGTTCCTCCTCCTGTTGCAAGAACAAATGCTTTTTTTTCTTTGAACCAGCGTAATACTTTGGCTTCCTGTTTTCTAAAATATTCCTCTCCGTCTTCTGCAAATATTTCTGCTATGGTTTTTTCTTCATTAGACTCAATTAAAAAATCCAAATCATATCCGCCGGTTTTGAATTTTTTAGACAACCATTTTGACCAATAAGATTTTCCAGACCCCATCATCCCAACTAAGAATATTTTGGGGCCTTTTACTGGAGCTTCCTTAGCTTGTTCCATCTTTATTTAAATGCATTAAAACCTGTAATGTCCATACCCGTAATCAATAAATGAATATCGTGTGTGCCTTCATAAGTAATCACACTTTCTAGATTCATCATATGACGCATGATGCTATACTCTCCCGTAATACCCATACCTCCTAGCATTTGTCTGGCGTCTCTAGCAATATTGGTAGCTATTTCACAACTATTTCTTTTGGCCATGCTAATTTGCTGGGGTGTTGCCCTACCCTCATTCATCAAAACGCCTAATCGCCAAACCAATAATTGACCTTTGGTAATTTCTGTAATCATCTCGGCCAGTTTTTTCTGTTGCAATTGAAAGCCACCAATGGGTCTGTCAAATTGAATGCGCTCTTGACTATAGCGCAATGCAGTATCATAACAATCCATGGCTGCACCCAATGCACCCCAGGCTATGCCATAACGTGCTTTAGACAAACAGCCCAAAGGACCTTTTAATCCTCGCACATTGGGCAAAATATTTTCTTTGGGAACTTTTACATTGTCAAAAACCAATTCACCAGTGGCACTTGCGCGTAAGCTCCATTTGCCATGGGTGGTAGGCGTGCTAAACCCTTCCATACCGCGCTCTACAATGACACCTGTAATCACTCCTTCCTCGTCTTTGGCCCATACCACGGCTACTTGTGCAAATGGTGCATTGCTGATCCACATTTTGGCGCCATTCAAAATCACATGGTCACCGGCGTCTTTGATATTGGTAAGCATTCCTGAAGGATTGCTTCCATGATCTGGTTCGGTTAATCCAAAACAACCCAACCATTCTCCACTAGCTAATTTGGGTAGGTATTTATTGCGTTGCGCTTCATTTCCGTAGGCATAAATAGGATACATAACCAGTGATCCTTGCACACTTGCTGTGCTTCGGATGCCACTATCGCCACGCTCTAATTCCTGCATCATCAGACCATAACTAATATAGTCTAATCCGCCCCCGCCATATTGCTCTGGTACGGTTGGGCCAAAACAACCCATATCTCCTAATTGCTTGATTACCTGACTTGGAAACTCAGCCTTTTGAGCATAGTCTTCAATAATGGGTGAAATTTCTTTTTTTACATATTCTCTAACTGACGCTCTAATTAATCGGTGTTCCTCTGTTAATAATTCATCTAACAGATAATAATCAGGCGATTGAAATAAATCGGTTCTGGCAGCCATACGTTACAATTTTAATGGGCTAATACTGCAAAAATACTGCAGGCTTGATGATTGAGCCCCTATTTCTTTTTTAATTCTAGTTCTCGGTTCATCTCTTCCTCGTCTACTGGTCTTTCTGTTGGATCTCCAATTAAATACCTGGCAAAATAATCGCTCATTTTCCAGAAAAAGTATTCGGTCATGTCTCCAAATCCATGGCGCTGGGTTGGTAGAATAATCATGTCAAAGCGCTTATTGGCCTTGATTAGTGCATTCACAACCCGCATGCTATTGGCTGGATGTACATTATTGTCAATCTCTCCATGAGATAACATTAATCTTCCTTTTAAGTTCTTAGCCAAGTCAGGATTCTTATCAATATTGTATTGGAAACTGGTATCCCCTTTTTCAGAAATAATTTCTTTTACACCATGGTGTTTTTCACTCCACCAACGGTTATAGATACTATTATCATGATTACCCGCAGAGGAAACTGCCACTTTGAAAAAATCAGGATAGACAAGCAAAGCTGCCGTACTCATAAAGCCCCCGCCAGAATGTCCATGAATTCCCACACGATTGATGTCTATAAAATTATATCTATCTGCCAATTGTTCTGCCACAGCTTTCTTATCTGCTAGACCATAATCTCTTAAATTACCATATCCATAATTGTGGTACCATTTACTCCTGCTTGGGTGTCCACCTCTATTACCCAATGTAATCACAATCATACCCAATTGGGCCAATCGGTCTGTGCGATCCATTCCTTTGCTAAATGCTTTATTAACCGCTTCTGTTTGAGGACCAGGATATACATATTCCATGATGGGATATTTCTTGGTACTATCAAAGTCAAAGGGTTTGTACATGACACCGTAAATGTCTGTAATGCCATCATCGGCCTTGGCCTTAAAGGTTTGTGGAAACTTATAGCCAGTAGCTAGCAAACTACTAAAGTCAGCGGTTTCCAAATCCATGATCTTTCTTCCATCAGATGCTAATAATACAGACTTAGGGATGGTATTTACCCTAGAAAAGTTATTGACCAAGTATTTCTTATTGTCATCCATACTGCTATTATGGTCAAACTCTCCGGGATTCAACAGCTTTAAACCGCTTCCATCAAAGTTCACGCGATATGCATGTAAGAGATAAGGATCTTCTCCATTTTCTTTACCATTGGCTGAGAAATAAAGCACTCTTGTTTTTTCATCAATGCCTAAGATTTCTTCACAATGCCATGGACCAGATGTAATCTGATTTTTCAGTTTACCATTTTCATCATAGAGATAAAAATGTCCCCATCCATCGTCTTCACTCCATTGAATTAATTCCTTGCCCTCATTTACCAATCCCAGTCTACGAATCTCTACATAAGTATTCATCTTTTCTTCCCAGAGTGTTTTCACAGTTGCAGATTTTACGTCTACGTATGCTATGTCAATCTTCTTCAGGTCTCTGCTGGTGCGGCTCAAATAAAATTTATCATTGGTACCCAACCAAAGTGAAGGCCTAAACTCATCATCCCTAGTACTGATTTTTGCCGGGGCTGACCAGATATTTAAGTCCTGGTCCTTGTATAAACCAGATGCAATTTCTCGGTTGTTTTTGGTGGCGTTTTCAAATAAAAGCAAGTGCTCAATTGGGCTTTCTTTTTCACCTGGCATCCAATATTTGTAAGTTTCTAAAGTTGGTCTTGGGTCAGCAATGCTATTGATCACCCAAAGGTCTTTCACCCTTCTATTGTCTACCCTATTCATTACAAACCACTTGGAATCTGGTGACCACTGTACAAATACAGATTTGCGTTTGTTTTTGTTCTTTTCCTTATCGGCATTGGATTCTCCAAAACCATCGCTATGATATCCAAAATTCTCTACTCCGTTTTTGGTTATCTGAGTTTGAACAATGGTGCTATCGTCTTCATTCTTTAGGGCCTTTTCATAATTGGCCTTGTCCATATACCATAGGTTTTGATCCTTTCCAAAAAGAATGGTGTTGCCATCAGGAGAGATATTGGCCCAAGATGGTCTGCGGAAGGGCTTTTTAAATCCAGTTAATTCTACCAATTCTCCAGTAACCAAATTGTATTCAAAAAAGAAAATCTTTTTCTCTTTTACTGGAGGGGTTCCTTTTTTAGCAGTACTGTCTTTTTTTTCAATATCCAAGGTACTCTTGACTTCAAAATGTACCCAGTTTTCATCCTTGATAAAACGCATACTGTCTATATTTAAATGCTGCGCATCCATTGGATCATCGGTGATCTTGGTTAATTTGGCTGCTAGTGCGGCTTGGTCAAACAACTGTTTCTTTTCACCTTTTACTGCGTCTACTATGTACCATTTTTTTCCTTCTGAAGTTTCATACATGTACCAAAAACGGTCTGACTTTTTAAGCCAATGTGGGTCTACATTTAGACTAAACACCAGTTTTTCCAATTTCTTGGGAGAATATCTTGCGGCCGCAGCATAATTAGCCTTATTAATAGGTGTTTGTTGTGCCATGATTGCCGTAGAAAGGCAAATACTTAGCAGGAATACCATGAATCGCATAGCAGTAGTTTTAGGCATTGAAAATACTAGATTCACTTCAAAACAGTACACCATCTGTCAAATAATCCAAATAGCTAGTTGGAATCCATGCACCATGTTGTATTTTTATTTGAATCAAGTTGCTACACATGAAAAAAACTATCTTAACAGCCCTGGTTTTGTTGCCATTATGTTTGTTGGCACAAACCAAATCTAATTCGGACCCTGCCAACCAAATCAAACAATTCTGGTTGGTATTATTAAAAAAAGGCCCTGTACGCAATCAAGATTCCTTATCTGCTGCCAAAATTCAGGCTGGTCATATGGCCAATATTAATCGTTTGTATGAAGCAGGAACTTTAAAAGTAGCTGGCCCATTTGCTGAAGAAACATTGGCCCAAGGTCTATTTATTTTTGACTGCCCAAGCCAATCTGTTTTAGAATCCCTACTTCAGACTGACCCCGCCATTAAGGCTGGAAGATTGGTAGCTGAGATTCATCCATGGTATACGGCCCCAATTGGTAGCTTTGCGCCTGGAAAACCAAAAAAATTGTAAGGCCTTCCCAAATATCAATGGGCATTATCCAAAGAAAAACTATACATAAAAACTTAGTTCAGATATCATGACAAATCATCCTTTTCAAATTGGATTAGACTATGCAATAGCTGCAGACAAGGCAGATGCTTTGGCCCATTTTAAATCTAGGTTTCATTTTCCTCAGCATCAAGGGAAAGATGCTATTTATTTCTGTGGCAATTCATTGGGATTGCAACCAAAGTCTTTGGCTGAAGCTATTGATGTTGAAATGAAAACCTGGCAGAATTTGGCTGTGGGCGGCTATTTTGGAGGCACCAATCCTTGGTTGCGTTTTCATGAATATTTGCAACCCTCTTTGACTTCCATAATGGGAGCTAATACTCAGGAAATCACTTTGATGAATAGCTTAACAGTGAACCTGCATTTGTTAATGTTGAGTTTTTATAAACCCAACATTGACAGGTACCAGATTATCATGGAAGCGGGCGCTTTCCCCTCTGATCAATACGCAATTGAAACCTTGGTGAAACATTTTGGATTGGACCCAGATCAAGCAATTATTGAAATTAGTCCAAGGGAAGGTGAAAAGCTATTACGCGAAGAAGATATTCTTGAAACCATTGCGCAAGCCGGGGGTAAACTAGCCATGGTGATGATGGGAGGAATCAATTATTATACTGGGCAGTTTTATAACCTTGCAAATATTACCAAAGCAGCTCATGCAGTTGGCGCGATTGCAGGTTTTGACCTAGCCCATGTGGCGGGTAATATTCCATTGCAATTACATGATTGGCAGGTTGATTTTGCAGTTTGGTGTAGTTACAAATATTTGAACGCTGGGCCTGGTGCAGTAGGTGGCGTATTTGTTCATGAGCAATGGGCTTCAAATAGTCAAACAGCTAGGTTGGCGGGTTGGTGGGGCAATGATGAGCAAACAAGGTTCAAAATGGAAAAAGGATTTCATGCCAAACCCAATGCCAGTGGTTGGAATATTAGCACCACACAAGTTTTTAACATGATTGGATTAAAAGCTTCCTTGGCTATTTTTGATGAGGCCGGCATTCAAGCTTTAAGAGCAAAAAGTATGCAGCTCACCGCATATTTAGAGTGGTTATTACAACAATTACCCAACCTGCAATTTGAAATTATTACGCCCTCAGAACCCGAGTGGCGCGGTGCACAATTAAGCTTATACTTTAAAGATCAGGGCCGTGCTATTCATGATAAAATGATTGAAAATGGCATTATTGTTGACTATAGAGAACCAGGTGTGATTAGAGTGGCCCCTGCCCCATTGTATTGTAGCTTTGAAGACGTTTACCAATTTTATAGCATCCTAAAAGAACATTTCTAATGAGTAACCATATCAATAGCATGCTTTGCTTGGGCGATTCTTATACCATTGGAGAATCTGTTCCCTTGCACGCTGGATTTCCATATCAAACCATTCAGTTATTGCGTAAAAAAGGATTTCATTTTCATGCTCCGGAAATTGTGGCGCAAACGGGTTGGACCAGTTTTGAATTGGCCGATCATATACTCAACCAACAATTGGAAAGCAGTTATGATTTTGTAACCTTACTGATTGGGGTAAATAACCAATACCGCGGTTTACCTATTAAAGGGTTTGAAAATGACTTTGAATTCTTACTCAAAAAAGCCATTCATTTTGCTGGTGGGAATAGTAAAAAATGTGTGGTGCTATCTATTCCAGACTGGAGTGTTACGCCTTTTGCCAGTAAAAGATCCATTGGCAATGCCAGTAAAGAAATTGATGCTTTTAATTTGATTTGTGAAAACTTTGCCAGTAAGCACCTATGTCATTTTATCAATATTACAGCACAAACCAGATTGGCCAAAAATGACACTAGTTTATTGGCAGGGGATCAGTTGCATTATTCTGCCAAATCGCATGCAGTTTGGGCAAATGAATTAGCAATGACTATTGAAAAAATTTTGGCTAAATAGTCAATACTAACCCAGCAGATACTGCTTCATTTCTGTTGCATAACCTGCTGAAACCTCGGTTGCTTTTTGCGCAAAATCTGTATCTGAACTAGCAAATATGACTGCCCTACTTGCATTGACCAATAGACCACAATCTCTGTTCATGCCATATTTTGAAACTTCTTCTAAGCTTCCACCTTGTGCCCCAACACCTGGCACTAATAAAAAATGATCTGGGATAATGGTTCTAATATGTTCCAAATCGCTAGCCCTTGTAGCACCAACTACAAACATGAGGTTCTCCGGTGTTCCCCAAGAAGCCACTTTTTCCAAGACTTTTTCATAGAGTCTTTTTTCTGTATTCCCTTGGGTTAAATTGGGAATCATAGTTGATTCAGGGTAAGCATTGCTCACCAATAATTGTTGAAAATCATTTCCGCCAGCATTTGAGGTTAATCCAAGTACAATGCTCCATTTGTTTTCATATTCTAAAAATGGTCTTACGCTGTCTTCCCCCATATATGGTGCAATGGTTACCGCGTCAAAGGGCAAAACTTCAAAAAAAGTCTTGGCATACTGGGTGGAGGTATTGCCAATATCACCTCTTTTGGCATCTGCAATTTTCAAATGGGTATCTGGAATATAATGGAGGGTTTTTTCCATAGATTCCCAACCTTTTAAGCCCTGTGATTCATAAAAAGCCGTATTGATTTTATAACTCACACAATGATCCTTGGTGGCGTCAATAATGGATTTATTGAATTCAAATACTGGGTCAGCAGCATCTTTTAAATGCTTTGGGAGTTTGGTTATATCCGTATCCAATCCTACACAGAGGTAGTTTTGCTTGGTCTTAATCTGGGCAACAAGTTGGGAACGATTCATGGCTCAAAGGTAAAAAGAAAAGCCACGATTGCTCGTGGCTTTTCTTTTTTTATGGGAACTAGGTTTAAAAACTTAATTCTTCACTCCTCATTCCTCATTTTCCTCTTCTTCCTAACTTCTCATTCCTCACTTCTCACTTTCTTCCTCCACTCTTCACTCTTCACTTTTATCTCTTCACTTTCTTCACTCTTCACTTTCTTTAGTAGCTATATACTTGATAACCCCAAGCACCTAAATTAAATGTTTGTCCTGCTTTGAGACTTGCTTTTTTTTCTGTAAACAATTCAGTGGCTTCGCCAGCAATAGCAGCATCTGCAATACTAGCATCTACCGCTTTACCACTTAAGTTCACTACTACTAATACTTTACTTTTTCCTGCTGTGCGAGTATAAGCATAGACTTGTGCATCTGCAGAACTCACCAATTTACTAAAGTCTGCATTGGAAGCCAATGCTGGATTATTACTATGCAGGTTCAATAATTTCTTATAAAAAGGCGCTCTTCCAAATTTGGCAAAAGGAATAGTGTCTTTTTCAAAGAAAGAAATAGAACGCAACAATGGCTCTTCTTGTGAGCTATAAATCAGCGGCAGACTGCGTTTGATGGTTTGTGTCAGCACGGCAAATGGGGCGTGTGACTCTCCGGGCATGGTGGCAAAATCTGCCTTATTCCAACTGTTTTCATCATGGTTACTGGTAAAATACAAACGCATGGCATTTTTTGGAAAACTAGTATCTGTTTTATTGATAATTGAATCCAATGCCAAAGCATTACGTTTTCCAGATGCAATTAGTTTCATCATGGAAAAATCTGACCAGGTATATGTAGCATCAAATCCATCGGTATGCATATTGGGTTTATCGCCTTCGGCTAAGAAAAACAAGTTCTTTTCTTTTTTCAATGCTGGAATGGCTTTGAGCCAAAAAGAATCCAATACTTCTGATGCAACATCGCAACGGAACCCGTCAATATCAGAAGTTTTAACCCAGTATTTCATGCAGGCAATCATGCTATCAGAAAGCTCCTGATTTTTATAATTCAACTTACGAGTATCTGTCCAATCAAACTGCGAAACGGCTTTACCTGTGCTATCTTGTACAAAAAAATCAGGGTGGGTTTTCAACCAAGGATGGTCTGCACCTGTATGATTGGGTACCCAATCAATCACTACTTTTAAACCCAGTTCATGAGCTTTTTTAACCAATGCATTCCAATCATCTAAATTGCCAAATTCAGGATTGATAGCGGTATAATCACTAACTGCATAATAGCTACCCAAAGTTCCTTTTCTGTCAACCTTACTAATGGGATTAATAGGCATAAACCAAAGGGTATGAACACCCATGTCTTTTAAGCGTTGTAAGTGTGCTGAAAATGCTTTGAACGTGCCTTCTGGCGTATATTGGCGCACATTTACTTCATAAATATTGCCATTCATAATCCAAGCTGGATGCCCGTCAATGGTGGCGGTATCTGTGGCAGCTACGGACTTGTCTTGGGGGTTTGAGCAGGAGCTGATGACGGCTGTCAAAAGCACCAAATAAAACAATTTCTTGTATGACATAAGCTTCGTTTAAGCCTTAAAATTATCAACTATTGTGTAAATTTCACACATTATCTGCTGATTTATTTTTCTCCCTCTTATTACCTTACAGAAGTCAAAAACAAATGCTTTCTTTGCCGCAAAGCTTGACAATGGAAAAATCACCCATGTATTATGGAACTTACCTGCATTTAGACAAGGTTCTAGACAGTCAATACCCAGTTAGTTTTGAAGCCCCAAATGAGCCGGCTCATGATGAAATGCTTTTTATAGTGATTCACCAAGCTTATGAACTATGGTTCAAACAAATCTTGTTTGAAATGGATTATATCACTGGTGTATTTGGGCAGGAGACCATTAATGACAATTCTGAAGACCTGAATCTTGTTAGACATCGGCTACGCCGAATTACTAAAATCCTTGAATTACTAAACCAGCAGGTTCATATTTTGGATACGATGACGCCTTTGGACTTTCTGGAATTTAGAAACCTACTCACCCCTTCTTCCGGTTTTCAGAGCAAACAATTTAGATTGATTGAAGCCAGACTGGGACTTAGCCTTGAAAGCCGACACCAGAAAGACTATTACAAACGCACAAACGAAGGTGGTTTTACCAAGAAAGATTACGAACATATTACCGATACGGAATCTACCAATACCATCTTACAATTGGTGAACAATTGGTTAGAAAGGATGCCATTTTTTGACGGGGCTTATTGGGGTGCGGAAAGCAATGTTGCCTTCGGCGATGCTGCCCAACATCCGTTCTGGAGTCAATACAGAAATATCTATGCATCGGGGTTAACAGAGAGAGAACAAAACAAGATTCATGACTTTGATTATATCTTCTTGGAATCAACTTTTGAAACATTGAGCCCTGAACAATTGGCTTTATTACGAAGTAATTTTTCTCCAGCAGCATTAAGAGCAGCATTGTTTATCATGCTCTATAGAGATTTCCCAGTTTTCCAGACTTCTTATCAGATTTTAGATAGCCTAATTGAAATTGATCACTTGATGAGTAATTGGCGCCATAATCACTTGATCATGGTAAGAAGAATGATTGGCATGCGTGTTGGAACGGGTAATACTTCTGGAGCTGGATACTTAGAAGGAGCATTAAACAAACACTATGTTTACCGAGATATTTCTGGCTTGAGCACGTTTTTAATTGAACGCAAAAGACTTCCAAAATTGCCCGAGGCATTGATAAGACATTTGGGATTTCACCAATAATATATAAGCTGTTGAATAGCCAACAATAAAAAGCCTCCCCGATTTTTTTTGGGGAGGCTTTTTTATGAGGTAAATGGATTATGCAAAGATGACAAACAATGCATAAATCACACCAGGAATCCAGAACAATAAAGTCAATAACAAACTGATCCAAAATTTTGTGTTGATAGCATTTTCATGAAGGTAAACTGCTAAAGGTGGCAATAAAATAGCCAAGATTGCCAAGAGAAGCGTGTTAGTACTTGCTTCGCCATTAGCTTTTGTAGCTTTATCTGCTTTATAGTTTTTCAACAATGCTTTTGCATCTGCAATTCTTGCTTTTCTATCTGCTTTAGACAATGATTTAAAAGACTCCAAAGCATTTTTAACCATAGCTTCATCTTCCTTAGAAACATATGCCGTAGCTGTATCATTTTTAGAAGTAACTACTGGAATACTTGCAAAAACACTGGCAGATTGAATGGCAATGATGCAGGCAATTAAGATTTTTTTCTTCACGTTCGTAGGGTTAGTTGGTTTTAAAAAACTAGTTTCTTCAAATAAAAATACAATAATTGTGGATTTATCAAAATCTAGGTTCAGTTATCTTCAGCAAACCTGTGAAATTTACAAAAGGGCGCCGTATCTTTAAACAAGAAATTTAATTATGCGTCTTTTCTGTTTATTTTTTTTGGCCTTTTCCTTATCCTGTTCTAGTAAAAAAGTAACCCTGCTGCCTGCAGAAAACTCTTTTGATGCTGGAAGAGAATTTATAGATGGTAATTTGAAAGGTGATTTTCAAAAAGCAGCATTCTATATGATTGCTGATGAACAAAACAAACAATTCCTTTCTGTTGCTGAACAGGAATATCGCCAAAAAGACAAAGAAGGAAGACAGGAACTTAGATCCGCTTCTATAAATTTGGAAAAAGTGGAAGATCTGAACAAAGAAGAAAGTATTATTTACTATAGTAATTCTTTTGACAAAAAGCCTCAGAAAATTAAAGTTATTAAAACCCAACAAGGTTGGCTAGTAGATTATAAATTTAGTTTTACAACCCCTTAACTTAAATAATATCTAAAAGATTCACATGAAGACACAATATGTATTGCACCCTTGGCATGGAGTACCTTATGGAGAAAATGCTCCTAGAGTGGTAACTGCTGTCATTGAAATTCCACAGGGTTCTCGTTGCAAATATGAAATTGACAAACCAACAGGTTTGTTGAAATTAGATAGGGTTATCTTCTCTTCTTTCTACTACCCTATTAACTATGGATTTATTCCTCAAACCTATGGTGGTGATAAGGATCCGCTTGACATATTGGTCATTACTTCTTTACCAGTTGTGCCTTTGACCTTGATGGAAGCCAAAGTGGTTGGTGTTATGCAGATGGTTGATGGCGGAGATCCAGATGATAAAATCATTGCTGTTGCAGCCAATGACCCTGGTGTTAACCATTACAACAATATTGAAGAATTACCCAAACACTTCTTTGACGAATTGCGTCACTTCTTTGAAGAATACAAGAAATTAGAAAATAAAACCGTGGTAGTGGAAGAATTTGGAGACAAGGCCAAAGCACTTTCTATTATCAAGGAAGCTATTGAATTCTATAAGGAAACATTCACCCCTTAATTCTAGTCATGAGCACGGGCACCATTATTATTCTCATCTTAATTGGCTTGGCAGCAGGCATATTGAGTGGCTTAGTAGGTGTTGGAGGGGGGATTCTCATGGTACCTGCTTTGGTGTTGATTCTTGGTTTTACCCAAAAACAAGCCCAAGGCACTTCACTGGGTATTATGCTTCTTCCGGTGGGAATCTTAGCAGTGATTCAGTATTATAAGCAGGGTTATGTGAATTTTCAAATGGTATTCATTATTGCTGCTGCTTTTGTACTTGGTGGATTTCTAGGCAGTAAAATTGCCCTAAATATCAGCGATGAGAAAATGAAAAAGGTTTTTGGGGTAATTCTGCTCTTGGTATCCTTAAAAATGCTGTTTTTTGATTCATCAGCTAAGAAACCAACTGAATCTGCCCCAACAGCCAAAACAGAAATTTTAAAAAACCAATAAGCTGGGTTTCAAAATTGAAACCAGCACCTTATCTTTGCAAAAACTTAAAACTCATGGAAGCAAAAGTATCTACAGGAAAATATTGGCTTTGGTTCTTTATTTGGCTAGGCATTATGATTACCCTTTTGGTGGTATATCGTGAGTTTTTCTGGTTGGCTTTACCTGGCACTGTTACTTATTTTGCTAAAGCAATGGACTTGATTTAGAACTTACTTGATTGATATTAAAAAAAGCAGCTTTGGCTGCTTTTTTTATGCATGATACCTTTTTACAATCCTTAATTGGTGGGTTCTTTCACCAGTATCTGAGTTAATAATCCCCATATTATCAATTGAGTCTATCCTTACTTTTCCTGAAGCATGTATAATACTGGCATTGTTTAACATCATACCCACATGGGTGATTTTTCCCTCAGCATTATCAAAAAAAGCTAGATCTCCGCATTTGGCTTCTTGCAAAAAGCCTACCACTTCTCCCAAAGCTGCCTGTTGATAAGCGTCTCTTGGTAATTTAATGCCAACAAAATGGAATACTTGTTGGGTAAGTCCACTACAATCAATACCAAAAATGGATCTTCCTCCCCATAAATAAGCCGTATTCAAAAATTGATGCGACACCCATTTTAGGGTTGCTTCGTTAAACTGGGCTTCGGCCGGATTCCAAAATTTACCTTCATAGTGAAAATCAAAAGAACCAATCTTGGCACTTCCATGGTCAAAAAAATGCAAGGGACTACCAAAAGAAACTTGCATGGGGCTACCATTGCAGGTAATGGCCCTTAACACATCGCCATTCAATAAACCATTCCCTTGTAAGGCTTGTTCTTCCGTAATTTCAACTAATTGGCTTTTTTGAATCCACCCAGT
The DNA here is from genome assembly GCA_943372255.1 of Chitinophaga pinensis. Lineage (GTDB taxonomy): Bacteria > Bacteroidota > Bacteroidia > Chitinophagales > Chitinophagaceae > Sediminibacterium > Sediminibacterium pinensis_M. The sequence continues at coordinate 16,905 of CALRXZ020000005.1, forward strand.
ATAGTCATCAAATAGTGTACAAACTTTGATAAAATCCTTTTCAGATGCTAGTATGGTGGCTGATTCTCCAAACAATAATTGGCTCACCATTTCTGAACGGTGAGATGCTTCTAAACGCATGGGCGTAACCGGAACTATGGGCGTAACAAAAGCCATCTTGAAATTTTATGTCAAGTTATGGAAATTTACAAAAGCGGCATCTCTTTATAAATGCTTATTTTAAAGCAGTGCAAACCAATAGCTACCAACATATCAGCGATCAGGAACTTCTAGATAAGTTTCGGCAAGACGGTAACAACCAATGGTTGGGTATTGTGTTGCAACGCTATACCCTATTGTTATTGGGTGTTTGTATGAAATATCTTAAAAATGAAGAAGCTGCAAAAGATGCCGTGCAACAGGTTTTCCTCAAATCCATAGCTGAATTACAAAAATATGAAGTAGCCTATTTAAAGAGTTGGTTATACACTATTGCCAGAAACCATTGCCTGATGCAATTGCGAAATAAAAACAAAATGGTTCCTGTTTTAGAAGATACTGCCTTGGCTCCTGATCAAGATTTCTTAGACGCGGTTAAAGAAAAAGAGCAAGTTCTTCAGGAATTAGAGCAATGTTTGGAGGGATTAAATGAGCCCCAGAAAACCTGTGTAACTTTGTTTTACTTGCAAAAAAAGAGTTACCAAGAAATTGTAGATCAAACAGGATTTAATTTATTACAGGTAAAAAGTTATATTCAAAATGGAAAACGCAATTTGAAGATTCTTTTATTGGAAAAATTGCAACATCATAATGGCTGATTTAAGCAACATATTACCCAATGGTTCCCAACCGGACGAAGCCGCTATTAAACGGTACTTAGAAGGGAATGCCACTGCTGAAGAACGTTTTGCCATAGAAAACCAAATGTCAGACGAGGCTTTCTTTAATGATGCCCTAGAAGGCTTGCAGGAATTCAAAGACAAGGATTTGATGCAGGAATATGTAGTTCAATTAAACAAAGACCTACAGAAGCAAACTGACAAGAAAAAAGCCAGAAAATTAAAACGCGCTTTAAAAGACCAGGACTGGACTATTATTGCCATAGTGGTAGTGCTATTATTATGCTCACTTGGTTACGCAGTGATCCATCTTTTAATGAAATAAGATATTGGAATTTCCCTTTTCTGAATCCTATATTTTAATTCTTCATTCTTAACTCTTCTCTTCTCACTCTTCACTTCTCATTTCTCACTTCTCACTTCTCATTCTTCACTCTTCACTCTTCACTCTTCACTATATTCTACACAATTCCCTAATCAAACTTGCATATTGGGGAAACAGCTCAACAAGTTCCTCCGCCTTAGCCATTTCAAAATCTGCAAAATCAAAACCGGGAGCTACGGTACAACCCACTAGTGAGAAACTAGTATTGGCTGCAGGTCTTGATGCAAACCATGCACCTGCAGGTACGGTTGCTTGAAAGGTCTCCCCTGCTTGAATTTGATTTCCTAATGGAATAATTTGAAGCTCCCCATTGTCTTGGAGAACAAAGATTTCCAAAGCCTGTCCAGCATAAAAATGCCAGGTCTCGTCACTTTTGATTCTATGAAAGGCTGAAAAATTTCCCTGGTCTAACAGAAAATATATGGCGGTTCCAAAATACCTATCCCCTTCAAACCTATTGGGTAGCCCTTGTTGTGCTATCTTTTCAGTTGAACGATAAGTCTCTTTATAAAACCCACCTTCTGGATGCGGTAGCATTTGATAATGGGCAACAATTTCATCAACTGTCAGGTCTAGTGCCATTGGCTATATTTAGATCAATTGCTAGTAATTAATCATCTTCTTCTGGTGAAGGTTGATAGGGTGCTCTTTTTTTCTGCTTTGGCGATACTTCATTGATTAATTCGGCCACCAATGCAGTCCATCCACTTTGGTGACTGGCACCTAATCCTCTTCCTGTATCTCCATGAAAATATTCATAGAATAAAACCAGGTCTTTGTTTTCAGGCAAACAGTAGAACCAATTTTGCTCTGCATTTAGTTGTCTGCAATTGGCACCATCTAATTCAAACAAACTGATTACACGCTTGGTGAGTTCATTAGCCACTTCTGTCAATGACATATAATTTCCAGATCCTGTTGGATAGTCAATAGTCAAAGACTCATCATAGAATTCACCAAACTTTTTAATACTTTGAATAATCAAATAGTTAATGGGCATCCATACAGGTCCACGCCAGTTACTATTCCCACCAAAGAAATCAGAAGTACTATCTCCTGGATCATATTGAATGGAATAATCTGTCCCTTCAATATTCACCGTATACGGATGCTCTTCATGGTATTTTGACAAAGCCCTGATACCACCTGGCGATAAGAACTCTGTTTCATTTAATAGCCTTTGCAATAAGGCAATTAATCTTTCTTTAGGAATTAGAGAAATCAAGATCTTGTCTTCTTCTACTTTTTCCTCATTTGGCCAGAACTTGTTATTCTTTTTTCGGTATTGTTCAAACCAATTGATTCGTTTGGTAAAGTCTTGCAATTTTTGGAATACCTGTTTATTGATAATGGATACCGCAAATAAGGAGGTCAAACCTACAATGGATTGAATCCTCAATTGAATGGGTGCATGACCAGGAAGCCCCAATGTATCATAATAGAACTTGTCTTCATCATTCCACATTCCCATTTCATTTAGTGCTTCTGCTATTAAAACAAAATGCTCAAAGAATTTGGTAGCTGTGTCTTCAAATGCCTCATCATGCATGGATATTTCAATTGCCATATCCATTAGATTTAAGGCATACATCCCCATCCAACTAGTACCATCTGCTTGTTCCAGTTGCGCTTCACTGTGCAGTTGTATACTTCTATTAAAGACTCCAATATTGTCTAGACCTAAGAACCCACCTTCAAAGATATTATTCCCGTTTTTGTCTTTTCGGTTGATCCACCAAGTAAAATTGATAATGAGTTTTTGAAAAATCTTTTTAAGGAATACGATATCGCCCTTGCCAGTTTGTTTCTTTTCAATATTATAAACCTGTAATGCCGCCCATGCTTGAACAGGTGGGTTTACATCACTAAAATTCCATTCATAGGCAGGCAACTGACCATCCGGCTTCATGTACCACTCCCGCATAACCAAGAGCAATTGGTGCTTGGCAAAAGTAGGGTCTACCATGGCCATGGGAACACAATGAAATGCCAAATCCCAAGCCGCATACCAAGGATACTCCCATTTATCTGGCATGAGAATAATATCCTGATTTTTCAGGTGTTGCCAGTCATGGTTTCTACCATTTTTTCTATGCTCTGTTAAGGGTGCAATCTTATCGCTTTTACTAATCCACTTTTCTATATCGTAATGATAGTATTGCTTGCTCCAAAGCAAACCTGCTAAAGCCTGTCTTTGAATATTGCGAGTATCTGCACTTAAACTATCTGGAAGTACTTCTTCATAAAACTCATCGGCCTCGGCCTTTCTTTGCTGAAAAATAGAATCATAACCTTTGGGAAAAGGGCTATCTATAAGTACATCGGCCAAACGGAGATGAATTGTTTTTGATTCCCCTCCGGCAATCTTCATTTTGTAAACAGGTGCAAACTTGGTACCCTCATTTTTTTTCCTAAGTGCTTCTACATTCTTATTGAGGATGATGGCATCATTAAACGCGTCTTTTACAAAAATGGACTCATTGGGTGTTCCAAAAAGTTTTTCTGTATTGGTCTCGTTCTCTGTAAAAAAACGATCATTTGCTTTTTGATAATATAGATAGTAACTTCCAATTCTTTCATGGGTAGCCCTAACTACACCTTCTTTTACTTCTTCAATAATGGGCTTTTGATTTAGGTCATTTTGTTGCCAACGATTGTAAAACCAAAGATTGGGCAAGAGTGTTACGGGTGCAGTTTCCTTTCCCCTATTCACAATTTCTATCTTGATTCCAATATCTCTTTTACTGTATTTGGCATAAGTGATATAAACATCAAAATAATTGTTTTGATCAAAAACACCCGTATCCAGAATTTCGTATTCTGGTTCTAATTTGGTTCTATTTCTATTTGCTTCAATTAATTGCTGATAAGGGAATGCATCTTGTGGATACTTATATAGCATCTGCATATAGTAATGCGATGGAATATTATCCAAATAATAATACAGCTCTTTTACGTCTTCTCCGTGATTACCTTGGTAGTTGCCTAAGCCAAATAACCTCTCCTTTAAAATATCGTCTTTACCATTCCACAGGGAAATTCCAAAACAGAGGTTGCCAAAAAAATCAGAAATACCACCTAATCCGTCCTCGCCCCAGAGATAGGCCCTACTATGTGCGTGGTTAAATGGAAAATAATTCCAAGCGTCACTATTGCCACTATAATCCTCTCTTACGGTACCCCACTGACGCTCTGAAAGATAGGGGCCCCATTGCTCTAAGGGAACTTTTCTGCCTGCGTTAACCTTTAATCGCTGCTGTTCCGCTGTCATCATCTCAAAAACTATTAGTAAATAATTGGTTATTCAACCCGAAAATAAGGAATGAATATACAAAAAGATTGCCTTTTCACCCAGTCTTATCAACCAAAATGAATGCAAACGGTTGCAATTTCAATTATATAAAAATGTTTTATTTGAATATACCTACTTAGGCTTCTTAAAATTGGATTTGAATTGACCAGATGCTGGCTGAGATGGCTTTTTAGCTTGGGGCTTAGGTTGATAAGTTAGTTTTCCTGATGCGGATGGCTTTTTTGAAGCAGGAACAGCAGGTTTTGGCAAATTAGGTTTTGCAGTTTGATTTCTTAAATCAATGACAATTTCACCTTCCTTGGGTTCTTGCTGACCACGTTTATAAATAACCAAACCGTCTAGAAATCTTCTTAAGATCTGATCACCTGCTTCCTGATAATTGGGATGGTCTTCATGCCTATATAAATCGCCCAAAGCCCCTTTGGTGATATGAAAATCAACCAAGGAAAGTATATGTATTACTTCTTCTGTTCTTAGAGAAAGTGCCACACGAATTTTCTTAAGGATATCGTTATTACTTAGCATGATTTTGAAGTATGATCTATTACAAAGGTATTGGTTAAGACAACGCAGTGCATTTCTTTGATATCTTGCAGCTGTGAATCCCTTGCAATACCAATATTTTGCTATTTACAAACCTTACAATATGGTCTCCCAATTTGTAAGCTCACATGACGTAAACTTATTGGGCCAATTGGATTTTGATTTTCCAGAAGGTACTCATGCCATTGGCCGATTGGACAATCACTCAGAAGGTTTGCTATTATTAACCACCAATCCTAAGATAACTAAGTTGCTTTTTCAAGGAACTAAACCACATGGTCGCACTTATCTAGTTCAAGTAAAAAACAGAATCAGTCAGGCATCTATTGACCAATTGAGTAAGGGTATTGAAATTGAAATCAAAGGTGGAATTCCATATACCACTAGTCCCTGTTTGGTAAAACAAGTAGAACGGCCCTCTTGGTTGGAGTCTGCTGCCCATGAAATTCCCGCTCACATTCCCCATAGCTGGTTAGAGATTACGCTTACAGAAGGAAAATTTCATCAGGTTCGTAAAATGGTTGCTGCCGTGCACCATAAATGCAGAAGACTGGTAAGAACTTCTATTGAAAATATCTCAGTAACCCATCTTGGTTCAGGCATGGTGGAAGAAATCAGCGAGCTGGACTTTTTCAACAAATTAAATATTTGATCTACCCATTACCCTTTGTTAATTTCAAGAAATACATGAGCATTCCAATAAAGTCTACAAGCACTATTAAACTCCGTTTCTAGGTGAAGTTTTGGCAAGGGCATGGATGGCAATCCCGGAAAAGCGGTGATGAGTAAATCGTAATTTTTCTGTTGCTTAACCACAACAGACATCTCCCAACTATTAGGAAGAACATCAACTGTTGCGTGTTGCATCAATATGCCCCTATTGAATTTTTGCATCAAATTTCGAGCACCTAGGTTTTCAAGATCAGCTAAAGGAACAACTCCAAGGGTACCAATTCCATTGGGGAACTGCTGCATGTCAAAACTAATTTGCCAATGCTGATACCCAGGATTGGAATGGATTGTTTGCTTGATCCCCAACTGCATTTGCTGCTCCAATTGTTTAAGGTCTTGGGCAAAAGAGGCATGAAACCTAGAGCCTGGCAATGCTAAAGCGGCATTTATTGCTACAGGCTTATACCCTCTTTCAAATAAACAATTTTGGGCTGCTTCATGAATGCTTTCAAAATGCCGCAACATATGAAAAAGGGTGTGATCATTGTATGTAAGCGGAAGCTGTTTCATGTATAAGTGCAAGATGGGCTTAGTCCGTGATTTCCCAAAATAAAAAACCGCCCTGAATTTTAGAGCGGTTTTGAATTGTAATCAATCATTAGTCCTTAAGGATTGGTAATTATCTCATATTGGTAATTCAGATAGTCCAATTCTAAGGAAGCCGCATCTAAGTCTTTGTCTAGTTTGAGTTTGGTTTCATCGCTCAAGCCTTTTAAGCCTTTGTAATAAGCAATGCCTGAACGAAGGTTTTGACAAAAGCCCATATAAAATTTCCGCTTCTTCTCAAATTGTTCATGTTCTACATCGTCCAATAACTGTTCTTTAAAAAAGTCTATGTACAGGTATAACTCTGCTACAAACATATGTGGCCGATTGGTATTACCCAAGATATTGGTTCTGCCATAAATATGGTCAGACATAGTTTGTAAGGAAACCGTCTTGTTAAAGTTGACAATATTAGGACCAGGACAAATGGTTACCGCACCCAATTTATTGACAAAGGTTTGAGAATAGTTAATGGCTGCAGAATTGCTCAACCCAACACAGAGACATTCTTTTTCCAACAAATCATTGACTTGTTTTTCTAATACTTTCTCAGGCAGACCCATGGTTTTTAATTGGGCTATTTTGAGCTGTTGATACTTGATTGACGCAGTGCAAATGGGTTCGGTTGTAAACTCTGTATTAAAACTCAAATGCTTTTCTGTACAAGGACTACCCGGAGTACCTTTTTCAATCCGCATGAGTTTTTCTACTTCAGAGGTAGTGCCTTTCAAATAATGAAAACGCACACCTAATGGAGAAACGTGACTTAATTTCACGTCTTTATCTTTGGCGGCACATAATAGTTTTAAAGTAGCATCATCTACCGTAGTGGCTTCTGGTACCAATAAAAATGGGGTGCCCCATCCTGTACCATCAAACCCATAATAATTGTGCAAATAGGCATCTTCTTCATATGTACCAATTCCACCCTGAACGGTAAATCTAATAGCTGGCGGATATTTAAATTCTTTTCCGCTTTTCTTTAAATGCACTGCATTGTAAATTTCAAACAGGGTATCTATCAATTCCTGTTTATTCAATTTAAACTCTTCTAAAATGGGGCCCAACAAAATGCCATCGGTGGCAAAAGCATGACCGCCACAATTGAGTCCAGATTCTACACGGAATTCACTCACCCACAATCCTTTCTTGGCCAAGTATTTTCCTTGAATCAAAGCAGATCTATAGTCGCTTACTTTGATGATGATTTTTTTATTAAAATCGCCATTCTCGTTCACATCAAACTCAGAGAAAGACTCCAAATAATTGTACAAACGGGGATTCATGCCTGCAGAGAAAATGATGGAACTATTTTTCAAATTGCTATTGGCATAACCTCTTAACGCAGATACGGCATCAGATCCTTCGGTTATCACTTCACCCGCTTTGTTGTAATTATTCTTATCCAGTTTGGTCATGATGTTTACATCAATACTGCCTGGCTTAATATGAGATCTTAGATAAGCTTCTAGTTTGGCTTTTTCCTTTTCCTCATCTGTCTGCATCATGGTCAGATACAATTGTTTGAGGCTGCTATCATCAGGCAGCATTTCAAAATATTTGACTATTTCTGAACCTGTTTCAAAAGCCGCGTTCCGTAGTTTCTCTACCTGAGCTTGAACAATCTCGTTGACTAGATTTAAATAGTCCGTAATGCGCTTTGCGCGATAGTCTTCTTCATGGGTATCAATAGGTTTGTATTCCTTATTGATGGTGGGATAATAATGCGCGCGCATCATTTCTACCAAGCGGTCTTCAACAATAGACATAACGGAAGAAATACCAAAACGCGCCACTTTAATAGGGCTGTCAATAGTATACGCCAAACCCATTACCGGGATATGGAACTTGTGATAGGGAGATTGATACATCTGTTCTGAATGTGGGATTAAGAATCATTTTCTTACACAGAAACAGGCTTTGCAAAATGTAAAGCCTGTTAGCTGGGCACGCGAACAAAAATAATCCCTTGTTCAGAGCATAAATATGACTTTTGTCATTCGGCTGCAGTGTTTGGCGCATGCCAGTGCAGCTTTTTGCCAAATCCCAAACTACTGTCCGTTAGCTTCACGTGTTGCAACTGAATGGTCCATACTTTTCCAGGCATGGCCAATGCTATGGGATTTTTTTTGTGATAGTATTGTGATGCGCCTTTAGCCAATGGATGGTCTTCACCCAAGCAATCGCCTTCCATTTGAATGCCTTTCACCATTAACTTATTCAATTTATCAGGAAGTACCGTACCTGAAACGGAACTGGAACTTGCTAAAAATCCTACATGTGCAGCATCCGCTGATGATTTAAAATATAACTGATGCAACTCTGGATGAAACACATAATAACAAGAAAAGGAATAAGGCTTACCTGCAAAGTCTAAACAGGCAATATTGGCACAGGATTGAGACATTAAAAATTCGCTAATGGTTGGATTCATGATAGTTTAATAATGTTTACAGGACAGGCCTGGGCAACTGCTGCTGTTTCAAAATAAATAGACTGACCTACGGGTAATACGTGCACCGTTTTTTTAAGTTCTGCATTGAGCAACACTGCTTTGCCGTCTTTTTTTGACATACGCCATAGTTCTGGTTGCATTTCATAACAGATACCACAACCAATGCATTTATTTCTATAGTGAATAATATTGGCCATTATGCTTTTACCAATTTATAGAGTTTGTCTTTAGCGCTGATTTTACTTGCAATAGGAAAAGTTATTTTATCGCCTTTGGCAGCCTGATCAGCTTCTACCCCATTGACCACTAATCTTTCCATGGTTTCTTTTGTCATACCAAATTCTGGCCCAAGTACTAAGATGGTATCGCCCTTGGCAAGAGAACCAGATTCTACCAAGAATTCACCAACTTGAATTTTGGGAAAATAATTGGTGCCCTTTCCCACATAGATTTTCTTCTCCTCTGCTTTAGATCCAGACTCTGTAGTCCACTCACCCAATTTTCTTCCCAAATAATAGCCTTCCCAAAAACCTCGGTTATAGACTTTTCGTAACCTATCTAACCAAGCCGCTTTCTTTTCTACAGTATAATCATTATTTAGAACGGCTTCCGTTGCTTCTTTATAGCATCGCGTAACCGTATCAACATATTCAGCTCCCTTACTTCTACCCTCAATTTTTAAAACGTCTACGCCAGATTCTATTACCTGATCTAAAATATCAATAGTACATAGGTCTTGGGGAGACATGATGTACTCGTTATCAATTAATAATTCTTCATTGGTTTCTGCATCTTTGACAATATAGGATCTTCTACAATTTTGTATACAAGCCCCCCTATTGGCTGCTGCGTTTTGAGAATGCAAACTCAAATAGCATTTACCGGATACGGCCATACAAAGTGCCCCATGTACAAAGATTTCAATCTTGATCAGTTCTCCCGATGGGCCAGTGATCTTTCTTCTTTTAATCTCCTTAGTAATCTGAGCCACTTGTTTTAATGTGAGCTCTCTTGCCAGCACCACCACATCTGCAAACTGGGCAAAGAATTGAACAGATTCCAGATTGCTCACATTGGCCTGGGTAGACACATGCAAGGGAATGCCCATTTCTTTGCAATACTGCATCACAGCAAAATCGGCCGCAATCACAGCGTCAATTCCCTGCGCTTTTACTTCTTGCAAAATGGTTTTGAGCAATTGCATATCGTGCTCATACATGACAGTATTGAGCGTGATATAGGCTTTGATACCGTGTTTGCGAGCAAGGGTTCCAATTTGGGCCAAGTCTTCTACAATAAAGGAATTAGATGACCTTGTTCGCATATTAAGTTGCTCCACCCCAAAATAGACAGCATCTGCTCCAGCCTGTATAGCGGCCATTAAGGAATCAAAAGAACCTGCGGGTGAAAGAATCTCCACCTTTCTCATTGTCACTAGTATTTTATTTGAAAATTCCTGCAAAATTAACAATTAAAGGTATTTTTGTCCTTAATTATTTTAGCCATGCTCAGACTCACTAAGATTTTCCATTTTGAAATGGCCCATGCTATTCATGGATACCAAGGTCCTTGTAAAAATATTCACGGTCATTCCTATGAATTACATGTTTGTTTTCAATCCAATACAGCTGTGAGTGGCGCCATTCCACCTCCCGGTTTTCTAATGGACTTTAAAGATTTAAAGAAAATGGTGAAAGGTCCAGTTGTTGACAAATTAGACCATAGCTTGGTGTTGTCAGAAGCCTATTTGGCAGCGCATCCTGGGATCCAATATGATGAGAACTTGCAGGTTTGGCAAATGGAACCCAGTGCAGAAAATATTTTGTATCATATTCAAAAGATCATTGAGCCTTTATTACCTGAAGACTTGAAATTGGTGCATATGAAAATCTATGAAACCAAGGACAGTTTTGCAGAATGGTTTGCTGATTAGGTATTGAATCTTGTTTTAAAAAACCGATTGCCATGTTTTCAAAGTCAACAGAATATGCTTTGAGGGCCACTATTTATATTGCACAAGAATCAAACTCAGATAAAAAATTGAGTTTGAATCAAATAGCCATTGCCATTGATTCTCCACCCAGTTTCACGGCTAAAATTTTGCAATTACTCACCAAGGACAATTGTATCATCAGTTCTGTTCGTGGACCCAATGGAGGGTTTTATATTACTGAAGACGCCAAACAATTGCCTATTCGAAAAGTGTTGGAAGCCATGGATGAACAGGACTTGTTTGTCAAATGCATTCTAGGTTTGAACAATTGTTCTGAAACCAAACCCTGCCCCATGCATTATCAGTACCAACCCATTAAAAAACAATTAATCAAACTCTTTGAAACCAAAACCATTCTGCAATTAGCAGATCCCAGTCAACCAGCCAATTTTTTAGTGAACAATTCTTTGTAAAAGGCTTCTAACCAAGCTATTGCAACGGATTATTTTTCTTGTTCTAGACTTGAAATTGAAATTTGTTTAGTAGCTTGTTGCACAAACCAACTACATGAGAATATTATTTTCTGCATTAAGCATTGTTTTTGCAATGCAAATATCTGCCCAAGAATTACCCAAGAATTATTCATCATTGGTAAGCAAAATTGAACCACAGTTAATTCAGTGGCGTCAACATTTTCACCAAAATCCAGAGTTGTCAAATAGGGAATTCAAAACAGGTGCGTATATAGCAGATTATCTCAAATCAATTGGTCTTGAAGTAAAATATCCCATTGCTAAAACAGGCGTTGTGGCTATTTTAAAAGGCGGCAAACCTGGACCCAATATTGGCCTGCGGGCCGATATAGACGCCCTGCCCATTGTAGAAAGAACACCCATTCCCTTTGCATCAAAAGTAAAAGCAGAATACAATGGTCAACCCGTTGGCGTGATGCATGCCTGTGGTCATGACGCTCATACCGCTATTCTCATGGCTACTGCAAAAACTTTAAAAGAGATGCAAAAAGATCTGGAAGGTACGGTAGTGTTTTTGTTTCAACCTGCAGAAGAAGGTGCTCCCAATAATGAAGAAGCTGGTGCTCCGCTGATGATCAAAGAAGGCGCCATGGATAACCCCAAATTACACGTAGTATTTGGTTTGCATATGGCAGCTTCCATGCCTGCCGGGATGTTGGCTTATAAATCGGGATCCGCACAAGCCTCAGCTGATCAATTTAAAATAGTGATTCATGGAAAAGGTAGTCATGGGGCAATGCCTTGGTTAAGTACAGACCCCATTTCAATTGCTGCAGATGTGGTGCAAGGATTACAAAGAATTGTGAGTAGAGAAACTGATCTAACCAAAGCGCCATTGATCATTTCTGTTGGTTCTATGCATAGTGGTTTGAGAAATAATATTATTCCAGAAACAGCTGAACTAGCTGGCACCATTCGCGCTTTGGATGCCAAAACAAGATTAGCCACGCATGACAAAATTAAACGCATGGTTAAAGGGATGGCGGAAAGTGCTGGAGCAACCGCCGATATAGAAATCACCACCCAAACCTTGGTCAATTATAATGATCCGGCTCTTACTAAGAAAATGGTTCCTTCCTTATTCACTGCAGCAGGAGCAGATAATGTATTAGAATCTAGTTGGACCACCGCCGCGGAAGATTTTTCTTTTTATGGAGAAAAAGCACCTACCCTATTTTTCTCTTTGGGTGGGATGACCAAAGGAAAAAATCCAGCTGAAGTAGGCGGACACCATACCCCCGATTTTTATTTAGACGAATCAGGATTTATTGTGGGCGTAAAAGCTTTTTGTCAATTGGTATTTGATTATAGCAAAAAATAAAAGGTTGTTTTAAGTAAGCGCCAATTATATAAGCTAACCAAGATTACTTAAGCTTTCAATGCTTCGCGAACCTTGGGTGCAATTTTTGTTCCAAAGATTTCAATGGATTTCATGAGCGTTGCATGACTGGGACCACCTACGTCCATATGCGCCGAAAATCGCGTTAGCCCAAACATTTCATGCAAGTAAAGAATTTTATCAATGGCTTGATTGGCGTCTCCAATAATCAAATGACCGTTGGCGCTTCTACCTATTTGATACTGTCTTTGTTGATAAGGAGGCCAACCCCTGCTTCTCCCAATCCTATCCATTTGTCCAGAGTAGATGGGGTAATAGGCATCTGCAGTTTGTTGGGCGTCATCTCCAAAAAATGCATGCATGTGTACCCCAACTTGAAATTTTTCCATACTATGACCAAACTCTTGATAGCAGTCTTTATAATATTGAAACAGTGGTTGAAATTGTGCGGGATCTCCACCAATAATGGCAAACATCACGGGTAAGCCATACTTTGCGGCCCTAACTACGGAAGCTGGTGTACCACCAATAGCCACCCAAATATTTAAATGATCTTGCACCGCTCTGGGCATGATTAATTGGTTCTTGAGTGCTGCCCTAAATTTTCCTTTCCAAGTAATTCTTGGAGATTTGTTAATCTGCATCAGCAATCCCAACTTCTCTTCAAACAAAGCTTCATAGTCATCCAATTCATATCCAAAGAGTGGATAGGATTCAATAAAACTTCCTCTTCCCGCCATGAGTTCCGCTCTACCTCCAGACAATTGATCAAGGGTAGCAAAATCTTGATATAGTTTTACTGGGTCAGCAGAACTCAAGACAGAAACGGCTGATCCTAATTTAATCTTTTGGGTAACAGAAGCCGCAGCGGCCAACACTATTTCTGGAGAAGCCACCGCATAGTCTGGGCGATGGTGTTCACCTATCCCATAGAAATCAATACCGGTTTGGTCCATCAATTTGATTTCTTCTATCAACTCTTTTAAACGCTCACCGGTATCTTGAATGCTTCCATCAGGTCTTACATTCAAATCTCCAAACATGCCAATACCCAGTTCCATGATTGCTAATTTGTATACAAAGTTAGGTGAGTGATCTAAAACAAAAAGGGAAACGCTATTCACGTTTCCCTTTTAAGTGGAGTCAAGTGACATGATTTCTTATATATAAAGACTTAGTACATATTTATTGAACTGAAAATAACTTAAATGGTCGTAATTATCTCCAAATATCAACTCTTAGATCTCAATTCTTTGATTTCAGCAGTAACCTTAGTTAACCGTATAGCCATAGCTATAGCAAAAAAATAAGGTGAAAACAACAAGATCAACCAATTAAGATTATCCCTATCCTCTTTCTTTTTCAGTTCAATTAACATTTTTGATTCTTCATGTATTCGTCCACCCCAGAATTTTGGGAGATTTGCAATTTTTATTCCTGCAATACGATCAATAATCTCATCATATCTAATGCAAGGCTCTATCAATGAATCAACCAGTTCATAATGCTCTTTTTCTGTTATAAGTAGACGACAACTATCAACTTTTCGACTCAATTGCATTAGAGAATCTCCAAGCTGTAATACCATATTTCGTTTTGTACTATCAGGAAATATATTAGTTACATACGAACCTGAATCAGAAAATTTCAAGGCCTCATAACGTAAGTCTTTTTGATATTCATCAAATACCGCCGATAATGAATTCTTGTGAAATGGTTGCCAAGAATGGGAATTTTCCTTTCTAAAAGTAAAAGTTGAACCAATTATACCAATAACACCAAATGATACCCACCAGTAGTCAACCCTTTTCCAAAATATTTTGCCTTGTGGAAACCACAAAATGAAAAGCAAATGAAACATTATTATCAAAAAAATCAGTAGCGCAAGTGGATAGATATACTCCATTATAAATAAATTTAATAGCGGCAGACCTAGAAAATCTGAACAAGATAAAATTACCACGTTTTCAAATAAGAAAGTTATTGCAAGTCAACAGAATTAAAAATAAAAAATGATTAAAATGAAAGAATTAAAAAATCGCTTATTTTCTTATGATTTATTTCATACTAATCTACCCACATCTGTAATTTTACATTTAATTTGTGCTATCGAGGTTGTAATCATCATTGTCAAATGTTTCATTCTGCTCATAATCAACAACGAAGCAATATTCGTTCTTTTTACAAGGAATTTACGACACAAATAAACAAGACTGAATGATAAAAATTCTGAACCACTATTAGCAATAATTTCGACTACATCACAACTAATATACCATTGCTAATCAAAAAGAATGCAATCCTTTTTCCATACGGCTTAAAGCAATAAATTAATATAGTCAAATACCTTTTCTAGGTATCAATTGATGATTATAGCCTTAACTGCTTTATCAATATTAACCGTCATTCCGATGATGTAAATCAGATTCAAAGTAATACTTGCATAATAATTAAACAATTACACGAAAACCTCTATTTGTGACAGGCTTTATCTACAGGCACGTTCTATTTAAATAGAAATAGATTATTTTTTTAGCTAGTTATCCTAGATACTAATATAAGCTTTCTAAATACATGTGATTGTTCCTAGAATTGGATTTGTTATAAGAATACCTCATACAGTAGACTCACTCTAACTCAAAGACTCTAAGTGCAACATTATGAAATTAATCTTCCTATTTAGACACGTATATATCATTGGAAATAAATGTTACCGGTCTCTTATGTTTGATTTTATACAAAATAAATGTAATTTTAAATTCTCCACTTCAAATATTCAAAATCAAAATTTTTTTAATGCCAATCTATTGTGACGAATCTGGCAATACTGGATACAACCTACTGGAAAATAATCAGCCTTATTTTGTCTACTCCGCCTTGAATATAGAGGAAGATGAAGCAAAAGAATTTGTGGCATACCTAAAAAATAAATACAACCTGCAGGGAGAATTAAAGGGCAAAAACCTTGTTAAAAGCAACAATGGGCAAAGGGCTATCATGGAACTATTCGAGAAATATTCTAAATGTGTACAAATAGTTTATCATCATAAAAAATATACGCTGGCTTGTAAATATTTCGAGTATGTTTTTGAGCCAGCCGTTTACGAGAACAGCCAAGTATTCTACTATACGAAATTTCACCGCTTCATTGCGAACCTTGTGTATGTTGCATATGAAAAATCACCTGAGTATGCTGAAAACCTATTCTTGCGGTTCCAGGAATTGTTAAGAGGGAACGATCCTGATGGCTTATTCAAGATGCTTCAAAGTGACTTTATTCCTAATGACCTAACATCGATGATTGCGGAATTTACATTGTTAAATAAAAAAACCATTTTTGAAGAAATTATAACAGAAGGGAAATACAATTATTGGGTACTTGATTTAGCTCAGACTGCATTACATAGCCTCCTCTCTGTCTGGAGTATGAAAATTGGAGCACTCACTGTTATTGTCGATGAATCACAACAGTTACGAGAAATGGAAGTTAGAAATAATTTATTTCATCGATTGGAAGATGAACTGGTTTACCACGATCCTTTTGGCGAAGGAGAAACAGCACTAAATTTTTCTTTGAAAGAACGCATTACTTTCGCTTCTTCTAAAAATAAATCGGGCTTGCAACTTGCTGATTTGTTTGCATCCTCGGTGTATTATACGTTAATGCACCCCAAAGAAGAATTTTCGAAAAGTGTACGAAGTTATAATCATGATTACATTCCATCCCCCAACAATCTTTGTATTGAGCCTCAGCCTGGTATTTATTTGAGTCCCGATTCGATAGAATTTGCGCAAGGGATAGTCACACTTAAGTACTTGGTTGAACTTTCAAGGGAATCAACAGAACATTTAGGTATACGTTATTCAAATCTAATGCTCAAAAAGATCATGGAATATCAGCGAAAAGAAGGTTTAAATGGACCTAATTATACAGCACCGAAGAAGAAAAGGAAGAAACGGAAATAATGTTACTTTTTCACTCCAATAGTTTGTATGAAATAAGCCTTCCTTTCATCCCTTTTTATAGAAATAAGCAAGAAATTATAGACAATATTTCTGACAACTCAAGGGAATATTGTTAAAATTGCTTAAATATCCCCCGACTTATTTCAGATCAAATATTTCCAATCGTGAAAAATAATATCAATATTTTCAATCGATTGATTAAAAATCTCAAAAATCGCAACAATTCATTCTAATATTCTATTGGCCTAGGAAAAAACTCAATTATGCTTGAAAAAAAGCAATTGAATCTGGCAATATATTAAGGAAGTAAAGAGGGGTATTAATTACTGAAGCTAACAATAACTATAGACTTATATCTAAATCTGCTGTCCATAAAACCATTCAACAATTTTCAATAGAAAAAAAATAGTAAAAAGCCATGTCCACAATTGTTTCAATTAATGGACATTTAACCATATATGTTATACTATTTTTCTTTTACTTTTATCACAGGCTTTTCTGTGAAGAATATTTCATTATTCTTTTTATCAACAAAAACCACTCGTCCATTTTGAGTTGAACCCTTAGCTAATTTTCCACTTCCAGATTTACCTGCGACACTCCAAGTTATTCCTTTACTTTTGGGATTAATCACAATATCCCCACCCCCATAAAAAACCTCTTCCTTGAATTTTGGCAAATGGGATTGAATATTCCATTTTCCAGTAACTGCAGATGTTTTCCGTTTTTCTATTTTCGGGGTTTCAATAGCACTAATATCAATTTTGATTTTTACATCAATTCCCTTTGCTATAGTTAACAAATCTTTAGTTATTGCAAAATCACCTATTTTGTTTTCGATTAATTGTATAATCATGGAGATATCCGTAACAAAGGATTCTAATAGTTCTTTCTTTTTTTCTTTAAGATTATTAACAATTTCATTTAAAGTAAATTCTATATCATCATCTAAATTATGATCCAATTTAACCATTGAATAAGATGGTTTAAAGGGCATAACTTTTGTTCCTATTTTCATTTCTTCACCTTTAAGAGAAATTATAGCTGCATTTTTGAAGTAATGCGTTTCTCTTAATTTAGAAACATCTAAATCTTTGCCACTAATAAATATTGAAATAATACTCTTATTCATTTTGCTTGATATAAATTAATAGGAGTTCCTGTACAATACTCCTTAAATATAGTACTATTTGGTTTTCTTTTTATCCTGCTGATAAAACACAAATTCATGGCTTTCTTTGTCCCACACCAAGCGAAATCAGGATTTTCTCCAATATCATTTCTACCAAACTGGCTTTGGAATTCCGTTTTAATGCCTTCCTTAAAAATATGAAATTCTTCTTTTGTCACATTGAAAAATGAAAAAACATCCTTGTCTGGAATTTTAGTACAGGCCATAAATTTTATTCAAATTTATATTTAACAAATATGATTAAAAGACAATTTATACAATCAAATTACTTAATATTCTTCTTGAAGTTTTCAGCCTGTTCAAAAATTTCAACATAAACCTCATCCCTCTCGACTGGCGGGTAGCCATATTCATCTAATAGGAGTATTAAACCCACCTTTAATGCCGATTTAATATCGTCCCGCTTATTCCAATCTGGGAACTTGGCCTGACCTTCAACAAGAGTTTTCACAGACTTGGCTAGCTCTATTAATTTGTCTTCAGGGTATCTAAAATCATACTTTATGCAAAGCTCCTTGAGAATATCATAAAAGGCCTTCTCTTCAAAATCGATACCAAGAGCATCCCCAGCCGAAAACTCCCTATGCACCTCCCAGATCAAGTTCGTAAGCTGCTCAGCCATCTCCTCATACACTTCACTCCTAAATACATCACTCTCATCTCTTTGGTTGTACCGTTCTACAAGTGACTGCATTTTCTTAGAAAAATTGACCCCCTTAACCTTATTTACCTTCTTAATTTCACCAATCACCTTTGTTAAAAGCTGCTGAAGCATTTTAATCTTTGTATTCGGCAACTTGATTTTATTGATTTTCTCTAGGTATTCGGCATCAAAAAGGTCTTGTTCGGTTTCACTATCCTCACCAACCTTAAACAACTCCTGAATACCATCGCTTTGCAGTGCATCTTTAATCATTTCCCTAACCCTTGCGTTCATTTGGGCGGTATCAGGAGCATTTCCTTTAGTTAGCTTGAATACAATAGACCTTACGGCTAAATAAAAGTGGGTATAATCCCTTTCAGACTGCGTTAAGCTTTCACTACCTACACAAATATCGTAAGAGGCTTTAAGGCGTTGAACTAGCCCCATAAACCTTGTTTCAATTTCCTTGGTTTGTTGTGCAAACTCAGCAGCTTGGTTTAGGGTGTTTAATTGTTCTAGGGTGGTTCCATTAAAATATTTACTAGCATCAAAATTGTGGAATAGGTTAGCAAGTAAGTCTAGATGGTTCCGCACAATCACCAAAGACTCAGATATATCTTCAAAATTTTGAGAATCACCTTTGTTATACTTAGCTAGTGCTACATTCATTTGCTTCTTAATGCCGATATAATCAACTACAAGACCTTTATTCTTGCCTTCCACTTTACGATTAACCCTAGAAATCGTTTGTATAAGATTGTGTTGCTTGATGGGTTTATCTATATAGATAGAGTCTAAAAGTGGGGCATCAAAGCCTGTTAGCCACATATCAACCAGTATGGCTATTTTAAAATTGGATTTCTCGTTTTTAAACTCTGTATCTAAGGTCTTGCGGTACTCAGATGTTCCAAGAAGCTTATAAAGCGTTTCATTGTCATTCTTATCCCTAGTCATGATCATTTTGACTCTCTCCAGGGGCTTAATCTTCTTTTTCTCTTCATCAGACAATTCTTCCCCATCTGCTGCCACCTTGACATCATCCCATTCGGGTCTAAGTTCAATGATATTTTTATAGACTTCGTATGCGATTTCACGGCTACTACAAACTAGCATGGCTTTGCCTTTTAGAGTAGCCCCAGCCGATATTCTTTTTTCGTAGTGAGTAACAAAGTCCAATGCCAATGTCCGCAACCGTTTTGGGTCGCCTAATATGGCATTCATTTTTGCGGTTTCTAACTTGCTCTGATTTATTTGATACTTGTTTGCACCAGCGTCTGCAACTTCTTGGTAATACTTTTCAATTTTTTGTAACTCATCATTATTTAGAGCAATTTTGGCAGCCCTCCCTTCGTATACAATTCTAACTGTAATTCCATCATTAACGGATTCGGTCATGGTGTAGGAATCTATTACCTCGCCAAAAACATCTAGAGTTGCATCTATTGGCGTTCCTGTGAAACCAACAAAAGTGGCATTGGGCAATGAATCGTGCAGGTATTTTGCAAAACCGAAAGACTTGGTAACTCCGTCAGCCGAAACCTTTATTTTCTGATCCAGATTAATTTGACTTCGGTGGGCTTCATCGGAGATACAGATAACATTGGTTCTATCACTTAACAACTCGGTATCCTCTGTGAACTTATGGATAGTAGTCAAAAAAACGCCTCCACTTTGCCTTCCTTGTAATAATTCCCTCAAATTGGCTCTACTTTCAACACTGACAACAGTATTATCACTTAAAAACCTTTTGGCATTGGTAAATTGACCAGAAAGTTGGTCATCCAAATCTGTTCTGTCAGTAATCATTACAATAGTAGGACTAGCAAAATATTCGCTTTTCATTAGCAACCTTGCTAAAAATAGCATTGTAAAGCTTTTGCCACAACCAGTTGCGCCAAAATAGGTTCCCCCTTTACCATCTCCATTCGGCTTTTGGGTAAGTTTTATATTTTCAAACAAAGCTTTTGCAGCATAATATTGAGGATAGCGGCAAACTATTTTTTCGTCCTTTTTAGACGTATCTGGGATGTAAATGAAGTTACGAATAATGTCACGCAACCTATTTTGGTTTAGCATACCCTGCACAAGTGTATACATGCTATCAATGCCATCTACATCTTTTGCTAGCCCAGCAATTCTTCGCCAAGCATAGTAGAAATCATATGGAGCAAAAAAAGAACCAGCCTTATTGTTAATGCCATCACTGATAACACAAAAGGCATTGTACTTAAATAATTCTGGAATATCCCTTTTGTAGCGAACAGTTAATTGATTATAGGCATCAAATATTGTAGCATCTTCCCTTATGGCACTTTTAAATTCAAATACCACCAATGGTAGACCATTGATATAGATTATACCATCAGGTATTCGCTTTTCAGTACCTACTATTTCTAATTGTGTTACAAACTTATAAATGTTACAACTTTGGGAATAAGCAAGAATAGGGTCTGCTGTAAGATAATCTAAGTTGGGACTAGTTAATTGTGCCTCCATTCCACTGTAATCGATTAACTCAATATGAATGTCTTTTTGACTCCTATCTTCTCTCTTTAAGATAAACCCATCACTTAGCCAACGAAGAATTGTTTTATTGCTTTCATATAAATCACTGCAGGGTAACGATTTCAATTGAAGTACAATTGACTTGGCTTCGTGAAGAGTAATTTGTTCACTTTCATATTTAGTATGTAGGAACTTTAGTAAATCATCTTCAATTACTACTTCATCCATTGTCCGTTTAATAGTATTACCTAAGTAATGGGAAAACCCTTCTTTATATAATAATTCGGTAAATACCCATTCCAATTTATCTTCAGTGAATTTCATTTTCCAAATTTAAATTGATACAAGTTTTGATAGAAGCACAGATTTCAATTCATCCAATTTTCTATTCTCATCTTTCTTATTAAAAATTAAATCAAAAGATGAATTTAAAATCCGATTCCATTTTTTTTCAATTCTTTCATCTGCAATCAAAAATGGTTTTTTTTCTAAATCCTCTTCAAATGTTATTTGTGGAAATGTACCAGACCTACCTTCCGCAGATTGTTGCAGTTCGGAAATAAAATTTTGCTCTGTTAAGAATTGATATAACCTATAGGTACTAATATTGTCATCTTTTTTTCTCAATACCATTAATTTGGTAGAAACTACATAATCATCAGACTCGACTCTTACTATCGCATATCTTTTATTACTTGGTCTTATTTCACTGAACAGGATATCCCCTTTTCTTATCTGCTTTTTTGCTTGTCCGGGCATTTTATAGATACTCATATATTCATCATGCAAAAATTCTCCATCCAATATATCGGAGGTATTGAAAAAAATCAGCTTCTCTTTATTAAAGGCATGAACTTTAGAAAAACTTTGAATTAAATTACCTAAATGACTGATGCGCCATTCAATTGGACACATCATTTTAAATTCTTCATTCCATTCCAATTTACCACCATTGCTTTTGTATGCATTCCCTTCATTGTCTGGAAATTCAAAATCAATAAACCACTGTTTGTAAATAATCTGAATAGTTTTTTCTAGTTTTAATATAATATCTTGATTGAGCAATATTCGATTTTGAATAGTGTCAAACTCAGCTACTATTTCGTTTTGTTTGGAAATATTTGGAATAGGAATTCGCATGTCGCATAAGGCTTTCCAATGCAAACCACCTCGAACATCCGCATCAGTATAAAACCATGCATTTCTGTCAAACTCTCTTCGAGAGAACCACATCATTAAATATTTCGGGGATAAAACTTCGCTATCTAAAATTTCAAAAACATCATAAGCAGGCGATACCATAAACACCTCTTCTAAATTTGACAATGAGACAGGCAGTCTATAATCACGACCTACGTGCATTCTATTACATGCAAACTGATTTTTTTTTACAATTTTATATTGAGACATATCCGTTCCAAGAATATTAGCAACAGAAGGCATAAAAAACTTATCAATGTTAATTCCTAAAAGTTTTTCAGCTTTTAGCTCAACGTTACGTTCTTTTACCTCTCTAATATAATCACCAAGACGTTTATAATTTGATTTCATAACCTAACTCTTTAAATACAGAAATCAAATCATTTTTACTTTTGCTTTCAGCATTCAGTAAATTGATAAATTCAACTTGTAGCCCTTTCATTTTTTCATCGAAATCAATGTTTTCATCTTGGTTTACAAACTCAATGTATTTGCTTGGCACCAAAGAAAAGTCCTTCTCAGCAACTTCAACAAAGGACGCTGAATAACAATATTCTGGTATGTCTTTATACTCGTTATTTAATTGTTGCCAATCATGAAATGTTGTACCAATATCTTTAATCTGCTGATCACTAAAATGAATAAATTTCTTTTCAAATGGTTCTCCAATCTGTCGCAAGTCCATAAACAAAATTTCCCTTTCCCGATTGCGATAATGGCGCTGCTCATCCCCAACGTTACGGGTATGCGCTTTTTTATTTTTATTTAAAATCCAAATCGTAACACTGATACTAGTGGTGTAAAACATATCCTGTGGTAAAATCATTATTGCTTCAACTAGATTATTTTCAATTAGTTTTCTGCGTATTTTGTATTCTTCACCACCACCACTTAATGCGCCATTAGCCAAAACAAAACCCGCGACACCATTGTCACTCAATTTACTTACCATATTCAAAATCCAAGCATAATTTGCATTACTCTTGGGAGGAGTATCATATCCACGCCAACGTGGGTCATTCTTTAATTCATTTTCAGCACGCCAATCCTTTTGGTTAAAGGGTGGGTTTGCCATAATGTAATCTGCTTTAAGGTCTTTGTGCTGATCATCTGCAAAAGTGTCTGCCGCCTTTTCACCTAAATTGCCACTAATACCTCGTATAGCTAGGTTCATTTTTGCCAATTTATACGTGGTATTGGTGTATTCTTGGCCATAAATAGATATCTCTTTTTTATTGCCGTGGTGGTTTTCGATAAACTTTATGGACTGCACAAACATACCTCCCGAACCACAAGCAGGGTCATAAATAATGCCTTTGTATGGCTCTATCATTTCTGCAATTAGATTTACAATGCTTTTTGGAGTATAAAATTCACCCTTACCCTTTCCTTCTGCAAGTGCAAATTTGCTTAAGAAGTACTCATAAACCCTACCAACAATATCTTGAGCCTTGTCTTTGAGAGTATCAATTTCATTGATGGTATCAAGTAGCGAAGACAGTTTAGTGATATCTAAGCCTAAGCGAGAAAAATAGTTATCTGGCAATGCTCCTTTGAGAGCCTTGTTGTTCTTCTCAATATTATGCAAGGCAGTATCAATCTTTAAGGCTATATCATTTTGTTTGGAGTTCTTTATGATATAACTCCAGCGGCTTGTTTCTTCCAAGAAGAATACATTGTTCTGGTTATAAAACTCAGCCATCTCAATATATTTCTCCTGCCCCTTAGAAATTAGCATTTGTCGATGTTCCTCAAACTTATCACTGGCAAACTTTAAGAATATCAAACCAAGAACAACGTGCTTGTATTCCGCTGGTTCTACACTACCACGTAGTTTATTTGCTGATTCCCATAAGGTCTCTTCAATACTTCTTTGCTTCAGCTCTTTGGCCATACTTTAATTTTTCCTCTTATTGGTAATTACAAACAATCTCCTAATATAAATAAAAAAAGCGCAATATGTATACATTTCGGACTAAGAGTGGACTAAACTCAAAATAAAAATCTCGTAAATAATTGATAATCAATACTTACGAGATTTTTTTAGTGGAGTCGAGGGGAGTCGAACCCCTGTCCAAACATCGCTACCATTAGCTTTCTACATGCTTATTTTCTTATTAATTGTAGGCAGTTAGCAGGAAGGAAACAAACCAACCAAACGCTTAGCTGAATGGTCTTAGGCAACGGTCACAGCCTTCCGTTGCAGCATTCTCTTTTGTTTTGAGTCGGCGGCGGCAAGAGGTAAGAGACCAACCTTAGCCGGGGCCCGAATGGTTACTTAATCACTGATTAAGCAGCCATGGCATACTGAGTATTGCCATTTGAAGTTTGAATATTCAGATTAAAGTGCTAATTATCCAACGCACTGCATGCTTACACCAACCGTGACATATGCTGTCAAAACCAATACGACCCCAAAGTGCAAAGGTAGCCATTCCAAAGAATGCTACCTGTTAAACTATTTAAACAAACGCCAGAAGTCAAGACCCAGGGCGTAAGCCATTAATCCTAATAAGAGCACCATACCCACCATTTGTGCGTATTCCATGAACTTGTCTCCCGGTTTACGGCCAGTTACCATTTCATACAAAGTAAATAGGGCGTGTCCACCATCTAGTGCTGGAATAGGTAAAATATTCATGAAGGCTAAAATGATAGAGAAGATCCCTGTCAAAGTCCAGAACTTTTGCCAGTCCCAAACGCCTGGGAAGGTATTGCCAATACTGATCACACTACCCAAAGATTCACTGGCATTTACCTTGCCTGTGAAGATTTGTTTGATGCCTGTGATATACCTATCTAGTGTTTCAAAACAACGATTAAAGCCCATAGGAATTGCCTGCGCCAAACTATAATCCTTACTCACTGTACCAAACATCTCATAAGGTGTTACGCGGAAAAATCCTACTGCGCCTTTGTTATTCAATTGCACTTTTACCGCAACGGTATCAGCTCCACGTTTTACCGTGAATTCTACCACAGAGTCACCAAAGCCCTTGTTCAAAGCTTCGTATTCGTGAAAGTATTGGAAGGGATGTTTGTTAAACGCAATTAAGGTATCGCCCTTGGCAAACTTTCCTTCTTTAAAATTGGCAGTTTTGGCAACCGAATCAATAATTGCGGGATACCTCATGCTAATAAAATCAGCAGATAAATCACCTGCGCGGCGCTTGCCTGCCTTTTTATAGAGGTTCTTGATCAAGGCATCGGGTATAGCCAAGTCTATTTTTTGACCTGCTCTTTCTACCGTAATTTTCTTAGCATCTGAAGTAACAATATCTGGAACTACAGTACCAAAATCTTCCACTACCCTGCCGTCAATGGCATAGATATTATCACCGTCTTGAATGCCCATACTCTTAGCCAGAGAATCGGCGTGCACGCCAAATTTTAAATTCTTTGCAGGTAAATATTCTTCACCCCAAACCCAAGTAATACCAATAAAAATTACAATAGCTAGAATTACGTTTACAACAACACCACCCACCATGATGATCAGTCTTTGCCATGCTGGCTTTGCCCTGAATTCATAGGGCTCTGGAGGTAGCTTCATTTGCTCTTTGTCCATGCTCTCATCAATCATGCCTGAGATCTTTACATAGCCGCCAAATGGCACCCATCCCAATCCCCATTCGGTATCACCTTTTTTCTTTTTCCAAAGACTAAACCAAGGATCAAAAAAAAGATAGAACTTCTCTACCCTGCACTTAAAAATTCTGGCAGGGATAAAATGCCCCAATTCGTGAAGCACTACCAAAATGGAAAAGGACAGGATAAACTGCCCTGTCTTTACGCCGATACTCACCCAATCTATTACTAATAAATTCATCATGCCGATGCTGGATTTTAATTGTTTTGTTTGAAGCCAACTACATATGGATCAAAGAGGCCGCAAAGTTACGCGTCTCCCCATCTGTTTCAAAATACTCTTCCAAGGTTGGCTTTTCTATAAAGGTCATTTTCTGCATGCTTTGCTCAACCACTTCTGTCATGTCTAAGAATCCAATGCGGTTGCGTAGAAATGCATAAACAGCAATTTCGTTAGCAGCATTTAGGATACAAGGCATATTACCTGCCATTTTCAGGGCTTCCATAGCCAGTGATAAATTACGGAAGGTTTTTAGATCCGGTTCTTCAAAACTTAATGTTTGAGGTTTCTTAAAATCGTATCTGGGAAAATCATTGGCAATTCTATGAGGAAAGGCCATGGCATATTGAATGGGCAATTTCATATCGGGCAAGCCCATCTGTGCTTTTAAACTGCCGTCTTCAAATTGCACCATGCTATGGATAATACTTTGTGGATGCACCACTACTTGAATCTGCTCTGGAGTCAGGTCAAACAACCATTTGGCTTCTATCATCTCCAAACCCTTGTTCATCAGCGTAGCCGAATCAATAGTAATTTTTGCACCCATACTCCAGTTGGGATGTTGTAAAGCATGATCCCTTTTTACATTCACCAAAAAGTTGGGTTTCTTACCCAAGAAAGGACCACCACTGGCAGTTAGAATAATCTTTGAAATGGGATTATTTCCCTCTCCTACCAAGCATTGAAAAATAGCTGAGTGTTCGCTATCAACAGGTATTACTGCTGCGCGATGTTCTCTGGCTTTCTGCATCACAATATCTCCAGCCACAACCAGTGTTTCTTTATTGGCCAATGCAACGGCTTTACCCATTTGCACGGCTTGCAAAGTGGGTCTAAGACCTGCATAACCAACAATGCCAGCCAACATCATGTCATAACAATCCATGGCAGCCACTTCTTCAAGGGCTTTCTCTCCTGCAAATACTTTAACATTGGTAGAAGCAAGCGCCTCTTTAACGGTTTGGTATTTTTTATCATCCCCAATAACCACAATGTTGGGGTTGAACTCCAATGCCTGTTGCACCAAGAGCGTATCATTGGTTTGGGCTGTTAATATTTCAGCGCTAAACAATGTTGGGTTAGCCCTGATCACGTCTAGAGCCTGTGTACCTATGGAACCAGTAGAGCCGAATACGGCGATTCTTTTTTGCGTCATTAGTTTTATTTGGGCTTCCTAAAGATGGGCAAAATACTGCCAATCTTCTTGGTAAAGCCGGTTTATTTATCCCCCATCTTTTAGGATTGCAGAAAAGCTGCTAGCCCATTGGCCAAGTTTCTGTCATTACTCAACCTTGGTACTTTGTTCTGTCCACCTAATTTACCTATCTGCTTCATATAATCAATAAAGCCGTTTTTCCTTACCAAGCTAATTTTAAGTCGGTCTAAGATATTACCCCCTATTAGGTCATCATAATAAACATTCTTATCCCTGAGTTGCTGGTCAAGACAATCCGCAAAAGCTTCCAACTGTTCAGGAGCCTGTTCAAATTCCACAAACCACTCATGATAGCTTTTGCCCTGCCCCTGCTGAACAATCATGGGTGCTACGGTAAATTCAGTGATTTTTGCCCCAAATTGGGCAGCAGCCTGTAACATGGCGTTCTCAACTTCCTCACCTATCACGTGTTCTCCAAAGGCAGAGATAAAATGCTTGATCCTACCACTCACCACCAAACGATAAGGTTGGGTAGAAACAAACCTAACCGTATCGCCCAGGTTATAGCCCCAAAGACCCGCATTACTATTGATAATCAGGGCATAATTGACCCCAATCTCCACTTGCTCCAGTCTTAGACGGGTAGGATTCTCAGAAAAAATCTCAGCCGCAGGCACAAATTCGTAAAAAATACCACTATTGGTATTTAATAATAGGCCTTCGGCCGATTGACTATCTTGAAAGGCAAAAAAGCCCTCACTGGCGGGAAATAACTCAATACTATCTATGCGTTTGCCCACTGTTTCAAACAGTTTGGCTTTATAAGGTTCAAAATTCACGCCCCCTTGAACCATTACGCTGAAATTGGGAAACAAATCTGCTATTTTCTTCCCCGATTTTTCATGTAATCGGTCAAAATACATCTGCATCCATGGTGGAATCCCGCTTATCAAGGTCATGTCTTTGTTAATGGTTTCAGCCACAATCCTATCTAGTTTGGCCTCCCAATCTTCTATACAATTGGTTTCATAACTAGGCAATTGATTGGAGCGCAGGTAGCTAGGTATATGGTGGTTTACAATCCCACTTAGCCTCCCTGTTGGGATGCCTGCAATTCTTTCCAGTTCTGGGGAACCGCTTAAGAAGATCATTTTTCCATTGGCAAATGCCGAATTTCCAGTTTCTGCCATATAACAAAGCAGTGCATTTCTGGCCGTATTAATATGATTGGGAATGGACTCCTTGGTTATAGGAATGTATTTGACCCCAGAGGTAGTTCCACTTGTCTTGGCTAGATAAATAGGTTTGCCCTTCCAAAGTACGTTTTGTTTGCCTTCTTTGATACTGGCTATATAGGGTTTGAATTGTTCATAATCCCTCAAAGGCACAGCTTGGGCAAATTCTTGGTGGTTGGAAACTGCAGAAAATTGGTGATCCTTACCAAAATCGGTGTTTTTACCAGTTTTAAGTAGTGATTTCAGAATGGCATCCTGATCCTCTACAGCGGTCAGCATCCCTTTCTTGGTTTTATTATAGATGTAATTGGCAAAGGGCCTGGCTAATAAAGACTTTAGGTTCATGTATTTGGCTTTCGCTGATCGTATAAGGGGGCAAAATTAGGGGGATAGCAGAGTTTTTGTTTTTAAAATCCGGTAATATTATGCTAATTGCATCCCAAACTAGGCCAATTGTAAGCTTGTCCTGAAAAAAAGGGAAATTATTTCAAAAATGTTTGTGCAAATCAGCACTAAATCCCTACCTTTGCCGTCCTAATTTTGGAAAGCTATGTTAGCAGTTGTAAAAATCGCAGGTCAACAATTTAAAGTACAAGCAGGTCAAAGTTTGTATGTTCCGCACTTGCAAGGTAATACCGGTGACAAGGTTGAGTTCAGTGACGTATTGTTGGTAGACAACAACGGAACGATTTCTGTAGGTAGCGCTGTAAAAGCTACTGTGAAAGCAGAAATTATCAGTGCCCTTGTGCAGGGTGAAAAGGTTATCGCCTTCAAAATGAAAAGAAGGAAAGGTTTCCGTAAAAAGCACGGTCACAGAACCCACTATACTAGAATCATGATTGAGAGCATTGCTTAAGATCTAGTCAATGTATTGTTATTTGTATAGCAAACTTATGTTTGCTTGCAAGCGGTAGAACAAGAATAAAAAAATTATAAAAAGTATTTTATGGCACACAAAAAAGGTGAAGGTTCCGTTAAGAACGGTCGCGATTCACACAGCAAACGTCTAGGCGTAAAAATCTATGGTGGTCAACCAGCAACTTCTGGTAACATCATTGTTCGCCAAAGAGGTACTCAATATCATCCTGGTAAAAATGTGGGTGTTGGAAACGACTACACATTGTTTGCTTTAGCTGATGGTGTAGTAGAATTTAAGAAGGGTAAAAACGACAAGTCAACTGTGTCAGTTTTACCAGTTGCAGTGACTGCATAAAAAATATTTTTTGGAATTGCAAATAAGTTTTTATTTTTAATGTATTATTTACTAACCATTAAATCTAAAAAACATGGCAACTGCAAAAAAAGCTGCTCCTAAAAAAGCCGCTGCAAAGAAAGCCGCTCCTAAAAAAGCTGCTGCCCCAAAGAAAGCTGCTCCTAAGAAAGCTGCTAAAAAAGCTGCTCCTGCAAAGAAAGCCGCTCCTGCAAAAAAAGCTGCTCCTAAAAAAGCTGCTCCTGCAAAGAAAGCTGCTCCTGCAAAGAAAGCCGCTCCTAAAAAAGCTGCAAAGAAAGCTGCTCCTAAAAAAGCTGCTAAGAAATAATTCAACGATTATTTCTCACAGAGATAGATTTAGTCCCGGAAATTATTTCCGGGATTTTTTTTGCCCCTACTACCAAAAAATTCCCGCTATTTTTGAAAAATGGATAACTACGCAATTGCTGATAATTTTGCTCTTTTGGGCAAACTGATGGACATACATGGAGAAAACAGCTTCAAGGCCAAATCCTATGCTGCTGCGGCTTTCACTATAGAGAAGCTTCCAACACAACTGGTAGAAATGCCCTTGGACAAAATTGCTAGTGTTCGAGGAATTGGTGAATCCATTGCAAAAAATATTGCAGAACAATTACAAACAGGCAGCATGATTTTGCTGCAAGATTATATTCAAAAAACACCAGAAGGTATCTTGACAATGATGTCTATTAAAGGCATTGGTCCAAAAAAAATTGCCACTATCTGGAAGGAACTTGAAATTGAAACCATCGGAGAATTATTATACGCTTGCAATGAAAACAGGCTAGCTAATTACAAAGGATTTGGTGCTAAGTCTCAACAGAATATTAAAGAGGCTATTGAATTTTTCATGGGAAGTCAGGGAAGTTATCTCTACCAACAACTAGAAAGTTTTACCACTGAGATGACAGAACTTTTGAAGAAAGCATTTCCTGATTTTCTTTTTGAAGTCACTGCAGATTATAGAAGACAATTAGAAATAATCACCTCTATTTCATGGATTACAACCACTCCAAAGGACCTTTTAACAAAATACTTTTCCACAGTTGAATGCACATTTTCAGAACCAGAAAATGATCATCTTGTAGTAGAATCTACTGCACCTGTTCCTTTACATTTTCATTTTGCAACAGTAGAAAATTTTGGTACGGTACTTTTTAAAACTACGGGACCAACTAGTTTTTTAGAAGCATTAGAAAAAGCATCTGACTTGAATTTGAACACTTCATTTGCAACAGAAAATGATTTATTTCAAGCAGCAGATTTGACATTTATTCCCGCTTTTAGAAGAGATGATGCTTCCATTGTTTTGAAAGCGAAAAATAAAAACATCAAAGCCTGTATTGAAACTTCAGACATCAAGGGTATTATCCATAGTCATAGTAATTGGAGCGATGGAGCAGAGACGCTTGAAGCCATGGCTATAGCGGCAAAGGAAAGAGGTCTTGAATATTTGGTCATTAGTGATCACTCTAAATCTGCATTCTATGCCAATGGACTTAGAGAAGAAAGAATTAGTGCCCAACACCAACAAATAGATGAATTAAATAAAAAGTTGGCTCCTTTTAGAATTTACAAAAGCATAGAAAGTGATATTCTAAATGATGGTAGTTTGGACTATGATGACGAGGTATTGGCCAGTTTTGACCTAGTGATTGCCTCTATCCATTCTAACCTTAAAATGACAGAGGAAAAAGCTATGATGCGTTTGATGAACGCCATAGAAAACCCTTATACTTCTATTCTAGGACATATGACAGGCCGTTTGTTGCTCAGCAGGGGTGGTTACCCTGTTAACCATGAGCTGATTATTGACGCTTGTGTGGCCAATGATGTGGTAATAGAATTAAACGCCCATCCAAGAAGACTAGATATTGACTGGCGATGGATTGACAAAGCTGTTGACAAAGGTGTACTCATTTCTATTAATCCCGATGCACATAGTATAGAAGGATATAATGATTGCAAGTACGGGGTGCTAGTGGCTCAAAAAGCTGGACTAACCAAGTACCAGAATTTGAGCAGTTATGACCGTAGTGAATTTGAATCCTTCTTGATGGACCAACACCAAAAAAGGGGTTAACCAGTGCAATCAAGGAAATACTTAATGAGCTTTATTTTAGAATTAAGTTGACTGAGCCAAGGGCAACCGAATAAAGAAGGTTGTTCCTTTACCTTCTACTGTTTCAAACCAGATATACCCCTTTGCCTTTTCTACTATTCCCTTGCAGATGGCTAATCCTAGCCCCGTTCCAGAGGTTTTAGTGGTGAAGTTAGGCTTGAATAAGTGTTGGGCTATACGCTCTGGAATGCCCCCAGAATGGTCCTCAATGGTCAAGAGTAAAGTGGTAGTTTCTTTTTGAAGATACAAGTTCACTTCTATCCCTCTAGGGTTCTCCTCTCCTGCTTCAACTGCATTCTTAATTAGATTAGTGAGTAGACGATTTATCTGAAGTTTATCAGACTGAACCCATAAAGGTTCTAGCTGTAATTGACTCTTGATTGTCAAATTGGGATACGATTGATATAGTTGAATCACAGAATTAACTGCATCATTCATATCAAATGTTTCCAATCGGGCATTCCCAATATTGGCAAACTGAGAAAAGTCTCCTGCTATCTTAGACAGTTGGTCAATTTGTTCAATCAGGGTCACTGCCATTTTTTGAGATAATTCTTTCACATTGGGAGAACCTGCTTCAATGGCTTTCTGCAAATACTGAATACTCAATTTCATTGGGGTTAGCGGGTTCTTGATTTCATGAGCCACCTGTCTTGCCATTTCACGCCAAGCACCTTCCCGTTCACTTTGTGCCAATGCTTCTGCACTGGATTCCAATTTGTGAACCATTTTATTGTATTCCGTAACCAAGATGCCAATTTCATCTTTTCTATTCCATTCAATCACTTCATTTACTTTTCCCAAGTTTACCTGTTGCATTTTCTGTCCTATTAAACTAAAGGACTGAATTATTCTATTGGTCAGAAAAAATGCTATCGCGCCAGCCACCAAAAAGATAAAGGCATTCAAATTAATCAAGGTAGCAAGGAAACCAGAGATTTCTTGTGTGAGTTCTGTTTGAGAATTCAAATAAGGAATATTCAAATAAGCATAGTTGTTCCCATGCTTATCAACCAAAGGCACATAAATGCTTAGATAATTGAACTCGCCTACTTTTTCTGATTGCAAATACCTGATACTTTTATTGGCATGCAATTGCAAGTAAGCTTCTGGGTCCATTTTCTCACTAAGCAAATGCTTATTATAAATATAGGGTTGGGTAGAGATTTTCAGATTACCCTTTGTATCATAGTAGTTGATGTCTACATTATGCAGGTCAGAAATATCGGCAATTTTCTTTTCTAAATCATCCATTTCCGACATATTACTTACGGTAAGTACATCGTCAAATTCCAACTGTGCTCTTAAGCGATTGTCAATTTCATTTGCCATTACCTGAATAGACTTACTCAAACGATCTTCATTGTTTCGGTTGAAACGAATAATAAAAAAGGAAATGGTGGCAATTCCAATGACAATAAAGGAGAAAACACTCAAGAAGATAATGGTAGCTTGAATCTGTGATCTAATATTCCATTGAAATGCTTCCTTAAATTTTGACCATTGAAACCGATGAGTTAACAGATAAGAACCCGATTGGAATAAAAATATGATGATTAAAAACGCAACAAACAAATAGGCAAACAAAGTCAAAGACTCCAGTACCCAAGTATTTCTTTTTACAACCAAGACTAGTTTTCCATTTCCACTATTGTACCATAATTCATTATAAACGCCATTTTGCAAATAGGTAAATTCAAAACCGGGAAATTTTTTCTCATTGAGCTGTGAAGGAAAACTATAGTTGTTAAAGTGGTTGATAAGTTTTCCTTTATTATACACAGCATAGGAATAATTGGTGTTTAAGTCAGAAGAAATATCTTGTGATTGGTTAAATAACTCTGGGTATAATGCCTCACTCTTGTATCGTTTAGACTTAATGATTACAAATAAATAACCCTTGATTTGACCTGCTTCCTTGATCTCTTTTTGATAAATAAAACTAAAGCCATCAGAAATTTTTTCATAACTGAACAAACCAGGAATATCTGTTGGTTTGGCTTGGTTTAACAAGATGGTTTTAATACTGGCAAATGAAGTAGAATCTTCATTATGCAGGGGCTGTGTAGTTGCGTCATAAGTATATATTCTGGTGTCAAATTTATTGAGGTATCCAGAAAAATTTTCATTGATCAATGAATCCTTGATAAACTTATTAGAATATTCACTTTCCAGTCTGTGAAAATTACTTGATAGGAATACCTCATCAAAATTTGTTGCAGCAATATTGAGCAGATTTTCGCCAGATGGGTCTGTTTGCTGGGCAAGCTTTTCAGCTATGCGTTGACGTTGATTTCTTTCTACCTGTTTATTTTCATATAATACAATGGCAGCTACAGAAAGCGCAAAAATCATGACCCAAAAAATGAAAAACTCAGAGCGGATCAAGGAAATGGCAATGTCAGACTTTCTTATATGAATCAATAGCAAATAGCCCAATAACCATAGCAAGATCAACATATTAATGAGGGTATCCTGCGGGTTAACAAAAAGGAAAAAGTAAAGTAACCCACTAGCTGAGGCTACTAGCATCTGCCTATAGATGCCAACCTTTTCTTTTATCAGTGGGGCTAGGAGTACTTGTGACAAGTAATAAAAGAATAAGACCAATAAGCAAAGGATAATAAATGCTACCATGGTATAGACCCCCAAATTATTGGTATCAAAAGAGATTTTAGAGTCCTGCACCAGGCTTTTGATGATATTACCAATAAACAAAGCACTGATGGTTAGCAAAAACACCCTAAAGTCTTTGGATACATAGGCCGGTAAAAAAGAAGGAACTGCTATTTTGCCTTGGCGATGGTCTTGGTAAAATCTGATCAACCAGAAAAATAGGATACTATTGATTAATAAATCACCAAGAGAACGGTGAAACAAATTAGACGCGTAAATAGAAGGATCAAAAAGTGGAATCTTATCAAAATCAAATGGAAATGAAACTTGGTAACTTAAGATTCTCAATAAAAAAACGGTTCCAATTAATAGTAAGAATCCATTCCAAAACCCTCTTAGCTTTACCAAGTCTTCAGCAATAGCATGCATAAACAAGAATAATAGAATAATGGCTAGGGTTCTTAATACCAAGGTTATAGCGTCATATGCAATAAAGGATTTTCCCTCTATTAGTTGAATCCGAAATAATTCAGTTCCACTAGTATTTAAAATAGGAATGGACAATGGTGAATTACTAACTTCATATTGTTTGCTGAGGTCTTTAAACCCATCAAACCTAGTTTGCAAGTATTTATTTTCTATAAAATAGTCCCACCGAATGGGCACCATGCCAACTAATAATAAGGATTGCTTTGGCAATTGAACCCTTTTGATCAATAATTCAAATTCCCCGTTTTGTAGCTTTTGGTAATAGGCACCGTCAGGCTTTTTTAAATCATATTTATTTACATACATGGCATTGTTGTTCCAATAAACCATGTTAGGATCCTGACCATTGTTAGCCTGATACAAAAAAAGGCCAAGGGTCTCATTCATCAACTGAGACTTAGCTTTTGTGAGGGTATCGGCTAGTAATTGTTGCAACAAATTACTGTCTTGGCTAATTTGCTGAAACTTTGATTCGCTGCTAGCTATTCTTTGTTCTAGTTTGCTTTTGACTTTTTGAGGAGAGGAATTGTAACTCCAATAATTGATAAAGATGAAAGAAATGGTATACAACCACGCTGCTGTAATAAGCAGGTAACCATGTTTGTAGGCGCTTTGTCTAATGAGGTTGATCAACTTTTCTTCATTTGCTGTTTTACCAGATTCCAGATCTGATCCATTTCATCTAGGCTCATGGAAGAAAGCTCTTTTCCGCTTGCCATGGCAATGGATTCCATTTCCTGAAAGCGGCGGATAAACTTTTTATTGGTCTTTTCAAGAGCTCCTTCTGCATCTACCTGCAAAAACCGTGCATAATTTGCTAAACTGAATAATAAGTCTCCAAATTCCTCTTCTACGTCTTCCTGAGTCTTGGTTTCAATGGCTTCTTGCAGCTCTTCCATTTCTTCCTGCACTTTTTTCCAAACGTCTTCTTTATTGTCCCATTCAAAGCCAACCTGTTTGGCTTTTTCTTGAATTCGGGTAGCTTTTACAATAGCAGGTAAAGATGTTGGCACACCACCAAGGACTGACTTTTTACCCTCTTTCATTTTCAACTTTTCCCAGTTTCTTTTTACTTCTTCCTCATCCTGCACTTTTACGTCTCCGTAAATATGGGGATGCCTATGAATAAGTTTAGCGCTAATTCCTTCCAATACTTCTTGAAGGGTAAACTGCTGTTGTTCAGAACCAATCTTGGCATAGAACAACAAATGCAACATAATATCTCCTAATTCCTCTTTTACCCCCTTCCAGTCATTCTCTGTTATAGCATCGGCCAGTTCATAGGTTTCCTCAATGGTTAATGGACGCAGGGTTTGAATGGTTTGTTTTTTATCCCAGGGGCATTGTTCACGGAGTTCGTCCATGATTTTAACTAGGGCTAGAAAACTATCAGATAGTGATGACATAGGATTTAATTAAACAACAAAATAGGAAAACATGAAAAAGCTGAGGAACAGTAATACAATCAAAAAGAGAGTTAAGAAAAATAACAACACATATTTAAGTACGGTTTTCTTTCTGGATTGGGTATAGAAATTTCTAAATGCCTTGTACCAATAAAACAAAATGATAAAAGAAAATATTCCAAATGCTATATCCTCTTTTAAATGAATCCAATTAAGTAAGGAACCACACCACATACTAAATAAAATCAAAATAAACGTGGCGCAATACAAGTGTATGGTAAAAACCACATGGTTTACATAAAAAAGGTCCTTTCTTCTAATATATAATAAGGTTAGAAATAAGGCAAACATGGGTAATGAAACAAACAACATTTGAGGAAACATATGTCTGAGCTTGTCAATTACGGCTTTATTCATGACTTTTTTGTCATGTCCATATTTCTCCTTTAATATTATGTTCTGTTTTTGAATTCGGGCAATGATGAAATTTCTCCTTTCACTTGGTGGAAGGGTATTTTGTATACTGTCATATGCTTTTACATTATATGCCCCTCTATAGTCGTCTCCTCCAAATTGAAAGCTATTATTGTCATCATATAAAGAAGCAATTTTTTCCCTTTGGGTACTGTCTTTCTTTAGGATTAGAATGTCTCTGTCTAACTCTACAATCCTTTTTTTAACTTCTTGACGAGATGAATCAACGGAACTGCTGTCAGGTAAATATGGGAGGGTTTTTATCATTGCCTTTTTTTTACCCTCCAATTCTTTGATTAATTCTGCTACCGGTTTTTGTCCTTCAATCTTGACAATTCTCTCAGAAGCTTCCTGATAAAAGCTAAACAAAATCAAAAAGAAAATAGCAGAGGTAAACACATACATCCGAATGGGATGCAAATAGGCGGTTCTCCTTCCCCTTAAATATTCTTGTGGTAGAAATCCTGGTCTAAATAGCAAGTATTTTAAGGTACTGAAAAACTTACCGTCAAAATGGGTTACATCATACACAAAATGGGTAGCCAAAGACCAAAAGGATTCTTTGGTTTCAATATTT
The DNA here is from genome assembly GCA_943372255.1 of Chitinophaga pinensis. GTDB lineage: Bacteria > Bacteroidota > Bacteroidia > Chitinophagales > Chitinophagaceae > Sediminibacterium > Sediminibacterium pinensis_M. The sequence goes on from CALRXZ020000005.1 coordinate 54,185, forward strand.
TCCTGCCCACAAACCTGACAAAAGCGCCCCTGCACTTCTGCATTACAATTCAAACAGTTTTTTTCTAGCCTTTCCTTTTGATGTGACACTTGTTAAGATTTGACTAAAAATACAGAACAAACCAATAGCCACCCACTCTGTGACTTAGGTTCTTTTGAAACTTGCTGTTGTGGCCCATAACTTTGAGACCTAATCAGTATGTATGAAATTATTGTTAACAAGCCTGGCATTTCTATTCATTTCTTCCGCTTGGGGCCAATATTATTTTAATGACTTACTAGCCACTGCTCAAAGTCAGGCACAATACCAATTATTAAGAACCAATAAAGTCAAAAAAATTACTGCTATCAGTTTTGAAGAAGATGGGAGTGCCAATGAAGCTTTTTTGTTAGAACAGGAATTGACCATGGATGGAAAAAAACTAAGCACCAAATCGGGCATTCAATCAGGAAAAACCAGTACGGTGACCAGTTATTTTGAATTGGGTAAACTAAAAAGAACCCTCTCAAATAGTAATGGGATTGACAATAAGATGGAATACTTCTATGACAATACTGGAAAATTGATCAAGCTGAATCTAACTTCAGGAGATACAGCAGTGAAATATAGCACGCAAGAATACAGGGATTGGGTATATAGCGCAAATGGTTTACCAGCATCTATAGTAAAAGTCAAAAATAAATCAGATAGCAGTGTGGCCAAAATAGTGCTAGACGATGATGGCAATGTGGCGGAAGAACAATGGAGTAGAAAAAATGCTCCCCTTGAAACCTATTACTATTATTATGACCAGCAACATAGGCTAACAGATATAGTGCGTTACAATCAAAAGTTGAAAAAACTAGTACCCGATTATGTGTTTGAATATGATGCCAAGGGAAAGTTGGCACAGATGACCCAATTATCTGGAAGCGGCAAGTATTTTACTTGGCAATACGAGTACAATGAAAAGGGGTTAAAATGGAAAGAGACTTGCAGAGACAATGAAAGAAAACTGGTGGGTAAGATTGAATACAAGTATGAATTTCAATAAGAGCATCAAATAGCATAGAACCAACAACATTTATTGAAGCGCATAAAAAAACCCTTGCACCATTTCTGGTCAAGGGTTTCTTTTTCGATTGTGCCTCAGGCGGGAATCGAACCCGCACTCGCATTGCTGCGAACAGGATTTTAAGTCCTGCGTGTCTACCAGTTCCACCACCAAGGCGACTCAAGTAAAAAAAAATCCCGTTCCGCCTTATGCGGGACGGGATCATGGAGCGAAAGACCGGGCTCGAACCGGCCACCCCGACCTTGGCAAGGTCGTGCTCTACCAAATGAGCTACTTTCGCGTGATGTAAAGAACTAAATTAGGAGTGCAAAAATAGCGACTTCAAGTTCCTGACAAAATTTTTTTTCAACTTTTTTTATTTGTACTCAGGAGTGTACTTGGTACTACCTTGAATCTCAATATCGGGCTTGCCCGGATAACGCTGATGATACATACGGTAACAACCACCCAATACAAATGACAGAATGCAAAATACTTGTAGATAAAACAAGAATCTTGAGGATGATACCCAATTCTTGGTAAAATCTTGTTCGTTTTCGCTATGAATTTCGTTTGACATATTTTTCTTTTGCAATGCAAAAATAGGGTTCGCAGTGAAATTATAAAAGCTATTTTTCAATAATTTCTTGAAACTGGGTATGCTTGGCTATAAAATACTGCCAAACAACTGATCCTCTATACACGCCATTCAACGCTGACAAGGGTTTGCAGCCATCGGTCCTTTTTACCCTTCCTTGCAGGATCCATAAAAACAAATTGATATGCGCTTTGAAAATAGCTGTGAAAAAGGAAGCATCGCCACCAAGTAAGCCCTTCCATGCTGAAATTGCATCTAATCCTAACCTGAAAGGAAGTTTCCAAACTAATTCATGCCAAGGCAAATTTTTGCAAAGCATGACCAAATTATTTCTAAAGTTTAAATACACTTTACGCCCTCCTCTTGGCAGGGTACCTGCTCCTACATGGTATACTTTTGAGATAGGACAAGACATGACTTGATAACCCGCCAATTGCATGCGCCAACACAAATCAATTTCTTCTTGGTGTGCAAAAAAACTACTATCCAAACCTCCCAATTGATGGTACAATTTGGATCTCACAAACAGCGCAGCTCCGGAAGCCCAAAAGATCGGTTGTACTTGGTTATATTGCCCCTGATCTGGCTCACAAACATCAAAGACCCTACCCCTAGAAAAGGGATATCCCAATAGGTCTATATAGCCACCTGCTGCTCCAGCATATTCAAATAAATGAGGGTTGAAATAAGATAACAATTTGGGTTGACAGGCACCTATTTTGGCATCTGATTCCATTAAATGAATAATGGGCTCCATCCATCCAGCAGTAACGGATACATCAGAATTGAGCAAGACATAATAATCTGCTTCAATATTTGATAAGGCCCAATTATAGCCTCCTGCAAAACCATCGTTTTGCTGATTGATGATAATTTCAATAGTTGGGAATGTTGCCCTCACAAAAGCAATTGAATCATCTGTAGATGCATTATCTGCTACAATCACACGCTTATTCTCATAAGTAGATTGCAAAACAGAAGACAGAAAATTTTCCAGGTGTTTTTTACCATTGTAATTCAGGATTACAATAGCTACACTGGGTAAAGATTTTTCAAACATTTGCACGAAAATAAGGTTTGCAACCGATGCCTAGCCATTCAAGCCCCAATTTATCAGGTAGCGAACTTCTTTTGGCACGGTATGTACCCTATTGGGCGATGTTTTCTTACCCAAACGCACTATAATGGTTTTTGTAGATGGTATTACAATAATGTATTGACCTAAAATGCCTCTTGCATAAAAGACTTCTGGATGCTCCGGGTCAATCCACCACTGATAGCCATAATAATCACATGGTAAACCTTTTTCATCCTTCACGCCACAGGCTTTGATGGAATTCACATAATAGCCACTATCAATAATGGCATTGCCTTTCCATTTTCCACTATCTAGCATGAGTTTTCCAATTCGAGCAAAATCCCTAGTATTTGAATTGAAACAGCAATAAGCTTTTTCATTTCCGCCCTTTTTATCCATACTCCAAAGTGCTGGATGCTCTGCCCCCATTGGTTCCCAGAGTTTTTCAGAAGCGTATTCACTAAGTGATTTACCAGTTGCTTTTTGCAAAATCAAACCCAGCAACTGAGTATCCCCACTTTTATAAGTATGATAAGTACCTGGCTCTTTATCCATTTGAACGGCAGTAGCCACTTTGTACAAATCCTTGCCATAGTATAGTTCTGTAGTTTCAGAAGCGGGATTGGAATAGGACTCATTCCAATTGGTACCACTACTCATGGTTAATACGTGCATGATTTTTAAAGCAGCTTTGTCACCCACCTTGAATTCGGGAATAAAATCGCCCACCGGCTGTTCTACAGATTGAATCTTTCCTTCTTTAATGGCTGCCCCAATAAGCAAACTTGATACACTTTTTGCCATAGAAAAACTATTAGAAAGAGAACTATCAGAATAACCATCCCAATATTTTTCAAACTGAATGGAATCATTTTTTATTAAGAGCAATCCTACTGCGTCTAAATCTTCCATCAATGCATTAAGGGAATCTGGATAGTTGATTTTATTATAGGCGGCAGACATAGACCAGGGTTGTGGCCGACCCACTTGAACTGTATTATTTTCAAAAATTTTATAATCATCAATATTGGCAAAATTGTAGACTACTGCCTTAAACAAATAGGTCTTGCCCGATACAAACGCAAAAAATGAAAATGCAATAAATAGGACAATCAGTCCTTTCAAGATGTTGTTGAGGACACGCATATGGCTTTGTTGAATTGGGGTTCAATAGCAAAATACAGCTTTTGTACTAGGATTGCAAGGGAAAGCTTATCTTGCGCCCATGCAATTCCTTTTGTTGAATCTTGATTTTCTTGATCATCCTTGTAGCTGTTAATCATTCACAGCCAATATCCCCCTTGGGGAACTATATTATTCCAATACCAAAATCATTTACATGTTGACAAATCAATTGTCCAAACGCAGTGCTGCGTTCTTGGAAACAGAATCTTTATATGGTGCCCATAACTACCATCCCCTACCCGTTGTTTTAGAAAGAGGTGAAGGTGTTTATTTATATGATGTAGATGGCAAACGTTATTTTGATTTTTTAAGTGGCTATTCAGCCGTAAATCAAGGACATTGTCATCCTGGTATTATTGCTACTTTAATAGAGCAGGCTCAAAAGCTAACCCTTACTTCAAGGGCATTTCACAATAATTTATTGGGTGAATACAGTCAGTATATTACACAGTATTTTAGGTATGATAAAGTGTTACCAATGAATACGGGTGTAGAAGGTGGTGAAACCGCTATTAAACTAGCGCGTAGATGGGCTTATACCAAAAAGGGCGTTGCAGAAAATCAAGCAAAAATCATCTTTGCAGAGGGTAATTTTTGGGGTAGAACTTTGGCGGCTATTTCATCTTCTACAGATCCTAGTAGTTATAAGGGATTTGGGCCCTATATGCCAGGTTTTGAACTGGTGCCTTATAATAATTTAACTGCTCTAGAAAGCGCTTTACAAGATCCTAATGTAGCTGCATTTATGGTGGAGCCGATACAGGGAGAAGCAGGTGTTGTAATACCAGATGATGGTTATTTAAAAGGAGTAAGAGCGCTATGTGACAAATATCAAGTTTTATTCATTGCCGATGAAATTCAAACAGGTCTTGCACGTACTGGCAAAATGTTGGCCTGTGACCATGAGGGTGTAAGACCAGATATTTTAATTCTTGGAAAAGCTTTAAGTGGAGGAACCATGCCCGTTTCAGCGGTTTTAGCAGATGATGTAGTGATGATGAATATTCATCCAGGTGAACATGGTTCTACCTATGGTGGCAACCCCCTTGCCTGTGCTGTGGCCATGAAATCATTATCCGTTTTAAAGGAAGAAGGAATGGCAGAAAACGCTGAAGCGATGGGTCAAATTTTAAGAGCCGAATTACAGAAATTGCAATCCCCTTATATTACAACTATCCGTGGTAGGGGTTTATTAAATGCTATAGTAATTCAACATCCCAACCCAGATGCTTCTTGGGATTTCTGTTTGGCTTTAATGGAAAATGGTCTTTTAGCCAAACCAACGCATGGAGATAAAATAAGATTTGCACCACCATTAATCATTAACAAAGACCAGATACTAGAAGCGGTTGAGATTATTCATCGCTCCTTACAAGTCTTAGCCTAGTTTTTTGGTTTAGACTTGAGGTCCAGTTTGGGAAAAAATCCCATGACCATCATTATAGCAGCTAGCACAACCAGTCCGTAAAGGGCTGGTTGTTTTTCAGGACATTCCCCTCCCCTGCACATGGAGAAAATGATGAAATTCTTAATAGCCAGGGCAAAATTTACCGCACCCACAAATACATTGGTTCTTTTGGCCCAAACCTGATTAACCAGAAAACAAAGCACCATAATGGCCGTAAAAAAACCATGGGTGATAATTTGTTCCCCAAAATTGAGTTCCACACTGGCTTTTCCATTCATCCCATTAAGGTCTATATTCAAAGAGGGAATATGCACCCAGGGCAAAAAACAAAGTCCAATTAGACCAAAAGATGCCAGTATTCCAATAATTTGGGTGTATTTCATAATTATCAATTAAATAAAAAAGGACTACAAAATGTAGTCCTTAGAGGTCCCTAGCGGATTCGAACCGCTGTAGAAGCTTTTGCAGAGCTTTGCCTAGCCACTCGGCCAAAGGACCCTTTGCTACTGTTTTGGGCTACCAAAAGCAGAAACGGCTGCGAAAATAAAGCAAAGAAAGGAATTTTAAAATTCTAAATCTTAAAACCCGAAATTTGTTGTCTAATTGAACATTATGAATAGGATTGCAGAGAGCGAACTGATCATCAATAACCGCGGGGCGGTATATCATTTAAACCTTAGACCAGAAGAACTGGCAGATACTATTATTACTGTGGGAGACCCTGATAGGGTTGGCGCAGTGAGTAAACATTTTGACCAGATAGAACACCAATTTCAGCATAGAGAATTTATTACCCATACCGGCAGAATTGGTCAAAAAAGAATTTCTGTAGTTTCAACAGGTATTGGTACAGACAATATTGACATTGTGTTGAATGAATTAGACGCACTAGCCAATATTGACTTCAACAGTAGAACCATCAACTCTACCCTGAAAGCATTGACCATAGTTCGCTTTGGTACATCAGGATCATTGCAAGCAGAGATTCCGGTAGACAGTTTTGTAGCAAGTACACATGGTTTGGGAATAGACAACCTGCTCAATTTTTATAGAAACGAGAATAATGAGGAAGAAAAATATATACTCAGAGAATTTGTAACCCATACCCAGTTAGATTCAAAAACAGCCTCGCCATATATTGCTTCAGCTGGGACTTCGGTTTTAAAACATTTTGTGGAAGGATACCACCAAGGAATTACTATTACTTCTCCTGGATTTTATGGTCCGCAGGGCAGGGTCTTGCGTTTGGGTTTGAGTAATCCAGACTTGATTGACCAATTTAGTACCTTCCGTTATGGCAATCACCGAATCAGCAATTTTGAGATGGAAACCAGTGCTATCTATGGTTTGGGCCGATTATTGGGTCACCATTGCTTGAGTTTGAACGCCATAGTTGCCAACCGAGTTAAAAAAGAATTTAGTAAGGATGGCGGTGCTGCCGTTGAACATTTAATCACTAAAAGTTTGGGCATTTTGTCCAGCATTTAATTAGCCCATGTCTATTGTTTTTTACAAATACCAAGGAACAGGAAATGACTTTGTCATCATTGACAATCGTGACGCCAGCATTCAATTAAGCACAGAACTGGTAAAGCACATTTGCGATAGACGTTTTGGCGTTGGCGCCGATGGTTTAATGCTGCTCAACAGTTTGGAGAGCTATGATTTTGAAATGGTTTATTATAATGCCGATGGTAAGGAAGGTAGTATGTGTGGCAATGGAGGACGCTGTCTAACACAATTTGCTTTTGATCAGGGCATCAAAAAAGACCATTATCATTTTCTTGCAACCGATGGTCCTCACGAAGCGGAAATGGGTAACAACCATTGGATCCACTTAAAGATGAAAGACGTAGATAGTATTGAAGACTATCACGGCGATTATGTATTAAATACGGGCTCTCCCCATTATGTAAAACAGGTGGATGCTGTTATGGAAGAGGATGTGTTCAAAGTGGGTAGAGATATTAGGTATGGAAAAGACTTTGAAGAAAAAGGGATAAACGTCAATTTTGTAGAAGACAATGGTCAGCGCCTGATTGTAAGAACTTATGAGCGTGGCGTTGAGGACGAAACCCTGAGTTGTGGCACCGGCGTAACTGCTTCTGCCCTTGTTTTTGCTCATAATGACAATGGTTTTAACCGCATTGAAATCACTACAAAGGGAGGAAACCTAGCCGTTGAATTTGATAAAACAGGTGAAAATGAGTTTAGAAATATTTGGCTTTGTGGTCCTGCAACCTTTGTTTTTAAAGGAACCTTTGACTTAAAGAAAGAATAATCTAAGTCAAGGATGGAATAGGTAATTTTGCACATATTTTTTCACCTCATACTTGCCAGCCCATGATACAATACTTTAAAAATGTAGACGGTAGAACAGTAGAAATTGACCGTCCGGATATGGGTGTTTGGGTAAACTTAGTTCCTCCTTTTAAAGATGAGGAGTTTGTAGAATTGAGTGAAGATTTTGAAATTCCAATTGAATTTTTAAGAGACTCCCTAGACATTGATGAAAGACCAAGGTTTGAAGTGGAGGACAATGTGAAGTTTCTGGTTATTAAAACTCCAACAGAGAACAATAGTTTTAATGATAGTGATGCGTTTTATATTACCATCCCCATCTGTATCATACTTACCCACAATCAAATTGTTACCGTTAACAGTTTTGACAATGGAGCCATCAAGAAATTTTTAAACAGTTTTCAGAAAAGCCAGCCAGATAAACGAAACATGATGGTTTTGAAAGTATTTGAAAAAGTAGTACAAAATTTCATGGAGTTTCTGAAAGAAATTAATCATCGTAGAAATCAATACGAGACTAGCCTATATGAAAGTAATAGCAATGAAGATTTGTTGAATTTAATGCGGATTCAAAAGAGTTTGGTTTACTTTATCACTTCACTCCGCACAAATGAAATGTTGATGATGAAGCTAGAGAGAACCAATTTTCTTGGTTTAAATGAGGACGAAAGAGAGTTTCTAAGTGACTTAATTGTAGATACTTCACAGGCCTTGGAAATGGCCAATATCTATACCAATATTCTAACTAGTACTTTGGATGCCTTTGCTTCAGTAATTAGTAATAATCTGAACAATGTCATGAAAAGGCTTACCTCTATTACCATAATCATTTCTTTACCTACTATGGTTTCGGGTATTTTTGGCATGAACGTTAGTATTCCTGGATCTCAATCTCCTCATGCATTTTATATTCCAATTCTCTTGTCTATTTCTTTATCAGTGATTATTAGCTGGTATTTCATGAAGAAAAAATGGTTTTAATATGGCACTTTTTAATGTTCGCGTTTATGGAATTCTTTTTGATGAACACCAACGACTGCTGGTAAGTGATGAATTTATCAGGGGTAATTATTTTACCAAATTACCTGGAGGTGGACTAGAAATTGGAGAAGGTACAAGAGATTGTTTGAAGCGAGAGTTTATGGAAGAAACCGGTTTAGACATAACCGTTGGCGACCATTTATATACCACAGATTTTTTCCAAATTTCTGCCTTCAATAATAAGGACCAGATTATTTCTATCTACTATCATGTAACGCCAAATGTTCCTTTGAATTTAAATACAAAGACCAAAGCTTTTGATTTTAGTCCTGAACAAGTGGCAGACCCTACCAAAGAAGCGGAAGTGATGCGTTGGATTGCTTGGGATGACTTAACAGAAGCGGATATGTCTTTGCCTATTGACAAAGTTGTCATTGACATCCTGAAAAAAAGAGAATACAGTAATGGCAAGAA
>CALRXZ020000006.1:0-59072 GCA_943372255.1 Chitinophaga pinensis
ATTCAAGCAAATGCCCAATGGGGATGGGAAAAAATTGAAGGAAATGGACAGATAAAGAAAGAAAACAGACCCTCTGGGAACTTTACTAAAGTTGCGTCATCCGGATCTTGGGACGTAATGATAGCCTATGGAACTGAAAATAGTATCCAAGTTGAAGCTGATGAAAATCTACTTTCTTATATAGAAACCAAGGTAGAAGACGGAAAATTGAGTATCCGCAGTAAGAAAAACAGCAATATCCGTTCAAGGAACAAGATAGTAGTCTATGTAATCCTTCCAACACTTACTGGGGTGTATTTATCTGGTAGCGGTGATATGATTGGGAAGGGCAATTTTAGTAATGACGGCAAATTGAGTTTGGCAGTCTCTGGTTCAGGTAATATTAAATTGGACATCAATAATGCCAAATCTGTAGATTGTAGTATAGCCGGTAGTGGTAAAATTCAGGTTTCTGGTAAAGCAGAAACGCTTCTGACAAGTATTAGTGGAAGTGGTTCAGTGGATGCTTATGGCTTATATACCAATGAGGTAACAGCTAGAATTAGTGGTAGCGGTAACGCAAAGGTTTTTGCCAATAAAACTATTGATGCCAACATAAGCGGCAGTGGCGATGTTCATTACAAAGGGGCACCTGAAAGCATTCAAAAAAGAACAGCTGGAAGTGGTAGGGTAGTAAAATCAGAATAAGTCTTGCCCCATTGCGCTACTTTCTTACCTTCGCGCAGTATGGAAATCACAGCTAAAACCGCCCAACAGCTTCGCATTACCGAAGCAGAATTTGAGTTGATAAAGGAAAAACTGGGTCGTACACCCAATTTCACTGAGCTCTGCGCTTTCAGTGGTATGTGGAGTGAACACTGCAGTTATAAAAATAGTATCAAATGGTTGAAAACCCTGCCACGTGATGGAGGAAGGATGCTAGTAGCAGCCGGTGAAGAGAATGCAGGATTAATGGATATGGGAAATGGCTTTGGAGTAGTATTCAAAATTGAAAGCCACAATCACCCTAGTGCCATTGAGCCTTTTCAAGGTGCTGCAACCGGCGTTGGTGGTATTCAACGTGATATTTTTACCATGGGTGCTAGACCTATTGCCTCATTGAATAGTTTGCGTTTTGGTAATATAGAAGATCCCAAGACCAAGCGTTTATTGGCAGGGGTAGTTCATGGAATTGGACACTATGGTAACTGCTTTGGTGTACCTACCGTTGGTGGTGAAGTTTATTTTGAAGACTGTTATCATACCAACCCATTGGTAAATGCCATGAGCGTTGGAATCATGCAATCCAATAAAATGATTAGTGCCACAGCAGCTGGCATTGGTAATCCTGTATATTTTGTAGGATCAGCAACTGGAAAAGACGGCATTGGTGGAGCTAGTTTTGCTTCCGCAGAAATTACTGCGGAAAGCACTGAAGAATTACCAGCTGTTCAAGTTGGAGATCCCTTTCAAGAGAAAAAATTATTAGAAGCTTGTCTAGAAGTAATTGATACCAATGCTGTCATTGGTATGCAAGACATGGGTGCAGCAGGTATTATCTGCTCTACTGCCGAAATGAGTGCAAAAGGGGGTGTGGGAATGCGCATTGATTTGGACAAGGTTCCAACCCGTCAACAAAACATGAAAGCATGGGAATTGCTTTTGAGCGAGAGCCAGGAGCGTATGTTGATTGTGGTAGAAAAAGGCAAAGAAGAAGCCGTATTGGCTGTTTTTGATAAATGGGATTTGAGTTGCTCAAAAATTGGAGAAGTAACCGATGATGGTTTGTTGAAATTCTACATGCACGGTGTTTTAGAAGCTGAGATTCCTGCTTATGAATTGGTTTTGGGTGGTGGTGCTCCTCAGTATACTAGAGAATACACTGAGCCCAAATACTTTGAAAAAATTAAAGCCTTTAAACAAGATAGCATTGCCGATACAGATGACTTAAAAGCCACTGCAGAGCAATTAATACAAATTCCTAATATAGCTTCTAAGCGCTGGATATATACCCAATATGACAGTATGGTGGGTGCGGGTAATACATCTACCAATGCCCCAAGTGATGCTTCAGTTGTTTTAGCAAAAGGCACCGGAAAAGCATTGGCCATTACTGTGGATTGTAATAGCAAATATGTATTTGCAGATCCTTATGTTGGAGGTATGATTGCTGTAGCAGAAGCTGCTAGGAATATTGTCTGCAGCGGTGGAGAACCTATTGGCGTAACCAACTGTTTGAATTTTGGTAATCCTTATGATCCAGAAGTTTATTATCAGTTTGTAAAAGCAGTAACAGGTATGGGTGATGCTTGTAAAAAATTCAATACACCGGTTACAGGTGGTAATGTAAGTTTCTACAATCAAAATCCAGATGGTCCGGTATATCCAACTCCAACTATTGGTATGGTAGGTATCTTGGATGATTTTAATACTAGGATGACGCTGAATTTTAAAGAAGCTGGTGATCATATTTTCTTGGTTGGTCAACAACAAAATGACATTGCTTCTTCTGAATACTTGCACAAACTAAAAGCAGTAGAATTTTCACCAGCACCACATTTTAGTTTGGAAGAAGAATATGCTGTTCAATCCTTAGTGACAAACTTGATTAAAAATAAATTGATTCAAAGTGCTCACGATATTAGTGAAGGTGGATTGGCCATTACCTTATTAGAAAGTGGATTCTATTCCAATCTTGGATTTGATGTAAATGCAGTGGAAGGCATGAGAAAAGATGCTTTCTGGTTTGGTGAAGCACAGAGCAGGGTGGTTGTTTCTGTAAAGCCCGCTAAGCTAGCTGCTTTTAAAGAAGCTGTTGAAACTGCTGCTATTTCTATCACTGAATTGGGTCTGGTTAGTGCTGGACAAATTAGTGTAAATGGAACTAGCTGGGGTAGCATTATAGATTGGAAAAACAAATACGATACGGCTATTGAAAAACGCTTAAGTTAATATGGAAGCATCAGCCAACATTGTAGTAACAGGCGCTGCCGGATTTATTGGTAGCTGCATGGTGTCTTGGCTGAATGGTCAAGGGTTTAGAAACTTGATTTTGGTGGATGATTTTGGAGTAGAGGCCAAAAGACCCAATTGGGAAAAAACAGCCTATGCCAATTTAGTAGAAAGGCAATCTTTTTTTGAATGGGTTGCTGAGCATCAACCAAAGATTGACCTGATCATTCATTTAGGTGCAAGAACGGATACCACAGAATTTAACTATGCCATTCACGAGGAATTGAACCTGGTTTATTCTCAAGAGATTTGGCATTTATGTGTGCAACAAAATATTCCATTGGTCTATGCTTCTTCTGCAGCCACTTATGGTGATGGCGCACTGGGTTATAAAGATGATCACAATATTGTAGACCAATTAAAGCCACTAAATCCTTATGGGATTAGTAAGAATGAATTTGACAAATGGGCATTGTTAGAAACAAGCGCTCCACCTTCTTGGGCTGGATTAAAATTCTTCAATGTGTATGGTCCCAATGAATACCATAAAGGAAGAATGGCCAGTGTGATTTGGCATTCTGTAAAACAGATTCGAGAAAACGGCCAGGTGAAATTGTTCAAAAGTCATCGCCCAGACTTTCAAAATGGACAACAGCTGCGAGATTTTATTTATGTAAAAGATTTGCTAGAAGTGATTGGTTGGATGTCTCATTTAATGGTGAATCAGCATTGGGGTGTTGCCAAGAGTGGGCTATACAATCTTGGAACTGGCATTGCCAGAAGTTTTGAAGACTTGGCCATAGCCAGCTTCAAAGGGTTAGACTTGGAGCCCAATATTGTTTTTATAGACATGCCATTAGATATTAGAGACAAGTATCAGTATTTTACTCAGGCAGATATGCAGAAGCTGCGCGATGCTGGATATGACAAACCATTTTATAGTTTAGAAAATGGTGTGGACGATTATGTCAGAAATTATTTGAAAGAATTGATTTATTACTAAGTATAGATTTATAAACATGAAGCAGCAAATTGCCATTATTGGAGGAGGGAATCTGGGTTCTGCCATTGCAGAAGGGTTGATCAATAGTGGTTTTGTTTTGCCGCAGCAATTAACGGTTACTAAACGTAATCTGGAAACCATTAAACACTTAGAAGAAAAAGGTGTGAAAATTTCCAATGATAACTTGAGCGCAGTATCCAATGCCCAATGGATAATCCTAGCCATCAAGCCTTTTCAGATTAAAGAAGTATTACAACAAATACAACCGGTGTTGAACAAAGACCAACATGCTATTGTAAGTGTGGTTACTGGGGTTTGGATCAAAGATATTCAAGAGATTATTGGTGATGCATTTGCTTTGTTTAGAGCCATGCCCAATACCGCAATTGCCATTCAAGAAAGTATGACTTGTATTTGTGCTAGTAATGCTACTGAAGTTCAAAATGCTTTTGTTAGTGAAGTGTTTAATCATTTGGGTAAATCGGTGTTTATTGAAGAAAAACTCATGGACGCTGCAACCGTTCTTGGAGCCTGTGGAACTGCCTATGCCATGCGCTATATTCGGGCAAATATTCAAGGTGGAATTGAAATTGGATTTAGTGCAAAAGTGGCTTCCTTAATTGCGGCTCAAACCGTAAAAGGCGCTGCAGAATTACTACTACAAAAAAATACACACCCTGAACAAGAGATAGATAAAGTAACTACGCCTAAAGGTTGTACTATTGCGGGTTTGAATGAAATGGAGCATCAAGGTTTTAGTTCTTCTTTGATCAAAGGAATTGTAACCAGTTACAAGAAGATTCTGAGTGACATGTAATTGATCCAATATTTTGTGCAATGTCCCTTATTGGGTATTATATGAAAATTAATAGCCTTTTAGTTTTAATCTTTTTCCTGCTTCAACAGACGGATGCATTTTCTCAAGATTCATCTGCTCAAAAAAATGAAAGGTATAGTTCATTCAAAAAGACAGTTCAAGAAAAAGACATATCAGACTTATTCAAAAAAAAAGGAAAACAGCATGCAAATGACAGCGCATCAGATAAACGAATAAAACAATTTTCCTTTATTCCCGCTGCAGGTTATTCCTTGCAAACAGGTTTTGCAGGAATCTTAAGTGCCAATCTTGCTTACTATAATGATACGGCAGCAGATGCCAAAATGTCAAGCATCTCAAGCAGTATTACTTATTCTCAGTATAATCAAATACTACTTCCGTTAACCGCCAATATTTGGACCAAGAACAACAAATACAATTTTATATCTGATAATAGAATCATTGATTATCCTTCCAATATTTATGGCGTAGGTGGAAGAACAAATCCAAATAAGGGTCACCAGATTGCGTTCAAGGGTTTGAAACTACATCAAACAGTTATGAAGTCTGTTGCCAAAAATTGGTATGCTGGTGTAGGTTTCTATTATGACCAGATGTGGGATATAAAAATATTGGATTCTGTTACCAGACGTTTAAACAATGCCATTAACAGACAATTAGGTACCAGTGAATTTGCCATAGGTTTGATTGCTAGAATCACTTATGATAGTAGAATCAATCAAATCAATTCAAAGAATGGTTGGTTTATGAATGCAATTTTAAGGGATAGTAGAAAGTTTTTGGGAAGTGATAACAATTGGCAGTCTTTGTTAATTGAAGTTAGAAAGTATCTCCCCTTTCCAAAACATTCCAATAATACCCTTGCACTTTGGAGTTATAATTGGATGATCTTAAATGGCAAAGCTCCTTATCTTTTGTTACCTAGTACCGGTTGGGATGATCAGTATAATACTGGAAGGGGATATATTCAAGGAAGATTTAGAGGAAGCCAAATGTTCTATGCAGAAACCGAATATCGATTTAATCTTACAAAAAATGGGATGCTAGGGGCAGTTGTTTTTGGAAACCTACAATATTTCTCACCAGATATTTCTTCTCAATTTCAGGTGTTAACGCCAGGCTATGGTGGAGGATTGAGAATTAAATTAAATAAGCATTCTGGAACCAATCTCTGTATTGATTATGGATTTGGAAAAGATGGGTCTAAAGGATTCTTTGTTAATTTGGGAGAAGTTTTTTAAAATAAGTGAAGAGATAAAAGTGAAGAGATAAAAGTGAAGAGCGAAGAGAGGAAGAAGAAATTGAAGAGTGAAGGAAGGAAGTGAGAAGTGAGGAATGAGAAGTGAGAAATGAAGAGGAAAAAAATAGAAAAGCCGGTCTAATAACATGAGACCGGCTTTTTATATAATGCTGAATGATATTAGTGTGCTTTCAAAAATGCTATCGCTTTAGCGTGGGCGTCTTCTGTTGCTTCTTTGTTGAAAGAAGGGTTGGAAGGATTGGCAAAGCCATGTCCTGCCTCGTATTTATTGGTAGTTAATTTTTTACCCAAACTTGCCATGTCTTGTTCAAATTTGGTCACTATTTCTGGTGAAGGGCTACGGTCTTTGTTGCCAAAGAAACCAACCACATCACAGTTAAGGGTTTTGAGTTTTTCAAGGTTATTTTCAGGTCTGCCATAATACATTACACAGCCTGCAGCTTGTTTGCCTGCTAATAAAGCAGTTTGCAAGCTCCACATGCCTCCAAAGCACCACCCAATGGTATAGATTTTGGCTTTAGAACCAGAATATGCTAATGCCCCTTTGATAATATTTTCTAATCTATCAGTTTTGGCGGCTTGTACTAGTTTCATGGCTGAATCAGGAGTAGCGGCAACTTTGCCATCGTACATATCAAGTGCCAACACATTTACATCACCCAGCTCTTTGTACAAATTGTCTGATTCTCTTTTAATATAGTCATTCAGTCCCCACCATTCTTGGATCACAAAAACCCATTTGTCAGACTTTTTCTTTGCCTTTATTTCATACCCCATGGCGGTTGAACCATCGGCAGCTTTGAATGTGACTGATTTACCAATGGCGTCTTCCAATTGAAAGGGAAGGGGCTTGGGGTGCATATTGGCAAATGCCATGGTATTTGCTTCTTCTCTGTATTGGTCCCTGATATCAGCATTATAACAGCTGACATAACATTCAGGACTTAAGATCTGCGGTTCAGGCGCTTTGTGACGATAACCCAGAAAGGCAGCGGTAGACAATGCAGCCAAGGTTAAAAAAAGGATTTTTTTCATAATGAGATTTTTTACGGGAAAGATTTGCACTTCAAATTAACACTTCTGCGCAGGGGATGGTTGTTTTGCCTCAGGTATTTTTTTTCAACGGTTTTTTTGGCTTAGTTTTGTATGACCGCTGAGAATTTTAGTCAACATTATTTCCCTAGGTCAATTTACTGAACAATTCATATGGCAACTGCAGGAGGCCCTGTAAGTACTATTTTGTTTTTTCAAAATCGGCTCAGAAGAGTCAAGAAAGTGAGGCGTGGCCATTAATTATGGCTTTCAATAAAAAATAGAACCGGTGCCTAGGCACTATAAAGCATAATAACCGTCATATGGCTAAGTACATTTTTGTTACTGGTGGTGTAACCAGTAGTTTGGGTAAAGGAATTATAGCAGCTTCACTAGCAAAATTGCTACAAGCTCGTGGTTTAAAAGTAACCATCCAGAAGTTTGATCCCTATATCAACGTAGATCCAGGTACTCTAAACCCCTATGAACATGGGGAATGTTATGTAACTGAAGACGGTGCTGAAACAGACTTGGATTTAGGGCACTATGAGCGCTTTTTGAGTACCTATACTTCTCAAGCCAATAACGTGACTACGGGTAGAATCTACCAAACCGTGATCAATAAAGAGCGCGCAGGTGATTTTCTTGGGAAAACGGTACAGGTAGTTCCGCATATTACCGATGAAATCAAACGTAGAATGTTGTTATTGGGAGAGGGAGATACTTATGATATTGTCATCACAGAAATAGGTGGAACCGTAGGCGATATTGAAAGTCTACCCTTTATTGAAGCCGTTAGACAATTGCAATGGGAATTGCCAGACGAAGACTTAATGGTGGTTCACTTAACCTTGATCCCGTATTTAAAGGCGGCCAAGGAACTCAAAACCAAACCTACTCAACACAGTGTAAAAATGCTGAGTGAAACCGGGGTGCATCCAGATATCTTAGTTTGCCGTACGGAACATCCTTTGAACAATGACCTAAAACGCAAAATTGCCCTATTCTGTAATGTAAAAACAGAAGCGGTAATTGAAGCCATGGACGCACCAACTATTTATGAAGTGCCTTTGCTCATGTTGCGCCAGAAATTAGACCTGATCTGTTTAAAGAAATTGAATATTACCAAATTTGAGGAACCCAATTTGGATAAATGGAAGGGCTTCTTGGATAAACTTAAATATCCGAAAAGCAAAGTAACAGTAGGTCTGATTGGTAAGTATATTGAATTACAGGATGCCTACAAATCAATTTTAGAAAGCTTTGTACACGCTGGCGCCATTAATGATGTACAAGTAGAAGTGGTGAACGTTCATAGCGAATATATTACGCAACAAAATGTCTCTGAAAAACTAGCAGGTTTGGATGGATTATTGGTTGCTCCTGGTTTTGGATTAAGGGGTATTGAAGGAAAGATTGTTGCTGTGCAATATGCTAGAGAAAAAGGATTGCCATTTTTTGGAATTTGTTTAGGAATGCAAATGGCAGTGATAGAATTTGCTAGAAATATCCTTGGGTTAAAAGACGCACATAGCACAGAGATGGATGCCAATAGTACCAATCAAGTTATCAATATGATGGAAGAACAGAAAAAAATTACCATGATGGGTGGTACCATGCGTTTGGGTTCTTATCCTTGTCATATTACTGAAGGCAGTCTGGCACATAAAATATATGGCTCAACAGAGATTACTGAAAGACATAGACACCGTTATGAGTTTAACAATGAATACTTGCAGCAATTCACAGATGCTGGAATGATTGCTAGCGGAACCAACCCACAAACTGGTTTGGTAGAAATTGTGGAGATTCCTACGCATCCTTTCTTTATTGGTGTTCAATACCATCCTGAATTAAAGAGCTCAGTAGAAATTCCTGCTCCTTTATTTGTTGGTTTTATTGGCGCTGCTAAGAAGTACAATGAATTAAGCAATAACGGTGATAAGAAAAAATCAGGTGTAGCTTAATAGTACTAAAATATTTTTATCAAAAGCATCCCGGTTTTTCCGGGATGTTTTCGTTTAAAGGGCTTTTTTAGGTTAACTTAACTATTGATTAAGTTTGTAATTTTAGTGTTCAAATTCCAGTTCCATGAAATATTCTAAGCAAGTAACGTTCATCCTATTCTGCTCATTCATTTTCCTGCATTTGGCAGCTCAGCCACCACAGGGTATTAAATGGACACCCAAAGGGAGCGGTTATTATGCTATAGATGCTGGAGAGATTTTCTATACCGATTTAAACAGTAGCAAGAAAACAAAAGTCATCACCAAAAAACAGTTAACACCTCAAGGGGCAGAAAAACCTATTAATCCTCGAAACTTTTTCTTTTCTGAAGATGAAACCAAATTGTTGATTTATACCAATAGCAAAAAGGTTTGGCGTTATGACACTAGGGGTGATTATTGGGTATTGGATTTGAATACCAATTTGATCAAGCAATTGGGTAAGGGTAAACCAACTTCTTCTTTAATGTTTGCCAAATTTTCACCCGATAGTCGCAAAGTTGCATATGTGAGTGAATACAATATTTATGCAGAAGATCTTGCTACAGGAAAAATAGAAGCACTGACAACTGGGGGAAGTAGAAAGCGCATCAACGGAACTTTTGACTGGGCTTATGAAGAAGAGTTTTTCTGTAGAGATGGTTTTAGGTGGAGTCCGGATAGCAAACAAATTGCCTATTGGCAAATGGATGCCAAGATTACCAGAGATTATTTGATGGTGAACAACACTGATTCAATTTATCCTTTTCCCATTCCTGTAGAATATCCTGTAGCAGGAACAGCTCCTTCACCATTTAAAATTGGCGTAGTTAGTTTGGGTAATCCCAAAACAAAATGGATGCTAATTCCCACTGATTCTGTTTTGCAATCTTATGTTCCTAGAATGGAATGGGCTGCCAATAGCAGTCAATTGATTGTTCAGCATTTGAATCGCAAACAGAATGAAACGGCTATTTTGCTTTGCGATGTTAAAACAGGAAAATCAACTTCTATTTATCAGGAAGAAGACGAAGCTTGGATTGATATATTAGCCTTGTGGGATGAGAAATATAGTTATGGTGGTTGGGACTGGTTAGACAATGGCAATGAATTTATTTGGGCCAGTGAAAAAGACGGATGGAGACATTTGTATCGCATCAGCAGAAATGGTAAATCTGTAACACGCATCACCAATGGCAAGTATGACGTAATGCAGATTTCTTGCATTGATGAAAAAAGCGGATACTTATATTTTGAAGCTTCTCCAGAAAATGCCACACAACGATATTTGTATAGAACCAGACTAGATGGTTCTGGAACAGCTCAAAGGATTACACCAGACAATCAACCCGGAACCCATAATTATGAAATTGCTCCTGGAGCAGTTTATGCCAGACACCAGTTCTCTAATTATTACACACCAAATACTACGGAGTGGGTAAAGTTGCCTGGACATGTAGGAACCGATGGGGATAAAGTTAATGTTGCCATTAGTCAACAGGATAAAACCAAATCAAGTTTGGAGTTTTTTACCATTACTACGGCTGATAGTGTGACCATGGATGCTTGGATTGTTAAGCCCACTAATTTTGATCCCAAGAAAAAATATCCAGTATTGTTTTACGTGTACACAGAGCCATGGGGCCAAAATGTAAAAGACGAATACGGTGTAGGGTATAATTATCTCTACCGTGGAGACCTTTCTGCAGACGGGTATATTTATATCTCTATAGACAATCGCGGCACGCCAGTTCCCAAAGGAAGAGCTTGGCGCAAATCTATTTACCAAAAAATTGGCCAAGTAAATATTAGAGACCAAGCCATGGCCGCTAAAGAAATCATGAAATGGTCTTTTGTGGATTCCAATAGAATTGCTGTTTGGGGTTGGAGCGGGGGTGGTTCCGCTACTCAAAATTTGATGTTCCAATATCCTGATATTTATAAAACGGGGATCGCGGTAGCAGGTGTTGCCAACCAGTTTTCTTATGACAATTTGTATCAGGAACGCTATATGGGATTACCCCAAGAAGACAAGAGCGGATTTATCAAAGGAAGCCCTATTACTCATGCTAAGAATTTAAAAGGGAACCTGCTTTTAATTCACGGTACTGGTGATGATAATGTACACTATTCAAATATGGAAATGCTAGTGAATGAACTTATCCGCAATGGAAAGCAATTTCAAATGATGAGTTATCCCAATAGGTCTCATAGTATTTCTGAAGGTCCCGGAACCTTTAATCACTTGTCTCAATTATATACTGATTATTTAAAAAGAAACTGCCCAGGAGGAGCCAAATAACATGAAACAAGAACAAATTCTTTTCTACAGTTATACTGCATCTTTTGCTGCATCCATTCTAGGAGCGCTACTCAAAATTATGCATAGTCAAGGTGGTGAAACTTTGATAATTATCTCTTTATTGCTGTTATTGGTTTTTATTATCACCGCTTCTAGAGAGGTAATTGCATCTGTAAAAATTCCATCTTCTGAAAAGAGCATGTGGGTCATTGGCTTTGTCTGCATGTCTTTGATTGCTGGATTAGTCTATTTAAAACAGGGAAGAAGAAGGGTTATTGGGTAGCATTGATTGTTGACTTTGATTATGCTTCAATTTCTTCAGTAGCTTTTTGATACCGCTTTTGCAATTGTTGTATCTCAAAAGCTTCTTGCAATTTAGCGTGTTCTTCATAACTGCCAGAGGGCAAAAGGGTTTTAGCTATCACCGGCATTAATTCAATGAGCATAAGAATTGCCACTAATAAGTAATACCTAAATGCAACAGATCTGTTCTTGTCGATTAAGTTATTTAATGCCTCAATCCGAGTAATAAATCCATCATTGAGCAGGGATTCAAATGCCGCTTGCTCTTTTAAAATATTTTGGTCTATCTGCCTGAGACTGCTATCTATTTCATTGAGTTTTGGTCTAAAACCTGATTCCAACAACGCATAGTCTGCTTGCAATCTCAAATAAGCTTGTTGCTTTGCTTGCGCGATGTCTTTTAAACCAATTTTTTTACTACCACCAGTTCCATCCGTTTCAGCAATAAAACTTTGTCTACCTGCAGATACTTCTTTGTCCTTGTCTAGCAATTGTTGTTGTAAACGATTCCTTTGTTCCAAAAGAGGCGCTTTCAAAGAATGATATACACTGTCTTGAGATTGGAGTTTGCTTCTTTTTCTTTGTTCATTGTCTAGAGAGATTTGAACATGAATTTCTTTGTTAAACAAATAGAGTAGGGCTGGTTGGGCCATAAATAAACCTATGGTTAAAGCAAGCAATACCCTAAACCCAATTGGCACAAGTTTGAGTTTATTGGTTCGAGTAATTCCTTTGATCAAGGCCCTATCTATTCCTAGAATAATATCTCCCATAAAAATACCTAGACCAATGGAGGCCCAAATATTATCTACCACCGTAGAAAAGAAATAGGTCCAAGCTAGGGTGGCAAATAGCCAGGTTCCCAATACTGTCATCCCAGTAATGGCATATCGGTTTCTGTCTACTACTGCATTTTCCAATAATTCTTCTTCAGCAGTAGATAGCCACCATAAAAATCTTGTTGCTTTACTTATTGTTGGGGTTTGTTCCATAGGAAGCCCACTTGCATTTGCTTGCATAGTCAAAATTGAATATGTGAAAGTGGAAGTTGGGAATGCCCTTGAAAAGATGCTTGGTTGAAGCGGTGAGGGTAAAGAAACGACGAATTTCCCATACAAATGCCTCAAATGCCTGTTTTAAAGCTATTTTAACGCTTGGATAATTTTAAAATTCCCAATTCCCAATCTAAACTGCAAATACTACCTTTGCCGCTCAATAAAATTTGATATGAAGACGGACAAGAATTCGGTAATTGGTTTTGTGCTGCTGGGTATTTTGTTTTTCCTTTATTTCTGGTACACCAATAAGCAGCAAACTGCCTTGGTAGAAATGAAGAAAAAACAAGAAGATTCATTGGCCATTGTGGCTGCCAGTAGGGTTAAAATTCAAGATACAGTTACAGCCAAAATAGACAGTATAAAAAGGGATTCTGCCTACCGTGTTACGGCTGCTGGAAACTTTACTACTGCTGCCACAGGAACAGAAACTTTAACCAGTATTGAAAACAGTTTAATGAAAGTGACTTTCACCAACAAAGGTGGAAGGGTTCAATCTGTGTTACTCAAAAAATATCTATCGCACGATAGTTTGCCCGTAGTGCTTTCAGGTACTAAGGATCAATTGAGTTATGCTGTAAATACGGGTTCAAATAAAGCATCACAAACCGGCGATTTGTTTTTCAATACTGGTGCTATTA
Source organism: Chitinophaga pinensis (assembly GCA_943372255.1). GTDB lineage: Bacteria > Bacteroidota > Bacteroidia > Chitinophagales > Chitinophagaceae > Sediminibacterium > Sediminibacterium pinensis_M. The sequence continues at coordinate 13,352 of CALRXZ020000006.1, forward strand.
CCAAACTAGCCGATGGTAGCCAGCAAATTAGCTTTACCATGCAATCTGTAACAGGAGAAAGCATTGTACATAGCTATACCATTAAGCCGGATGCCTATATGATTGATTGGAACCTAGGATTAACTGGTGCTGATAAATTGTTGAGTCAAGGACAATTGAATATGCAATGGCATTCTGTTACAGAACAACACGAGCGTACAGCAGCCTATGAGCGTCAAATGTCTAATATCTGTTTCTCAGAAGGAAATGACTTTGATTATATCTCTAGCAAAACTGAACACCAGTTTGAAAAGCCAGTACAATGGTTGAGTGTAGTACAGCAATTCTTTAATACCACTTTAATTGCAAAGAATGGTTTTAGTGACGGATCTGTAAACTGGGCAAGGAAAACAGATTCTTCAACACAGTTGGCTACCATTGACGCAAGCTTACAAATGAAATTGCCAGTAGCTTCTTCAGTGTCAGTTCCGTTACAACTTTATTATGGACCAAGCGATTTCAATATCCTGAAAAAGCAGGCTCCAGACATGGATAAGATTGTAAACTTAGGAAGAGATATGTATTCCTTTGTTAGACCAATCAACAAGTACATAATCATGAATGTATTTGACTTCTTTGCAGGTTTTGTAATGAATTATGGATGGGTAGTATTGTTATTGACTTTATTCATTCGTCTAGTAACGGCGCCATTAACTTATAGTAGTTACTTGAGTGGTGCTAAGATGAAAGTATTGAAACCTGAATTGGATACCCTGAAAAAGAAATTTGGGGATGACCAACAAGGTTTTGCCATGGAGCAAATGAAACTCTTCCGTGAAGCAGGGGTAAATCCATTGGGTGGTTGTATTCCAGCCCTTTTACAGATTCCTATCTTCTTTGCCTTGTATAGTTTCTTTAATAGCAATATCGCGCTACGCGGACAGGCTTTTCTTTGGAGTAAGGATTTGTCTTCTTATGACGTGATAGCTCGTTTGCCTTTTGAAATACCCATGGGATTTGGAGACCATATTAGCTTATTCACAATTACAGCAGTAATTACTAGCTTTTTGATTTCAATTTATAATATGAGCATGACCCCAACTCAGGACAATCCTGCATTGAAGTATATGCCTTATATTTTCCCTTTCATGCTCTTGTTTATCTTTAACAAGTTGCCATCTGCCCTTACTTGGTACTATACCGTATCCAACTTAATTACATTGGCATTGCAATTTGTGATTCAGAATTATATCATTGATCATGACAAGATTCTGGCAAAGATTGAGATTAAGCGTAAAGCTCCTAAAACCAAAAGCAAGTGGCAGGAGAAGTACGAACAAATGATGGAGAGTCAGAAAAAAGTGCAGGATTTAAAAGAAAGAACACAAAAGAAAAAATAAACAAAAGGACCTCGATTTTTAATCGGGGTCCTTTTGTATTAGGGAATATCAATTAAAGCTTTAACGTTTGGATGTCTAGTTATTTTGTAACATTGAACTGTTTAAAAGCCTCAATCATGAAATTAATTTTTGCCATATTGGTTCTGGGTTTAGTAACACCAGCATTGGCACAACAAAGAGTGGTGGCGGAATGCACGGTTATTTTCAAAATCACTTTAGACGATGGTACTTTGGACAAAGACGTTTCTAATAGCATTAGTAAAAGTGCAAAAACAGTTTATATTAAAGGGAATGATAGTAGAGTAGACTTGGTGAGTCCAACTTTACAACAATCCATTATATATGATAAAACACAGAATACTGCTGTGGTTTTAAGAGAATTTGGTACTAACAAGTTTATGAATCGTTTAAACAAAGAGCAGTGGCTTGCAGCTAATAAACAATATCAAGGAATGAGTATTAGTTTGGTAAATGATACCAAAACCATACTTGGATACGAGTGTAAAAAAGCAATTATCAGTTTAAAAGATGGAAGTATTTTTAGCCTTTATTACGCTACCGGTATTATTCCTTCAGTAAAAGAATTTGAATACCAATTTAAAGACGTTCCAGGTTTTGTATTAGAATACCAGATCAAAGAATCTGGAGACAAAACAATTGTCAACTATAAAGCAGAAAAAATTAGCTTGAGCCCAGTTTTGGCTTCCAAATTTGACATTCCAACTAGTGGATATAGACTAATGAATTAGTGGTGAGGCGCTACCGGAGTCTTGAATTTGGTAGGCACTTTCACTTTGAATTTGTAAGGATACACATAAGTAGTATTTCCATTATCAAATCTTAACATAGAATTGATTTCTGTACCATTTAAAGGGTCTTTGGATCCCAATAATTGCATGCCTTTGAATTGTAAATTGCTTTTCAATGAAGCGTAATTCAAAGTTTTGTGAGAAAGACTACTCAGGTTTTTCAAAGAATATTTGCTGTTTTTAGCCCTTTCTTCAGTGATTCCTGTAAATGAAAAAGCAGCAAAAGCTACCTGTATTGCCAAGAGAAACAGGGCAGATACGGTAATTTTTAATATGGCTTGCTTTTTGTTCATTTTTACAAAGTTAATTCTTTTTCCCAATATTTTAACAATTAGTAATGTTAACCTAATATTATTAAGACGCAGGAAGACGAAAAAAGTTGCCTAGGATTTGAAAAAAAGTAAAAAAAAGTTTTATATTCAATAAACCAATAGTCCAATGAGGGAAAATCCGTACCAAGAAGACCGAGAGGAACTCAAAGAACTTTTACAACAGTATCAAAATCTAAAGCATGGGCGTAGTCACTCTTTTCTGGAGGAAGACGCTTTTGAACGGATTATTGACTATTATGACGAAAAGGATGACCTCAATGAGGCCCTTGAAGCAGCCGAAACTGGCTTAGAACAATTTCCCTTCTCCGCACTTTTAATGATCAAAAAAGCAGATTTGCTATTAGCTAATCGCAAATACCAAGAGGCTTTGAACATTTTAGAAACTGCCGAACTCTTTGATAGCAATGACGTTAACCTCTATATTTTAAAGACAGATGCCTATTTGGCCTTGGACCAACAAGCCAAGGCAGTTGAGCTCTTAGAAGCTGCTTTACAACTCTTTGAAGGTGAAGAAAGGCTGGATTTGTTGTTTGAATTAGCCGATGTATATGATGATTATGAGGAGTTTGACAAGGTTTTTGACTGCTTAAAACTGATTTTGGAAGAAGAACCCAATAATGAGGAAGCCCTTTATAAAATCTGTTTTTGGACCGATTTTACCGGCAGAAACGAGGAAAGCATAAGATTACACCAGCAAATTATAGATGATTTTCCCTACAATGAACTGGCCTGGTTTAATATGGCAGCGGCTTATCAGGGGCTCAAATTGTATGAGAAATCTATTGATGCTTACCAATATGCAGTAGCCATTGACGAAAAATTTGATTATGCCTATCGAAATATGGGCGATGCATATTTGCGCTTGCGTAAATACAAGGAAGCTATTGAAGTATTAGAAAAAGTTTTAGAGCTTTCTAGACCTGAAGACGTGATCTATGAAGCTATAGGACATTGTTATCATAGAATGGGAAACAGTGCTCAAGCTAGGTTTCACTATAAAAAAGCGGTTCACTTAAATCCAGAAGATAGCAAATTGCATTATAAGATTGCAGTTACCTATATGTTGGATGTGCAATGGCAAATGGCTATAAAACACTTAGAATCGGCCACCAGAATTCACAGAAATATTACAGAGTATAACTTGGCCATGGGTGAATGCCGCATGCATTTAGCACAGTACAAAGAAGCCATCCAATATTTTAGCATGGTTGTTCGCCAGAAAACCAAGAACGTTTCAGGTTGGGAATCCTTGATTAAATGCTTGCTCAAAGCTGAATTCTTTGAAGAAGCCCTAGTACAAACCCAGGCTGCTATGAAAGCAACTGAAAGCAAACCTTTGTTCTTTTTCTATCAAAGTTCTGCATTGTTTGCCATGGGAAAATCTAAAGAAGCCCTATTGAAATTGGAGGCCGCAATGGAAAAATCACCCAAGTTTCTCAAAAAATTCATAGAACTCAATCCATCCATCTTACAGAACAACCAAGTGGTGGATATTGTAGCCCGTTATAAGAAGGGCAAAAAAATCTAATGCATTTTAGGAAAGCCACAACAGCTCATCCATCTATAATGTGGACTGTTTAACCTATTTTTGCACCCGAAAATCGAACGAAATGAATTTTAATCTTACGCAAATTCCAGATAGGGTCACAAAACCAAGGGCGCACGGTATTACTATGGTCATGGATAAAGGACTTAGTATTCCAGAAGTACATAATTTCATGAGTGTTGCAGGGCCACACGTAGACGTGATAAAACTAGGTTTTGGTACAGCTTTTGTAACTCCTAATTTGCGTGAAAAAATTCAAGCTTACCAATCTTATGGAATTCCTATATACTTTGGTGGTACTTTGTTTGAGGCTTTCTTGATTAGGAATCAATTTGACGACTATATAGCCATGTGTAAAGACTATGGTATTGATTATGTAGAAGTAAGTGATGGTTCTATTAGCATACCCCACCCCGAAAAATGCGGTTATATTGAAAAATTAACCAAACATGCTACTGTTTTGAGTGAAGTAGGTTCTAAAGACGCAGCGCATATTATTCCTCCTTATAAATGGATTGAACTCATGCGCGCTGAATTAGAAGCGGGCTCTTCTTATGTAATTGCTGAAGCGCGCGAAGCGGGTAATGTTGGCATCTATCGCGGAAGCGGAGAAGTAAGAGAGGGATTGGTTCAAGAAATTTTAACGCAGATTCCTGCCGAAAAAATCCTTTGGGAAGCACCCCAAAAAGCACAACAATTGTACTTCTTAGAATTGATTGGCTGTAACGTGAACTTGGGCAATATTGCTCCCAATGAAGTAATTGCTTTGGAAGCCATGAGAATTGGTTTGCGTGGCGATACTTTTGAGTTGTATCTAAACAAATAAACCCCTTTACATGCGTCTGTATGGTTTGTTAGGGTATCCCTTGTCTCATTCTTTTTCCCAGAAATATTTCACGGAAAAGTTTCAAAACTTGGGACTAAAGGATATTGCCTACGAGAATTTCTCCTTACCCAGTATTGACGCATTGCAAGAAATCTTAGACAAGCGAGAAGGCTTGGCGGGATTTAATATTACCATTCCCTATAAAAAAGAGGTCCTGGCTTTTTTGGATCAAGTTTCTCCGGCAGTTGCTGAAATTGGCGCCTGTAATTGCGTTCGTATTGTCAATGGGAAACGAATTGGATATAATACAGATGTTGTTGGTTTTGAGCAAACACTTGCCCCTTTTTTAAAACCACATCACCAAAAAGCATTGATTCTTGGAACTGGTGGGGCCTCTGCAGCAGTTGAATGGGTACTAAGAAAAAGAGGGATTGCCTACCAATATGTGTCAAGAACTGGCTCTGCCACCAATATTTCATATGATCAGATTGACCAAGCCACTATGGAGTCTCATACCTTGGTAATCAATACAACACCCTTGGGTATGTATCCCAATATAGATGCTTCTCCAAATTTGCCCTATCAGTTCATGAATGAACAGCATCATTTGTTTGATCTTGTCTATAACCCAGAAGAAACCCAATTTCTTTCAAAGGGAAAAGCAAGGGGCGCCAGTATTCAAAATGGATGGGAAATGCTTATCTTACAAGCAGAAGAAAGTTGGCGCATTTGGAATGAAGCCATTTGAATCCCTACATCAAACCTCATAAACATGAAAAGCGTATTTGATCCCATTGACGTACATCAAATTCTTAACAGGATTAACCAATTAACTCCAGAAACTCCTGCAAAATGGGGCAAGATGAATGTGGCTCAAATGTTGGCACATTGCAATGTGAGTTATGAGATGATTTATGAAAACATTCATCCCAAACCCAATCCAATTCTAAAGTTTGTGTTGAAATTATTTGTCAAGGGTAAAGTAGTTACCGAAAAGCCTTATGCACACAATAGTCCAACAGCACCAGCATTTATCATCTCAGATGCCAAGCAATTTGAAAAGGAAAGAACCAGACTCATCAATCATATAAACCAGACCTTAGAAAATGGGCCAGCTTATTTTGAAGGAAGAGAATCTCATTCCTTTGGAAAGCTCAATGTAACGGAGTGGAACAATATGCTGTACAAACACTTGGACCATCATTTGAGTCAATTTGGAGTTTAATTAGTTTGATAGCAACCAAAACTATTGCTCCACCCTTAATATTCCTTTTAGCCTAAAATCATTGGAAGAAGCCCCAATCATGATTCTGAATTCTCCAGGTTCAATAACTGTTTGCATCTGTTCATTGAGCATTTCTAATTGAGCTGGTGTAATTAGAAATTTTACAGTTGCTGATGCACCTTTTTTCAGAAACAATTTTTGAAATCCTTTTAGCTCCATAATAGGTCGTGCAAGGCTAGCCAATTGATCGCGGATATACAATTGAACAATTTCTGCCCCATCAAAATTGCCTGTATTGGTTATCTGGCATTGCACCCAAACACTATCAGATGCTTTGATGGTATGCTTTTCCATCTTAAAGTTGCTGTATTCAAATTGGGTATAGCTTAAACCATATCCAAAGGGGAAAGCGGGCTTTCCTGTTAGGTCATTATAATCATCGCCCCTACCAGTAGGTAAGTGATTATATACATAAGGCAGCTGACCTTCAGACACTGGAAAACCAATCGGCAGTTTGCCGCTTGGATTTGCGTCTCCAAATAAAATAGCGGCCAATGCTCTGCCAGTTTGCTCACCTGCATACCAAAGATCTAAAACGGCAGAAGCCTTGTCTATCCAAGGTTGCATGGTAATGGCGCTGCCACCAGTTAAGAGAACTACTACTGGTTTTCCCAGTTTAAATAATTCTGTTAATAAGGCTTCCTGATTTCCGGGTAAAGAAAGTTTTGCCCTATCTCTAAATTCACCTTCTTCAATACCTGCATTAAATAGAATAAGGTCTGATTTTTTTGCAAGTTCCAAAGCTTTTGCAAATTCTATAGTTTGTTTTGTTGCTACTTTCCAAACTAGTTGAATAGAAGCATTGGCGTTGGGTTCCTTAAACTCTACTTGAATGGGATAGGTTTTTCCTGCTTCAACTTTTAATGTTGTGAGTTTGGTGTTATATCCTGTTTTGGCCCATTGGTCAATCAGTAATTGTCCATTTAGATACAGTCTAAAACCATCATTTCCTTTTAGTCCTAATTCCATGGTTCCACTCATGGGGGCAATCAGTTGCGCATTCCAACGAACACTATAAAAATCAAGATCTAACTTACTGTCTGGAGGATAAAGGGTCCAGCTAAAATTGAGTTGTTGGTCATTTCTTGTAACTGTGGGTGTTCCACTCAAATCAATATTGTTGAAATAAGATCCTATTAAACCGTGAATGGTATCTTTTCCTTGAAGGTGGTATAAATATTTTGTGGGGATAGTTTCTAATGAATTCAATAATCGGGTAGAACCCTTGGCATAGTTGATTTTTACATTCTTTCCGGCTCTTTCTTCTAAACCCTTGATTAAATTAATTCTGTTAGTGCCTGGTCCGCTATAACCTCCCAATCTAGCTTCTTCTGCATCCTCGCCAATAACTGCTATAGTCTTGATATTGTTTTTAATAGGCAAAATTGCCCCATTGTTTTTTAACAAGACCACCGATTCCATGGCTGCTTTTTTGGCCAATGCTTGGTGGGCTTTTTTCTGTAACTCCGTTAAATCTTTTTCTGATACATATGGTTGTTCAAATAATCCCAATTGAAATTTGGCTGTAAGTACTCTTGCAACAGCACTATCAATAACAGACTTTGGAATGGAACCATCTAGAAATGGGGGGATAAATAATTTGTGGTGTTCCCATGCTGTTTGAAAGATCACATCCAAGCCAGCTGTAATGGCTTGCTTGCCAGACTCAGCATATTCCTTAGCGGTATTGTGTAAAACAGTTGCCCCACCAACAGCACTTGCATCAGAAATCACAAACCCACGGAATCCCCATTTGTCTTTTAAAGTTTTGTTCAATAACCAATCGTTAGCAGAAGCCGGGCTTCCATTAATTGAATTGTATGAAGTCATTACCGATCGCGCACCAGCGTTTTTAAAAGCGCTAACAAAGGGTCTGAAATGGGTTTCACTAAATAGTCTTTCGTTGTCATGAATGGGATAACTGTCTTTTCCACCAGCACCCACATTGGCTATAAAATGTTTGGGTGTGGTAATGATTCCCTTTCTCTCAAAAGCGCCCATAAAAGCATCGCCCATGGCAGAAGTTAAGAAAGGATCTTCGCCATAAGTTTCCTCAGTTCTGCCCCATCTTGGATCAGTGGCAAGATTAATAACAGGAGAGAGGATTTGTCTAATTCCCCTAACCGCAGCTTCATCTGCAATGGCATTTGCCACTTGACTGACCAAACTAGTATCCCAACTTGCAGCCAAAGCAATGGCTTGTGGAAAAACGGTAGCGTCATTGCGCACCAAGCCATGTAAGGCTTCGTCAAAAGCAATCATTGGAATGCCAAGCCTAGTATGTTCTACCAACTGGCGTTGAATGCCATTTATTTTCTTGGCTAGTGCAACCGCTGTTTCTGATTTGCCATATTGCATCATTTGTTGTGAAGCATCCGAATTATTAGCAACAGCACTAACTTGAAAACCAAAAATTCCGTGTTGGTATTTAGCTTCTTCACCTTTTTCTATACTTCCTGGAATCATAAACAATTGCCAGAACTTTTCTTCTGCAGTCATTCTTCCTAATAAATCTTTCACCCTTTGTTCAATGGGTAATTGAGGGTTCTTGTAAGCAGGCATTTGTGATGTGGCAGCCAAGCAAAAGAAGGAAAATAGGAATGAAAAAAAATATTTCATAGGAATACTTAAATCAATTTTAATTAGACATTTTCAATAAAGCCGATTCTGGAATGGCTGTTTTTTTCTGTGTTGTATAATCATAGCAAATCATGCCAGTTTTGGCTTTAGCTGCAAGAATTTTTTCTGGTTGAGAAATAATTTCTATTTTGTAAAATAGGTCAAAACCTAATTTGTCAAAGTCAGCCGCCTTTACGGAAATAGCAATTGTTTGACCATATTTCAATTCGGATTTGTATTCAATGGCAACATCTGCCATGATTAATCCAAGACCTTCAAAATCTAATTCGCCATAACCAAATTGTAGCAAATATTCTTGTCTAGCTTCTTGTAATAGGGCCAAAATTCTATCATTTCCTACATGGCCCCCATAATTCAAATCAGTGATTCTGATTTTGATATTGGATACAAAGTAGAACTCATTGGGTAGCGTTATTTTAATTCTATTCATGTAGTTTGGTTTGAAGAAAATTTACCAATTTGGCAATGGCTTTTTTCCGATGACTAAACTTATTTTTTTCTTCTATACTCATTTCTGCAAATGTTGTTGAAGCGCCATCAGGAATAAATATAGGGTCATAGCCAAATCCCTGTAATCCTTTTTGGTCCTTGGTAATTTGTCCTTCACAAATACCTTCAAACAAATATTCTTTTTCTTCCCAGATTAAGGAAACAACGGTTCTAAATCTTGCCTTTCTATTGCTTTGATTATCTAGATTGGCTAATAACTTATTGATATTATCCTGAAAATCTCTTCCCTCCCCAGCATACCTAGCACTCTTGACACCGGGCTCCCCGTTTAATGCAACTACTTCTAAACCTGTGTCTTCACTAAAACAGTTTTTGGCAGTAAGCTTATGTATGGTGCTAGATTTTTCTGATGCATTGGCTTCCAAACTATCATACGGCTCAGGAATATCAATGTCAAGGCCAGCTTCTGTTAAAGTGATAATCTCAAATGCCTCTGACAAAATGGATCTAATTTCCTTAACCTTGTTTTGGTTATTGGTAGCAAATATCAAAGTGATATGATTAGTGCTCATAGTAATGGCTTTTGTTGATGGAATATACCACATGTGTTTTTAAGTGATGACCTTCTGGTAATTTTGGGTGCTCAAAATGCCCCCATTTATTCATACTCAATTTAATCATTAGGTTTTCAGAAGGATAATTGGAACAAGCAGTAAATGAAAAGATTTCAGATATTCCTAGATTACTAAATCCCCAAGTCAAACAAGCAGAAGAAGCTTCAAATGCATAACCCTTTCTCCAAAAGGGGCTGGCAATTCTCCATCCTATTTCTATGCAAGGTGTGAATTCAGATTCAAAACTTGGAACGCTTAATCCGGTGAATCCAATAAAATCGCCATTTTCTTTAAGTTCTAGAGCAAAAAGACCAAATCCTTTTTCCTCAATCGAAGTTTGCATTTTTTTTAAATGAATGGTACTCTCTTCTATTGATAAAGTGCTAGGGAAATGTTCCATTACTTTTGGGTCTGCATTCATAGCAGCATAGGGCAATGCATCATCCAATTTCCATTGTCTCAATAAGAGATGCTTGGTTTCAATGAAAATGTTTTTAGACATGATTGGTTATTCAGCTATCAGAGTTGGAATAATATTTTCAAACTATTCCAAAGTTTGGTTTTTTCAGCCTTTGCATCTGCTTGATCACCTTCCATTTTTGTGAGAGAAGGGGCAAACAAGAACCGGCATTGTGCATAGTCTTGCACTTGGTAGACAGGTATGGTAAAAGGCAACTTTAATTCTTTTGGAGATAGGTCAAAAACCAAAACAATCTTTGGATTTGATTTGGTTTTTAGTTCTTCAAAACCAAGAGGGAAATTGTTGTAATTAACAAGCGCAATATCTCCAAGATTCAATTTGCATGCACTCAATACATTTGATAAGAATTGTAAATGCTTGTCATTGATATATGGTACGCTATCTTCCTTAACCATCACAGTAATTTGTTTGCCATTATTGCCCAAGAACCATTGCTTTGGTGTTTCTATTGGCTTATTAGCTACAGTTGGTTTTGAAGCAATCATTGTTGGTGTAACTGGAATAGTTTGAACCGCAGGATTCTTTTCTACTTGCTTTTCAACCACAGACACCACTGTTTTCTCAGCAAGAATTTGTTTGGGTCTTTCCTTGGCAACTATGTCTGAACCCACTACCAAATTATTACCATATAGATTGGCAATAACAAAATCAGGTAAGATGACTGGGTTGTTTGACATAAGTTTTACAATATTAACGATTGTTAGCTTTTATTTTTTTCGTTTATTTGCAGCAAATATAAAACTATGGTAGCAGCGGCTGGAATAAAGATTACAAAAGTGGGTGTAAGCAAATTGCTTACAATGAGTCTGGAAAATATTCCATTTGGTAAGTATTTCACGGATCATATGTTAGAAGCAGATTTTGTGAATGGAGCTTGGACAAATGTATCCATTAAGCCATATCAGCCCTTGCAATTAGACCCTTCCTTGGCTGCGATTCATTATGGTCAATCCATTTTTGAAGGAATCAAAGCCTATAAAAATCAAGCAGGAGAAGCCGCCATTTTTAGACCTGAAGAGAATTTTAAAAGATTCAACCTGTCTGCAGAAAGAATGTGTATGCCTCAAGTACCTGAAGAAATCTTTATGGAAGGCATGCGACAATTGATTGAATTGGACAAGGATTGGATTCCTAATATGAAGGATCACGCCTTATATATTCGTCCATTCATGTTTTCAACCGATGCCATGTTGGGGGTGAGACCTTCTGAAACATATAAGTTCTTAATTATCTTGAGCCCAACGGGTCCATATTATGCCAAGCCTATGAAAATTTTAGTAGAAGAAAACTACACTAGGGCAGCTCCTGGTGGTGTTGGATTCTCCAAGAATGCAGGTAATTATGGGGGTAGTATGATGGCTGCAAAAATGGCAAACACAATGGGATATGATCAAGTGTTGTGGACCGATGCAAACGAACATAAATGGCTGCAAGAAGTGGGTATGATGAATGTATTTTTCTTGATTAATGGAGTTGCAGTTACTCCGTCTTTAGAAGAAGGAACTATTCTTCATGGTGTTACACGTAAATCGGTCATGACCTTATTAGAGGGGATGGGGATTAAAGTAGAGGAACGCAGAATAAATGTAGATGAATTAGTGGCTGCATATGAGTCTGGAGCTTTGCAAGAAGTATTTGGAACAGGCACTGCGGCTACCATTGCACCAATCAAAGAATTGAAATACAAGGATCATATAATGCCATTTGACCTAGATAAGTTTACGGTTTCACCTGCTATCAAACAACAATTGGATGATATCAAAGAAGGGCGAATTGCCGATACACATGGTTGGATGTTTAAAGTATAAAATCAATATTGTTTTAGAATGCCCCGAGTGATCGGGGCATTTTTTATTGGATAGATTCCGGTTAAATTTTTTTGATATTCACTGATTCAATTAATTGTGCGGATTTTCCAAGCTGCTGCAAACTAGCAGAACCAGATGAGTTTCTACTAAGAATCAAATTGTTATTGGTGGTGGGTACTGCAAATGCATCAAGACGAACGATTCCCGGATTAGAACCCCCAGGTATTTGCAATGGTTTTACCAAGAATGGGCTAAAAACTCTACCCAAACCCATGTTTGAAAGGGAAGGGGAATCCTTTTTTTTAGAGGAGTTTTTTTTTCATTAAAATAGACATTTTAGGTGGGAGACCCACAAAACAGGAGTTTTTTGAAGGAACTTATCCCCAGATTTAAGGCTAAAAACGCCCATTTTGGACTATTTTTGAAAATACTGGGGGAAAACTTTTGAAAACATTTTGGTTTTTCACATTCAGCCATTACCTTTGCCGTCCGAAATTTTAAACGGATTAGAATGCCTACAATACAGCAATTAGTTAGAAAAGGTCGCGAAATAATCAGGGCTAAAAGTAAATCAAGAGCTTTGGATGCATGTCCACAGCGTCGTGGTGTTTGTACCAGGGTTTACACAACTACTCCTAAGAAACCAAACTCTGCCTTGCGTAAGGTGGCTAAGGTTCGTTTGACCAACAAAGTGGAAGTTATCGCCTATATCCCCGGTGAAGGACATAACCTGCAAGAGCACAGCATCGTGTTGATTCGCGGTGGTCGTGTGAAGGATTTGCCAGGTGTGCGTTACCACATCGTTCGTGGTAGCTTGGATACTGCGGGTGTTAAAGACCGTAAGAAGAGCCGTTCTAAATACGGTACTAAGAAGGAAAAAGCAAAGAAATAATCTATTAATATAGCTGAGTAAAGTTTTAAAACTTGAAGAAATTCAGCCCAATTAAAAATTAGCAATCATGCGTAAAGCACAAGCCAAAAAATTACCTTTAGCACCAGACGGACGTTTCAACGATAAGTTGGTTACCCGTTTCATTAATAACTTAATGTGGCAAGGTAAAAAATCCACTGCTATCAACATTTTCTATGATGCAGTTGATAAAGTAACCAAAACTACCGGAGAAGACGGATACGAGGTTTGGAAAAAAGCTATTGCCAATGTTACTCCTGCTGTAGAAGTACGCAGCCGTAGAATTGGTGGTGCAACTTTCCAGATTCCTTCTGAAGTTCGTGCTGACCGTAAAATTTCTTTGAGCATGAAATGGTTGATCCGTTTTAGCCGCGAAAGAAATGGTAGAACAATGGCTGACAAATTAGCCAATGAGATCATGGCAGCAGCAAAAGGTGAAGGTGCCGCTTTCAAAAAGAAAGAAGATACCCACCGTATGGCAGAAGCCAACAAGGCTTTCTCTCACTTCAAGGTTTAATCTCTCAAAAAGAGTAACTATAGGCCCCGGAAATTCCGGGGCTTTTTTATGTACTTAACCCAAAATTATCCCCATCAGAATTAAATATGGGTGAACCCCTTGTACAATCGGGATTATTACTACCTTTGCCGCTCGAAAAATTTGAAGCGTACTTCAGAAAAACAAATCTTAAACAAGAACTCTTTATGGCGGACTTGAGACTACAACGAAATTTTGGGATTGCCGCGCACATTGATGCCGGTAAAACCACCACTACCGAGCGTATCCTGCGCTATACCGGTATGATTCACAAGATTGGTGAGGTGCACGATGGTGCAGCTACTACCGACTGGATGGAACAGGAAAAGGAAAGAGGTATTACCATCACTTCTGCTGCGGTAAGTTGTGAGTGGAAATTCCCTACCAACAAGGGTACGGCTGATGCCAACACCAAATCATATTATTTCAACATCATTGATACTCCCGGTCACGTGGATTTCACCGTTGAGGTAGAGCGTTCTATGCGCGTACTGGACGGCTTGATTGCCTTGTTCTCTGCGGTAGACGGTGTGGAACCACAATCTGAAACTGTTTGGCGTCAAGCAAACCGTTACAAAGTTCCACGTATTGGTTTTGTAAACAAAATGGACCGTTCTGGCGCTGATTTCTTAATGGTGGTTCACCAGGTGAAAGAAATGCTAGGAGCTAATGCAGTTCCTTTGCAGTTACCAATTGGTGCTGAAGATGACTTTATTGGTGTAGTGGATTTGATTACCATGAAAGGCGTTATCTGGGATATGGAAACTGAAGGTATGACCTTCAAAGAAATTCCTGTACCAGCTGACATGGTAGAAGAAGCCAATGAATGGAGAGCTAAATTGATTGAAGCAGTTGCTGAATATGATGACAACTTGATGGAGAAATTCTTTGAAGACCCAGCTTCTATTACTGAAGAAGAGGTTCACGAAGCTATCCGTAAAGCTTGTATTGATCTGAGTATTGTTCCAATGATGTGCGGATCTTCTTTCAAAAACAAAGGTGTACAAACTGCATTGGATGCTGTTTGCCGCTACTTGCCTAGCCCAATGGATGTGGAAGATACCGTAGGTACTAACCCAGACACTGGTGAGCAAATTACTCGTAAGCCTAATGCAAAAGAACCATTTGCAGCCTTGGCTTTCAAAATCATGACTGATCCATTTGTGGGTCGTCTGGCCTTCTTCAGATGTTATTCTGGTCACTTAGACGCTGGTTCTTATGTATTGAACGTAAGAAGCGGTAAGAAAGAGCGTATCAGCCGTATCATGAAGATGTTTGCTAACAAACAAAACCCAATTGATTTTATTGAAGCTGGTGATATTGCTGCGGCAGTAGGTTTCAAAGAAATCAAAACTGGAGATACATTGTGCGATGAGAACCATCCTATCACTTTGGAGAACATGTTCATTCCTGAGCCTGTAATCTCTGTAGCTGTTGAGCCTAAGACTCAAGCAGACGTTGATAAAATGGGTATGGCCATAGCTAAATTGGTAGAAGAAGATCCTACTTTGCGCGTTAAAACTGACGAAGATACTGGTCAAACCATCCTTTCAGGAATGGGAGAATTGCACTTAGAAATCATCGTTGACCGTATGCGTCGCGAGTTCAAAGTAGAAATTAACCAAGGTAATCCTCAAGTAGCTTACAAAGAAGCATTTGGAAATAGCATCCAACACCGCGAAGTGTTGAAGAAGCAGTCTGGTGGTCGTGGTAAGTTTGCCGATATCCAATTTGAAATTGGACCAGCTGATGACGAGTGGCTAAAAGAAAACCCAGGAAAAGCTTTCCAATTTAAAAATGACCTCTTTGGTGGATCTATCCCTAAAGAATTTGTTCCAGCTATCATCAAAGGTTTTGAAACCTCAATGGGAGTTGGCGTATTGGCAGGATATCCTGTAGTTTCTATGAAAGTGCGTGTATTTGACGGTAGCTTCCACCAAGTGGATTCTGACGCCATGTCTTTTGAATTGTGTGCCAAATCCGGTTTCCGTGAAGCAGGACGCAAAGCAAAACCAACTTTGTTGGAGCCAATCATGCGCGTAGAAGTAGTTACCCCAGACCAATACATGGGAGACGTTACTGGTGACTTGAACCGTAGACGTGGTATGTTAGAAGGTATGGACACTCGTGGTAATGCACAAGTGATCAAAGCCAAAGTACCATTGAGCGAAATGTTTGGTTATGTAACCCAACTGCGTTCATTGTCTTCTGGTAGAGCTGCTTCAACCATGGAGTTTAGCCACTACAACCCAGCTCCAAACAATATCGCTGAAGAAGTGATTGCAAAGAGCAAGGGTAAAGTGAAGTCTGAAGACTAATTTTATTTCAAATTTTATACAAGCCCCGTTCAATTTGAGCGGGGCTTTTTTTATCGCCCCAGGCGATTTTTGACAATTTTCACTGGCGTCTCTGGGGATAAACCCGTGAATAACTCCCTTGAAACCCCGATTTGGGCATATTTTTTGACTTTTTATAAAGAAATCCACAAAAAAGATTCAAAAATACTTGCCCAATCAAATACAGCCCCTTACCTTTGCAAACCCAAATCGACAGATTCAAATAGTTCTTTAAAAATAACAATTGGATCTTGATCAACAGAAAAATGGGGTTTTGTCTATGTCTCAGAGAATCAGAATCAAATTGCAATCATACGATCACAACTTGGTAGACAAGTCTGCAGAGAAGATCGTAAAAACAGTTAGAAGTACAGGTGCAGTAGTTACAGGTCCTATTCCTTTACCTACACACAAAAAGATCTTTACCGTTTTGCGTTCACCACACGTAAACAAGAAGAGCCGTGAACAGTTCCAGTTAGCTACTCATAAGCGCTTATTGGATATCTACACTTCTTCTTCTAGAACTGTGGATGCGTTGAGCAAATTAGATCTGCCTTCTGGAGTAGAAGTTGAGATCAAAGCATAATCTGGGACCTAGGTCTTAGATAGCGGCAAAAAGTTCTTATCAATATCATCATCTGCCAACCCTCAAAAAGGAGAAAGCAGCTCTGATTCAAGAAAACCAAATGGTCCGGATAACTCCGGTTAAAAAGACCAAATGGAACTAACATATAAACAGGCCCTTCGAGGTTTGTTTACTCCCGGTACTTCCTCTTCTGATTAATCATCAGGAAACAACGGAAAAGGTCGGTAGTCAACAAGGATTGAATTTAGCTTCATCGGCTAAATGTCCTACATACCTCCGCGGGGCACAAACCGCAAAAAACGATGAAAGGTATTATTGGCAAAAAAATTGGTATGACCAGCATCTTCTCTACAGATGGCAAGCAAATAGCTTGTACCATCATTGAGGCTGGTCCAAATACCGTTACTCAGGTTAAAACTCCTGAAGTTGACGGTTACAGTGCACTTCAGTTAGCCTTCGGCGACAAGAAAGACAAGCACGCTACAAAAGCAGAGCTTAATCACTACGCAAAAGCTCAAACCTCCGCAAAAAAATTCGTAAAAGAATTCCGCAATTATTCCATCGAGAAAGCACTTGGTGAAACCATTACATTAGACATCTTTGAAGAAGGTGAAAAAGTGGAAGTGGTTGGTACTACCAAGGGTAAAGGTTTCCAAGGTGTTGTAAAACGCCACGGATTCTCTGGTGTGGGTGAAGCTTCCCATGGTCAGCACGACCGTCAGAGAGCTCCCGGTTCTATCGGTGGTTCATCTTATCCTTCTAGGGTTTTCAAAGGAATGAGAATGGCCGGACGTATGGGTAATGACAGGGTAATGTTGAAGGGTTTGAAAGTTGTGAAAATTTTCCCTGAAAAGAATTATATCCTGATCAGCGGTTCAGTTCCTGGACATAACGGATCAATCGTTTTAATCCAGAAGTAATCACACTCAAATCAGACAAAAATGCAAGTAGACGTATTAAATATAAAAGGAGAGAAAACCGGTAGAACGGTTGAATTGCCTGCAGAAGTATTTGGAATTGAACCAAATGACCACGTGATCTACCTGGCTGTTAAGCAGTATTTGGCTGCTGGTCGTCAAGGTACACACAAAGTAAAAACTCGTGCCGAAGTACAAGGTGCTAGCCGCAAGCTGCACAAGCAAAAAGGAACTGGTGGTGCTCGTAAGGGTAATATCCGTAACCCTTTGTACAAAGGTGGTGGTACCATTTTTGGACCAAAACCTCACTCTTACGATTTCAAATTGAACCGTAAAGTGAAAGACTTGGCCAAGATTTCTGCCTTGAGTCACAAAGCTAAAGACAGTGCTATCTATGTAATCGAAGACGTGAACATGGCAGCACCTAAAACCAAGGAATTGGTTGCAGCTATGCAAGCTTTAAACTTAAGCGATAAGAAAACATTGATAGTGTTACCTGAGTACAATGACAATTTGTACTTGAGCACTCGTAACGTACCAAATGTTGCTAGTACATTATTAGCAGACATTAATACTTACGAAATCATGAATGCAGATGTGTTGGTTCTGACTGAAGGAACCGCAAAGATCTTCGCAGACAATGATGCAGAAGTAGCAGCATAACCAAAATTGAGTAACGTTTCAAAATATACAAATGAAACCGAGTGAAATATTAGTAAAACCGATTTTAACCGAAAAAGCAAACGCCCAGCAAGAAAAACTGCGCAAATACGCTTTCAGGGTTAGCCGTAAGGCCAACAAGCTTGAAATCAAGAAAGCAGTAGAAGAATTCTATGGTGTTAACGTTGTAGACGTAAACACAGTAGTAGTTCCTGGTAAAAACAAAACTCGCTATACAAAAGCTGGTTTTATCCAGGGTATGAAATCGGCTTACAAGAAAGCGCTGGTAACAGTAGCTGAAGGCGAGACGATTGATCTTTACGCAAATATTTAATTTATAGCCGCGGAGCTGAAAAATCCGCTGATTAAAAGAGAAACAAATGGCACTTAAAAAGTACAAACCGATTACAGCAGGCACCCGTTGGAGGGTTGGTAACGCCTACGCTGAAATCACCACCATGGATCCAGAGAAGAGTTTGCTGGAGCCACAGAAAAATACTGCAGGACGTAACGTTCAAGGTCGCAGGGTATCAAGATATATGGGCGGTGGAAATAAACACCACTACCGTATCATTGATTTCAAACGTAATAAGAAAGACATCAGTGCAACTGTATTGTCTATTGAATACGATCCAAACCGTACTGCTTTTATCGCATTGGTTCAATATACCGATGGTGAGAAGCGCTACATTATTGCTCCACAAGGTTTACAAGTTGGTGCGAATGTGATTTCTGGTGATGCTGTAGCTCCTGAAATAGGAAATGCATTACCAATGAAGAGCATGCCACTTGGTACTAATATCCACAACATTGAACTGCAACCAGGTCAAGGTGGTAAAATGGCTAGAAGTGCTGGTTCATCTGCACAGTTAGCCAACAAGGAAGAAAAATACGCAGTCTTGAAAATGCCTTCTGGCGAATTGAGAAAAGTATTGATCAACTGTTATGCTACTGTAGGTGTGGTTTCTAACAGTGACCATAACTTGGAAACTGCTGGTAAAGCTGGTAGGAATCGTTGGAAAGGTATTCGCCCTCGTGTTCGTGGTGTTGCCATGAACCCAGTAGATCACCCGATGGGTGGTGGTGAGGGTAGGGCCTCCGGTGGTCACCCACGTTCTAGAAATGGTAAATATGCTAAAGGCGAAAAAACCAGGACTAAAGGAAAGGGTAGCGATAAGCTGATCATCCAAAGAAAAGATGGTAAAAAATTAGCTAAGTAATTAGCTCGGAAAATAAATCACTAACAGACCAGTAAACTTATAACTATTATGGGTCGTTCGATTAAAAAAGGTCCTTACGTAGACGCAAATTTGGAAGAGAAAGTTGTTGCGATCAACGATGGTAAATCAAAGAAAGGTGTTATCAAAACCTGGAGCCGTCGCAGCACAATCACTCCTGATTTCGTTGGACACACTTTTGCAGTACACAACGGTAACAAATTTATCCCTGTTTATGTAACAGAGTTTATGGTAAGCCATAAGTTAGGTGAATTTGCTCCTACTCGTAACTTCAGAGGTCACGCAGGAACTAAGAAATAAATCATTTTTGAGCCGCTTGAAAAATCGGTTCACAAATAAGAAACCAAAAGAAAATGGAAGCAGTAGCTAAACTGAACAATTATCCTACAGGTCCACGCAAAATGCGTTTGCTGGCCGATGTGATCCGTGGAATGGAAGTGGAAAAAGCTTTGGCCATTCTGGAGCATCACCCTCAACACAATGCCACTCCTCTTGCAAAATTGCTGAAGAGTGCCATTAACAACTGGGAGCAAAAGAACAGCGGATCTAGCGCTGCAGACAGCAGCCTAGTGGTGAAAACAATATTCGTAGATGGCGGCAGGGTTTTGAAACGGATGCGTCCGGCTCCTCAGGGTCGTGGCTACCGAGTTCGCAAACGCAGCAACCACGTAACATTAATCGTAGATTCTAAAAACTAATTGTAAAACCATTATATGGGTCAGAAAGCAAATCCAATTGGTAACAGGTTAGGTATCATCCGCGGATGGGAAAGCAACTGGTATGGTAGTAAGAAAGACTATGCATCAAAGTTGATTGAGGATCATAAGATCCGTACTTACCTGAATGCCCGTATCAACAAAGGTGGTATCGCAAAGATTGTAATCGAGCGTACTTTAGGTAAGCTGATTGTAACCATCCACACTTCTAAACCAGGTATCATCATCGGTAAAGGTGGTGGAGAAGTAGACCGTATTAAGGAAGAGTTGAAGAAATTGACTGGTAAAGATGATGTTCAAATCAATATCCTTGAAATCCGTCGTCCTGAATTGGATGCGAATATCGTAGGAGACACCATCGCTCGTCAAATCGAAAACCGTATCAACTTCAAACGTGCAACTAAAATGGCCGTTGCCTCTACACTCCGCATGGGTGCTGAAGGTATCAAGGTAAAATTGAGTGGTCGTTTGGGTGGTGCTGAAATCGCTCGTTCTGAAGAATTCAAGCAAGGCCGTGTTCCTTTGCATACTTTCCGTATGGATATTGATTATGCCAACGTGTTTGCACAAACCGTTTATGGTAAAATTGGTATCAAAGTATGGATCTGTAAAGGTGAAGTGTTGGGCAAGCGCGAACTGAACCCCAATTTCGTTGGTGGTAAGAACGACATGAGCGACAGAAGAGCTGGTGAAGAAAGAAGGCCTGGTGGTGACCGTAGGGATGATCGCAGACCTGGTGGTGACCGTAGGGAAGGTGGAAACCGCGGTGGTAACGCCGGTGGCGGAAGAGATAACAGGAGATAATCAAACCGGTGTTCAGCACCGATTTAAAATAAGTTGAATCGCCCCAACCGGTAACGGGTAAGGTCATCCAAAAAACAAAAGAACATGTTACAACCTAAAAGAAGTAAACATAGGAAACAGCAGAAAGGCCGCATTCGCGAAGTTGCAAAGCGTGGTACTTCCATCTCTTTCGGATCATTCGCATTAAAAGCGTTGGAACCAATTTGGTTGACCAACCGTCAAATCGAATCAGCCCGTCAAGCGATGACCCGTGCTATGAAGCGTGAAGGGAATGTATGGATCCGTGTATTTCCTGACAAGATTGTTACCCGCAAACCTGCCGATGTGAGGATGGGTAAAGGTAAGGGTAACCCTGAATTCTGGGCAGCAGTAGTTGAACCAGGACGTATCATCTTTGAGTGCGATGGTGTAACCGAAGCAACTGCAAAAGAAGCTATGGAACTGGCCGCTCAGAAATTACCAATTGCAACCAAATTCTGTGTAAGAAGAGATTTGCAAGCTTAATCTAAAAACGCATTTGCAATGGCAAACAAACAAACATACGATTTTAATAAAAGCCTGAAAGATCTGAATGTTACAGACCTGAAAGCTAAGATCTCTGAAGACCAATTAAGGTTGAAAAAGCTTGAGTTCGCTCACGCTATTTCTCCTCTTGAAAACCCGATGAATATTCGTGGTCTTAGAAGAGATATCGCCCGTTTACAGACGGAATTGAAGAAAAAAGAACTGGGTCTTTAAACCATAAAAGTTAAGTAATGGAAGAAAGAAATTTGCGCAAAACAAGGGTTGGCGTTGTAACCAGCGACAAGATGGACAAAACTATCACAGTTGCGGTTGAAAGAAAAGTAAAACACCCAATCTACGGTAAGTTCGTAAAGAAAACAACCAAGTTCCATGCTCATGACGAGAAGAGCGAAGGTGGTATTGGTGACGTGGTGAAAATCATGGAAACCAGACCAATGAGCAAAACTAAGCGTTGGAGACTAGTGGAAATTGTAGAGAAAGCTAAGTAATTGGCTTTACATGCCCTGTGCAGTTGCAACGCAATCGCCAGAGCCTCTGAAAATAAAATTGTAAAAGTCAAGACTTAGGTCTAGGCACAAAGTTTAAAAAAATGATCCAGCAAGAAAGCAGATTAAATGTAGCTGATAACAGTGGCGCTAAAGAAGTGCTTTGTATCAGGGTACTTGGGAACAGCGGACAGGATTATGCCGGTATAGGTGATAAGATTGTAGTGAGTGTGAAAGCGGCCATTCCAGCAAGTGCTGTTAAGAAAGGTACTGTATCAAAAGCGGTTATCGTTCGTACCAAGAACAAATTGCGTAGAAAAGACGGTTCTTATATCCGTTTTGACGACAATGCAGTGGTATTGTTGAACAACTCAGACGAGCCTCGTGGTACCCGTATCTTCGGACCAGTTGCCCGTGAGCTTCGCGATAAGGGTTATATGAAAATTATATCCCTGGCACCAGAGGTACTGTAATAAATAAATATTTAGTTAAGCGTTTAGCGTTTAGCATCCAGCTTTAAGCATATAACAATGAGTAACAGATTTAAACCCAAATTCAACATCAAGAAAGGCGACACTGTTGTGGTGATTGCCGGTGATGACAAGGACTTGAAAAAGCCCCGCAAAGTTTTGGAAGTGATCATCGATAAAGGCCGTGTAGTTGTAGAAGGTGTAAACATCGTCACCAAACACACTAAGCCATCTGCCCAAAATACTAAGGGTGGTATCGTAAAGATTGAAGCAGCCATCAACATCAGCAATGTTCAGTTGTGGGATGCTAAAACAAGCGCGCCAACAAAAGTTACCCGCACAAGGGAAGGCGGAAAATTAGTTCGTATATCTAAAAAATCAGGGGAGGTAATCAAATAATGAGTACTGTAAAATACACTCCGAGATTAGCAGACAAGTACACCAAAGAGGTTGTACCTGCTTTGATGAAGAAGTTTGCTTACACTAGCGTAATGCAAGCTCCTAAATTGGAAAAAATTTGTGTTAACCGTGGCGTTAATGGTGCGGTTACGGATAAGAAATTGGTAGATGTTGCCGTTGATGAGTTACAAACCATCACTGGTCAAAAAGCAGTACCAACTATTTCCAAGAAAGATATTTCTAACTTCAAACTCCGTAAAGGAATGCCAATTGGCGCCCGCGTGACTTTGAGGGGTGAAAAAATGTTTGAATTCTTAGACCGTTTGGTATCTGTGGCTTTGCCTCGTGTACGTGACTTCAAAGGAATTTCTGACAAAGCTTTTGACGGCCGTGGTAACTATACCTTAGGTGTTACTGAGCAGATCATTTTCCCTGAAATCGACATTGATAAAGTGAATAAGATCACTGGTTTGGATATCACATTTGTGACTACCGCTCAAACCAACGAAGAAGCATACGAATTGTTGAAAGAGCTGGGAATGCCTTTCAAAAACATCAAAAAAGACAATAACTAATAATACCAAATCATGGCAAAAGAATCAGTAAAAGCCAGACAAAGAAAGCGTGAAGCAATGGTTGCTAAATATGCAACTAAAAGGGCAGCATTGAAAGAAGCCGGCGACTACGCAGCTTTGGATCTGCTTCCAAAAAACGCTTCTCCTGTACGTTTAAAGAACCGTTGCCAGTTAACTGGTCGTCCTAAAGGATACATGAGATACTTTGGACTGTCTAGGATCATGTTCCGTGACATGGCTTTGAACGGAATGATTCCAGGTGTTAAAAAGGCAAGCTGGTAATACTTATCCCAAATGGGGTATGAGCAAAACAAAATTTAGAACTGATTTAATAAAATATTATGGTAACTGATCCTATAGCAGACTTCTTAACCAGAATTCGCAACGCGCAGATGGCTGGACACAGGATTGTTGAAATTCCTGCATCTAACCTGAAAAAACGTCTTACCGAGATCTTGTATGACCAAGGTTATATCTTGAAATACAAGTTTGAAGATGACAATAAGCAAGGTTTGATCAAGATTGCGTTGAAATACGACCCCAATACCAAACAACCTGCTATTCAGGTTTTGGAAAGGGTAAGCCGTCCAGGTCTTCGTCAATATGCTAAGCCTGCTGAAATCAAACGCGTAATCAATGGTTTGGGTGTTGCAATCTTAAGTACTTCTAAAGGAGTATTGACTGATAAGCAAGCCAAAGCAGAGAACGTGGGTGGTGAAGTACTTTGTCATATCTATTAATAGAAAGGGCTTAGGCCCCCAATATATCCGGCCTGACAATTAAGCTTTTAGTCGGAGCTGAACACGGACCGGG
Source organism: Chitinophaga pinensis (assembly GCA_943372255.1). Classification (GTDB taxonomy): domain Bacteria; phylum Bacteroidota; class Bacteroidia; order Chitinophagales; family Chitinophagaceae; genus Sediminibacterium; species Sediminibacterium pinensis_M. The sequence continues at coordinate 37,491 of CALRXZ020000006.1, forward strand.
ATTTTCTCATCATTAATTTTTAACGACTATGTCTAGAATTGGTAAACAACCGGTAGCAATACCAGCAGGAGTGAAAATCAGCGTTGCAGCTGATAACACCCTTACAGTGAAAGGCCCTAAAGGCGAACTGAAACAAGCAATTGACAGGGATATCACTGTAGAAATTTCAGATGCTCAATTAGAATTGAAGCGTCCAACTGATCAAATTCGTCACCGCGCTATGCACGGTTTATACCGTTCATTGGTTTCTAATATGGTGAAAGGTGTAACTGAAGGTTTCAAGAAAGATTTGGAATTGGTAGGGGTAGGTTATAAAGCCGTTAACACTGGTAACACATTGGATTTGGCTTTGGGTTATTCTCACAACATCATTTTTGAAGTTCCTTCTGAAATGAAAGTGAGCACTTTAACTGAAAAAGGTCAGAACCCTAAAATCTTCTTAGAAGGTATTGACAAACAATTAGTAGGTCAAGTAGCTGCTAAATTGAGAAGCTTACGTAAGCCTGAACCATACAAAGGAAAAGGTGTGAAATACCAAGGTGAAATCCTGAGAAGAAAAGCAGGTAAATCAGCTGGTAAATAAGCTTAAGGGATAACATTAACATTAACAGGCATCCGGCAGAATCGGGTGTTATAAAAATAAACAAGATGAATTCTAAATTGGTTCAAAGGCAAAAAATCAGGTATCGCATCCGCAAAAAGGTTGCTGGTACTGCAGTAAAACCACGCCTTTCAGTTTTTAGAAGCAATGCAGAGATCTATGCACAATTGATCGATGACGATAATGCTGTTACATTGGCTTCTGCCTCTTCAAGGGACAAAGATATTGCCGCTCAAAAAGTTACTAAAGTGGAGAAATCCAAATTAGTAGGTGCTGCAATAGCTACCAAAGCCATTGCTCTAGGTTTAACCACTGTTGTATTTGACAGAGGTGGTAACCTTTACCATGGTCGTGTGAAATCAGTTGCTGATGGTGCCAGGGAAGCTGGTCTTCAATTCTAATTTGCTAACAACAATTAATAGTTAGATAAATGTCTAAAGTAAACGTAAATAAGGTGAAAGCAGGTGGTGAAATGGAACTCAAAGAAAAAGTAGTTGCCATTAACCGCGTAGTTAAAACCACTAAGGGTGGACGTACCTTCAGCTTTTCTGCTCTTGTAGTAGTAGGAAACGGTGCTGGTATTGTTGGCCAAGGTCTTGGTAAAGCTAAAGAAGTACAAGAAGCAATTGCTAAAGGTATTGATGACGCTAAGAAAAATTTAACCAAGGTTCCTGTAATGCATGGTACTATTCCTCACGAACAGTGGGCTAAAGAAGGTGCTGCAAAAGTTTTGATTAAGCCAGCTGCACACGGAGCGGGAGTTATCGCGGGAGGCAGCATGCGTGCTGTACTTGAAAGCGCTGGCATCACCGACGTTCTTGCAAAAAGCTTGGGTTCTGCTAATCCACACAACGTGGTTAAAGCTACCATCAAAGCACTTGGTTTGTTGAGAGAACCAGTACAAGTTGCAAAAACTCGTACGGTGAAACTGTCAAAAGTATTTAACGGATAATCCGAAAAAGATATTACATGAAAAAGATCAAGATTACACAAGTAAAAAGCGGTATCGACAGACCAGAGCGTCAAAAATTAACTTTGAAAGCCCTTGGCTTGAAAAAGTTGAACGCTTCTAAAGAAGTTGAAGCCACTCCACAAATCCTAGGTATGGTTAACAAAGTTAGCCATCTGGTGAAAGTTGAAGAGGTAGCTTAATCAACAAAAGATTTAGGAAAGCATAGTTGTATTTTATACTGCTATCTTTCCTATTTTTACGTTTTATATTTAACAATCTGCGAGGGGTGATTCCCCGCTAAGTACAAAATCAAATTCAGATGAAATTACACACACTCAAGCCAGCAGCTGGCTCAGTTCACAAAGAAAAACGTATTGGTAGAGGAGAAGCATCCGGTAAGGGTGGTACTTCTACAAAAGGTAATAAAGGTGGTCAAAGCCGTGCTGGTTATAAGAGCAAAATGGCTCACGAAGGTGGTCAGATGCCTATTCAGCGTCGTATCCCTAAGCGTGGATTTAAGAATGCTAACCGAGTAGAATACAAAGTGTTTAATCTTGGTCAGTTGGATCAATTGGTAGAGAAATATGGTTTCACAGAGATTTCTTTGGAAAACTTATACATCAATGGTTTGATCAGCCGCACTGATAAGGTAAAAATTCTTGCCACAGGTGAATTGAAAGCAAATCTTTCTTTCAAAGTGAACAAATTAAGCGATAAAGCCAAAGCAGCAATTGAAGCAGCAGGTGGAAGCGTTGAAATAGTAAAGTAATTTTACTGTAACTTTCCAGACGCATCGGTGATGCGTCTTTTTTGGTTATGGATATTAACTTCTAACAAATAGTATCAGTGAAAAAATTAGTTCAGACTTTAAAGAATATATGGGCCATCGAAGAGCTGCGTAACAAGATTGTTATCACGTTGGCACTGGTGCTTACCTACCGTATTGGTAACCACATTGTTTTACCCGGATTGGATCCAAACGGAATTGAAGCTGCACAGCGCGCTTCTAAAAGCAATGGCTTACTAGGTATTTTTGACATGTTTGCTGGTGGTGGTTTCTCACAAGCCTCTATTTTGGCTTTGGGAATTATGCCTTATATCTCAGCTTCCATCTTTATGCAGTTGATGACCATCTTGGTTCCTCAATTACAGAAGGTCCAGAAAGAAGGAGAAAGTGGTCGTAAAAAAATCAACCAGTGGACTCGTTACCTAACTGTGATAGTAACCATCTTCCAGGCTGCTGCCTATGTTGGTTATTTAAACAGCCCTGGTTATGCAGAAGCTATCTTGGTGGCTTACAAACCTTTCTTCTGGTTCTCAACCATTCTTACCCTTACTGCAGGTACCCTGTTTGTAATGTGGTTGGGAGAGAAAATCCAAGACAAAGGTTTGGGTAATGGTACTTCTATCATCATCATGGTAGGTATCTTGGCCCGTCTTCCACAAAACATTATTCAAGAATTCAGCGCCAAAGGTCAAAGAGGCGGTGGAGGTTTGTTAATCTTCTTGATTGAGATTGCCATTTTGGTAACCGTAATCATGGCTTTGATTATCTTGGTTCAAGGTGTTCGTAAGATTCCTGTAAACTATGCTAAGCAAATCATCGGTAACCGTCAATTTGGTGGAGCCCGTCAGTTCTTGCCTATTAAGGTAAATAGCGCTGGTGTAATGCCCATCATCTTTGCACAGGCTATCATGTTCTTGCCTACTTTGGTTTCCTTTACCAATATTGATTCTGCACAAGGCATTGTTAGAATCTTCAATGATCATAGCAATGTTTGGTACATGGTCATCTATTCAGTAATGGTTATTGGATTTACCTTCTTATACACTGCTTTGATTTTCAATCCTAAGCAAATCTCTGAAGACCTGAAACGCAACAATGGTTTTGTACCTGGTGTTAAGCCTGGTCAACCTACTGCTGACTATATTGGGTCTATCATGGATAAGATTACTTTACCTGGTGCCATTTTCTTGGCCTTGGTGGGTATCATGCCAGGTTTTGCTCAGCGTTTAGGTGTTACTCAAGGTTTCAGCTCTTTCTTTGGAGGAACTTCTCTATTGATTATGGTTGGTGTAATCTTGGATACCTTACAGCAGATTGAAACCCATTTGTTGATGCGCCAATACGACGGATTAATGAATAGCGGAAGGGTTCAAGGACGTCAAACAGTGTCTACCTCCACTATCTAATCTAATAAACGATAATGGTAAACCTGTTGGGCCAGTCCTAACAGGTTTATTTTTTTAGAACATGAGCAGAAGAAGCAATATGATTATTCATAAAACAGAAGCAGAAATAGCCCTGATGAAAGACGCGGCAATGTTGGTAAGTAAAACACTTACTGAAGTTGCCAAAGTACTTAAACCAGGAATGACCACTTTGGATATTGATAGGCTTTGTGCCAGCTTTGTTAAAGAGCATAATGCTATTCCCTCTTTTTATAATTATCGCGGTTATCCGCACCATATTTGCGCTTCTGTAAATGACGTAGTAGTGCATGGATTCCCCAATGATGTGCCCCTTAAAAATGGCGATATCATTTCTATAGACATGGGGGTTATTTTAAAAGGTTGGCATGGTGACCATGCTTATACTTTTATCATGGGAGAAGTTAGTCCAGAGATCTTACAGTTGGTAAAAGTAACCAAAGAGTCTTTGTACAAAGGCATTGAAAAAGCAGTGATCAATAATCGCGTGGGCGATATTTCATTTGCTATACAAGACCATACAGAACGAAAATATGGCTATGGTGTAGTGAGAGAGTTAGTTGGTCATGGATTAGGTAGAAGCCTACACGAAGACCCACAAGTTCCCAATTACGGCAAACGTGGCACAGGACATAAGATGAAGGAAAATTTGGTATTGGCTATTGAACCCATGATTAACCTTGGTAGTAGAGAAGTCTATACTGATGACGATGGTTGGACCGTTCGTACTCGTGATGGTCAGCCTTCTGTTCATTTTGAACACGATGTTTGTGTTAAGCGTAATCAAGCTTTAATTCTTTCAGATTATAGTATTATTGAAGCTGCAGAAAAAGCCAATCCACATTTGAATAGTTCCTACTACTAATTCTGCGGGCTTTTGTAACTTAGACCCAAAGAGAACAACACATGCAAAAAAAAGGATTCTTTGGGCTTTTACTTTTATTAAGTATTTGTGCATTGGCACAATCGCCTGCAACCCTTGCTATCAGAGACTATCGTGTTAAACAAGAACACCGTTGGTTAAAGGAATACCAATCCTTTTTGTCCATTCCCAATCTAGCATCGGACAAGTCCAATATGGAAAAAAATGCCCAAGCCATTCTGCAAATGATGCAGTCAAGGGGTATTGGAAATCTTCAGCTCTTACAAGCCAAGACTCCTGGAATAGCTCCTGCAGTATATGGAGAAGTGATGACACCAGGTGCTAAACAAACCATTATTTTTTATGCCCATTATGACGGGCAACCTGCCGATAGTACAAAATGGTTCAAAGGGTTACATCCGTTTAAACCAACCCTGTTTAATGGCTCACTAGAACAACAGGCTATTCCAATTCCTTGGCCTACAGACCAAGAATCTATCAACCCTGATTGGCGTATTTATGCACGTGGGGCTTCTGATGACAAAGCTGGTGTCATGTCTATTCTTTCAGCTTATGAATCCATAGTGGCAACTGGCATGAAAACACCCTTTAATTTGAAATTCTTTTTTGAGGGAGAAGAGGAAGCTGGCTCAGATCATTTATTTGAAATCTTACAAAAAAATCAGGCTTTATTGGCTTCAGATATTTGGATCATCTGTGATGGACCAGTTCATCAATCCGGTAAAAAAGCTGTCACATTTGGTGTAAGAGGTGATACCCATATTGAACTCACAGTGTACGGTAGTAAAAGACCCTTGCATAGTGGGCACTATGGCAACTGGGCTCCCAATCCTGCTAACCTATTAACCCACCTATTAACGTCTATGAAAGATGAAAATGGGAAGGTTTTGATCAAGGGATTTTATGACGATGTTACGCCACTTTCTGCCAAAGAAAAACAAGCCCTAGCTGCCATTCCAGCTCCAGATGCACAGATGAAAAATGAGCTGGGCTTTTTGCAACAAGAGAATAGCAACTGGTCTTTATCTGAAGCCATTTTGCAACCATCATTAAATATAAACGGTTTACAAAGTGCCAATGTTGGTAAGCTTTCTAGTAATGTAATTCCTACCACAGCTACCGCATCTTTAGACCTGAGATTGGTCTTGGGTAATGACGCTAGAAAGCAACAATTAAAAGTGGTTGACCATATTAAATCACAAGGCTATTTTGTTACTGATCAAGACCCTACTGAGGCGCAGAGAAAGCAATACAGCAAGATTGCAAAAGTTCAATTGAGTGAAGGATATAATGCTCAAAGAACGTCTATGGACCTGCCCATTGCTCAACAAATTATTAAAGCAGTGCAATCTACCACAGCAGACCAAGTGGTATTAATGCCATCAGTTGGTGGTAGTCTTCCGCTCTTTGTTTTTGAAAGAGAATTAAAAGCTAAAACCATTACTGTTCCAGTAGCAAATCATGACAATAACCAGCACGCAGAGAATGAAAATATTCGGTTAAGGAATCTTTGGAATGGTATAGAAACATTTGCTGCCATCATGCTTATGAAATAACGCCATGTCAAAAAAGTTGATTGTAATAGGGGGAGGCGCAGCGGGTTTTTTTTGTGCCGTGAATGCTGCAAGAATGCATCCGAATTTGGAAGTTTTGATTCTTGAAAAAAGCAATAAATTATTATCTAAAGTAAAAGTAAGTGGTGGAGGCAGATGTAATACTACTCATGCTTGTTTTGAAATGGCTGATCTGGTAAAAAAATATCCAAGGGGTCAGCAGTTTCTAAAAAAATCTTTTCACTGGTTTTATACCAAGGATACCATTGAGTGGTTTGAAGAAAGAGGCGTACAATTAAAAACGGAACAAGATGGTAGAATGTTTCCGGATACCAATGATTCACAAACCATCATTAACTGTCTCTTACATGAAGCAGACAAATACGGTGTAAAAGTGCAGCTGCAAACAGAAGTAACATCTGTGAAAGCAAATGATGTTTTTCAACTACTCACTTCCAATGGAAAGGTCTTTCAATGCCAATGGTTATGTGTTGCAACTGGTGGTTACCCTAAAGCTGCTATGTTTGAATGGCTTACTTCATTAGGACATCAGATTGAAACGCCTGTTCCTTCCTTGTTCACTTTTAATTTACCCAAGCATCCCATAACGGAACTGATGGGTGTGGCGGTAGAAAGGGCTCAAGTTAAAATTAATGGCACCAAATTAATTGAAGAAGGGCCGCTGTTGATAACTCATTGGGGGCTGAGTGGTCCAGTTGTATTAAAGCTTTCTGCTTGGGGAGCCAGACAATTGGCAGATGCGTCTTACCAATACCAGATTACAGTGAATTGGGTGCCCGACTACCATGAAAACAGTTTGCGTGAAGCATGGCATGGCATTAGAACATCTTTGTCGGCTCAAAAATTGGTCAATAGAAATCCCTTTAGTTTGCCTTCTAGAATTTGGGTCTTTTTATTAGAAACGGCTGGTATCAATCCAGAGATTCGTTGGGCAGATCTGACATCCAAGGATCAAAACAAGTTGATCCAATTACTCACCGGTCATAGCTTTCAAGTGAATGGCAAAACAACTTTTAAAGAAGAGTTTGTTACTTGTGGAGGTATCAAATTATCAGAGATAGATGCCAATACCATGATGAGCAAGAAAATTCCGAATCTTTATTTTGCGGGCGAAGTAATGGATATTGATGGAGTAACCGGTGGGTTTAATTTTCAGAACGCCTGGACTTCAGGATGGATAGCGGCAAAACATATTAGTACAGAGGCATAAAAAAACGGCCCCCAATGGAGGCCGTTATCATTGAAGCATTATCCTTTTGACTTAGGAGCTGTGCCTTTGTTTTCTTTATAACGCATATCAGGTGTACCATCTTTTTTAGTAGGTCCAGCTGGTTTAACTGTTTCCTTGTTTTCTTTGTAACGCATGTCTGGGGTACCATCTTTTTTGGTTGGTGTACCGGCTTTGGCAGCAGGGGCAGCAGCAGCAGCTTTTGCAGCAGGTGCTGCTTTTTCTACTTTTGCGCCAGCAGCTTTTGCGTCAGTTTTTGTTTGTGCTTGACTCATGCCTATCATGCATACGAAGGCTGTCAGGGTAAGTAACATTTTTTTCATGGCAATAATAATTTTGACTTCAATTTAATCATACCAATGTTCTTGCCCAATTTATACAACTTATTCTTTCCTTAAATTATGATAAATGTTATAGGTAGAAAAAGCATTTCTGGCCAATTTGCTCAATATTAAGCAGCTTGTTTTGAAAAACTTTACTTGCAATTATGCTCAACATTGATTAAATTAAACACTCAAATTGTCCATATGAGAAAAGTAAGCGATATCCTAAAAAGAAAAGGAAATAAAGTAAGTGCTGTTTCCCCAGATCTTACGGTGATTAAAGCCCTAGAATTGATGGCGGAACAAAATATTGGCTCCTTGGTGGTGATGGAGGGGGACAAGTTTTTGGGCATTATTACGGAAAGAGACTATTCTCGTAAAGTGATTTTAAAAGGGAGACATTCTAGTGAAACACCTGTTGGTGAAATTATGACCACTGATTTCCCCCCCGTGGCACCCCAAGATTCTGTTGAAAAATGTATGCAATTGATGAGTTCAAAGCATATAAGATATTTACCCGTTTATGATGCCAATAAGTTAGTAGGGATAATCTCTATCAATGACGTTGTAACGGAAACCATTTTAAACCAGCAGGAAACCATCTCCCAATTACAGACCTATATTCAGTCTTAAAATAGGGTACTCAATTTTTAACCGGTGGAACTAATTCACCGGTTTTTTTATGTGCCTAAACAAAAGGTTTGTTTAGTTTTCCATAATCCAAACAAGTTTTTTTGCTGGTTTCTATGCAAGATTTACATAATACACGGTTTTACGTTATTTTTAGAGGGTGACATTTCAACCAATCCTTTCAATGAGTTAATTATGAAATCATTCCCATCGGTCCTTTTGGCCGGAAGCTTAACCCTCTTTTTATTGCCATCCTGCAAGGATAAAACAGAAGCCCCAGCCGCACTTAACCCAGAAGTTAATGTGGTTACCGTAGGTCAACAGACCATACCTTTTTACTCTGATTATGTTGGAGAGACCTTTGGACAAGAAGACATTCAAATTCAATCAAGGGTAGATGGTTGGATAACTGGCATTCATTTTAAAGAGGGTGATATGGTTCAAAAAGGTCAATTATTATATACCATTGATGACCTGCCAATTAAAAATAAAATAGATCAAGCCCAAGCTAATCTGGCACAAGCCAATACTGCCAAAGTAAAAAATAAGGCTGAGTTAGATAGGGTACAACCCCTAACCGCTATGCACGCACTTAGTCAAAGAGACCTTGATGCGGCAAAAGCCAATTATGAAGCCTCTCTCTCTCAAGTAGATGCTGCATCTGCTGCACTCAGGAATAGCAAAATTGAATTGGAATACACTCGTATCACTTCACCTATAACGGGAGTTATTGGAATTTCTAAAGTATTGGTTGGTGACTATATTGGAAAATTGAATACAGGAGGCCCTTTGAATACGGTTTCTTCTATTGGTAAAATGCGTGTTCGATTCTCTATAACAGAAGATGAATACCTAATGTTTGCCAAACGCAAAGCAGGTAACTCACACAAGATTTTACAAGACAAACTGTCTGCAGAATTGCTTTTGAGCGATGGCACTGTATATAGTGAGAAAGGAAACATTAGTTTGTCAAATAGGCAAATAGATCCTGCAACCGGATCTTTATTGGTGCAAGCAGAATTTCCCAATCCACAAAACTTGCTCAAACCTGGTCAATATGTAAAACTGCGTTTGCAAACTGATGAATTTAAAGACGCTATTCTCTTGCCACAACAAGCAGTGAATCAGATTCAAAATCTTTTCCAAGCATTTGTTCTAAATGATAGTGGGATGGTAAAACCTACGGTGATTCAAACAGGCAAAAGAATAGGTAGTAACTGGATCATCAAGAGTGGTTTGAAACCGGGAGACAAAGTGGCTATTTTGGGTAGCATGGTGGTGAAACCAGATGTGGTGATTAAAGTGATCCCTGTTACTTGGAATTATGATTCCACTTCTAAACAATAATCTTATCTCTAACTGATTTATATGAGTGAATTTTTTATACGCCGGCCAATAGTTGCCATGGTCATTTCCATATTCATTGTGATTATGGGGTTATTGACACTACAAGGCATACCGGTTGCAAAATATCCCGATATCACCCCACCCATGGTACAAGTACAGGCCACCTATACAGGTGCCAATGCGGTAGACATGGAACAAACTGTTGCTACTCCCATTGAACAGCAAGTAAATGGGGTAGAAAATATGTTGTATATGAAGTCAGTGAACTACAATGGTTCAATGACTTTGCAAGTTTCTTTTGAAGTAGGAACTGATTTGGATGTGGCCAATATGCTCACCCAAAATAGGGTGTCAAGAGCCAATCCATTCCTGCCTCCCGAAGTAATTAACTTAGGGGTAAACGTAAAGAAATCATTGACCTTCCCGTTGATGATGTTCTCTGTTTATTCTCCTTCAAAATCCTATAACGCAGACTTCATTAATAACTATGCCTTCATCAACCTGATTGACGAGTTGAAAAGGATTAAAGGAGTAGGAGATGTATCTGTGATGGGTAGTTCAGAGTATGCCATGCGTATATGGGTAAAACCAGACCGATTGGCAAAATTAAAAATCACTGCATCTGATGTGATGAATGCCATTAAGGCTCAAAATAATATTGTACCTGGTGGTGCCTTTGGCGATGCGCCTTCTACACCAGGAGTTCAAAATACTTATACTGCTACTTTGCAACAGCGCTTGGTATCAGAGGAAGATTTTGGAAATATCTTACTCAAATCCAATGCAAATGGTGCTCAAGTAAGATTGAAAGATGTTGCACGTATTGAATTGGGTTTACAGATGTATAACCTGAGTTCCAACTTAAATGGAAGTCCTTGTGCAGCCATTGCCATTTATCAAATTCCAGGATCAAATGGATTAGACGTAGCAAACAAAGCAAAAGCAAAAATGGATGAATTAAAATCTAGGTTCCCACAGGGCTTAGATTATACCACTAGTTTAGATACTACTCAAGCTATTACTGTTGGTATTGAAGAAGTATTACATACACTGTTTGAAGCCGTTATCTTGGTAATCTTAGTGGTGTTCTTGTTCTTGCAGGACTGGAGGGCTACTTTGATTCCTTTGTTAACAGTTCCTGTTTCTTTGATTGGTACTTTTATTGTGTTCCCATTATTGGGTTTCTCTGTAAACCAATTGTCTTTGTTAGGAATGGTATTGGCCATTGGATTGGTGGTAGATGATGCCATTGTGGTTGTGGAGGCTGTGATTCATGAAATGGAACACGGGCTCAACCCCAAGGAAGCTACTAGCAAAGCCATGAAAGAAGTAGGTGGGCCTGTTGTGGCCATTGCCGTAATTCTTTGCGCGGTGTTTATTCCAGTGGCATTGTCAGGAGGTATTACAGGAAGATTGTATCAGCAATTTGCTATTACTATTGCCATCTCTGTAGCATTATCGGCATTCAATGCCTTAACCTTGAGCCCGGCATTAGCAGCTATTTTATTAAAACCCAAAAAGCCAAGCAAAGGGTTATTACAAAGATTCTTTGACGGGTTTAATAAGTACTTTGAAAAGTTCACTAACGGATATGTAAAAGTGGCCAGTTTTGCAGCAAGAAAATTGTTCTTGACGGTCATGATTTTGTTGGTTATTTGTGCCGCTACTGGATACTTAGCATTTAAAGTACCCGGTGGATTTGTACCTGAAGAAGACGAGGGTTATTTTATGCTGGCCATTCAGTTGCCAGATGCAGCTTCAAAGGATAGAACGGAAGCCATTTCCAAAAAAGTAGAGTCCTATTTTAAAGGCATGGATGAAATTAGTTCTTACACTGCCATTAATGGTTTTAATATTTTGTCTGGTACAGCCACACCCAATTCTGCTATGGCATTTATTAGTTTGAAACCATGGGATGAAAGAAAAAAGACAGTTGCTCAAATAGTGACAGAAATGAATGGGGTTTTAACCAAAAATATTACAGAAGCTACGGTGATTGTATTTGGTCCGCCACCTATTCAAGGTTTGGGTTCGGGAGCAGGTTTTACCATGATGTTGCAAGACAAAGCTGGTAAATCTCCACTCTATTTGGCGCAACAAACACAACGTTTTATAGCCATTGCATCTAAGCGTCCTGAAATAGGTAAAATCTATACTTTGTTTAGACCTATTGTACCTCAAAAATCTATTCAAGTAGATAAAGATAAAGTGCAGAAATTGGGTATTCCTTTGCAGGAAGTAAATGGTGCTATCTCTGCCTATTTGGGTGGAGCATTCATCAACAACTTCAATGCTTATGGAAGACAATATAGGGCCTATATGCAATCAGAAGCAGAATATAGAACCAAGCCAGATGATATTAACCAATACTTTGTTCGTGATCCAAATGGTAACATGGTTTCTCTTGGAACACTTGCTAAAGTAAAAGACACTACAGGGCCATCATTTACCAACCACTTTAATATTTACAGATCAGCAGAATTGAGTGGTGTGCCAGCACCAGGCGTAAGCTCTGATATGGCATTAAGGGTGTTGGAAGGGGTTGCTAAAAAAGTGTTACCAAATGATATTGGTTATTCTTGGAGCAATACTTCTTATCAGGAAAAAGAATCTGCAGGTAAAGGAGCTTCTGTATTTATTATGGCGCTTTTATTTGTGTTCTTAATCTTGGCCGCTCAATATGAAAGTTGGAAACTCCCATTCAGTGTTTTGTTGGGAACCCCTTGGGCGGTAATGGGAGCATTATTAGGATTGTTTATTGGTGGTTTATATGCTACCACTTATGTAAACAACGTATTTGCTCAAATTGGTTTGGTGATGCTGATTGGATTGAATGCCAAAAACGCCATCTTGATTGTAGAGTTTGCCAAAATGAAAATGGACAATGAAGGATTGCCTCCTTTTGAAGCAGCCATTGAAGGTGCTAGGTTGCGTTTTAGACCCATCTTGATGACAAGCTTTGCCTTTATTCTAGGTGTAGTTCCATTAATGACTGCTACCGGTGCAGGAGCAGAAGCAAGAAGGGTAATGGGTACTTCTGTATTCAGTGGTATGTTGGTTGCCACCATTGTTGGGGTAATCCTGATACCTGCTTTCTTTGTATTAATTGAAGGCAAGAAAAAGAAAAAAGCAAGTGTTGCACCAGCAACTGTTACCAATCATTCAACGCACTAACATGACAAAGCAATTATTTATATTCTCACTGAGTGCTCTTTTATTGTTTGGCAGTTGCCGTGTATCCAAAGCATACGAGCAACCACAAACGGCTACGCCTGCAGCGTTTGCAGATAATGCCAATACAGATACCACTCCCTTGGTTAAATGGTTTGACCTTTTCAAAGACACTGCTTTGCAAACCATTATCAAAACCACATTAGATAATAATCGGAACCTGCAATTAGCCAGTGCTAGGGTGTTGGAAGCGCAGATGCAGGCTGATATTATTAAGATTAACCAATATCCTTCTTTCAATTATCAATTACAAGCGGGTGGTGGAACAGCGGGAACCGATGCACTAAAAGTAGCAGGTGGTTTAAACAGTGCTGTTTTTAAAGCTGCGGGTGTATTAAATTGGGAGATTGATCTTTGGGGAAAACTAAGAGGAGCTACTGCTTCCGCAAGAGCACAAATTTTGGCAGTTGACGAAAATAGAAACGCCTTAAAAGTGAGTCTTGTTGCAGAAGCTGCTAGTTTATATTTTATTCTAAGAGATTTGGACAATCGGTTGTTAATTGCCCAACGCACATTGGCTTCTAGAAAAGAGAGTACAAAGATTATCACACAGCGATATGAAAAGGGATATATTTCTGAACTAGACCGTTATCAAGCAGTACAACAAGAGGCTCAGGCAGCGGCCCTGATTCCCAATATTTCAAGACAGATTGTGCAAACAGAAAACGCAATCAATCTTTTAATGGGTAAATCTGCTGGTGCTATTTATAGAGGAGCAACCCTGTTTAATCAAGTATTGCCTCCAAATATTCCAGCAGGACTTCCTTCGCAATTATTATTGCGTAGACCTGATATTAGGGCATCTGAAAAGGCGTTAAACGCTCAGTACGAGAAAATTGGTGTAGCAGAAGCGTCTAGATATCCTTCTTTCTCACTTACTGGATTATTGGGTTTTGCAAGTCCACAATTGGGGTCCTTAGTTAGTAATGGATTTGTAGCCAATGGCTTTGCTGGATTAGTAGGCCCCATTTTTCAATTTGGTCAAAACTTAAAGCGCGTTCAAGTAGAAAGAATTAGAACCCAACAAGCCCAATTGCAATATGAACAAGCGGTATTAGCTTCATTTGCTGATGTAAACAATGCGCTGATAGCTAACAAAACATTTGCAGAGGAATATGCTAATAGAAAGATTCAAGCCGATGCAGGAAGAAAGGCCTTAGAATTGTCAAATGCTAGGTACAATTTTGGCTATACCTCTTATTTAGAAGTATTAACCCAAGAAAACAGTTTGTTTGATGCCGAATTACAAGAGTCAGTACTCATGCAACAGAAACTAAATGCACTGGTTAGTTTGTATAGAGCACTTGGTGGAGGATGGAATTAATCAATCAACTAATTGCATAAAAAAAGCTGCCCCATTAAAAAGGGCAGCTTTTTTTATGTTCAAACCAAGACCATTTTGTAATGCCAGTTTGATTCTGCTTTTTCTTATTTGTTAGACAATACAAATGAAACTGTTGAACTAGGTTTTGTACTCAAACTTGGAAAGATGGTAGTATTGGAAATTGGATCAGTATATTCATCTGCCAAGAAACTATCGCCATAAGCTTTCACATAAATGGTTTGACCTTTTTTGAATCCAAGATTTTCAAAAAAACTAGTGGTTAAATTAAAATCATTCAATTGTGAAGCAGCGCCATTACTCCTCACTTTTACTTCTGCTAAATAATTATTGGAATTTACACTACCATTGTCGCTAAAGAATAATCTAACATATTTATCCTTACCGGAAGGGTTGCTAAAAACAGGGTCAATATGAAATCCAGTTACACCTGCAGCTTGAATAGCAGCATTAAATGGCGTAATTACTAAATTGCTTACAGCGATGCTAGAATTTACGGCCATTGATTCACTTTTTGAAATTAAAGTGGTAGCATGGTTGGTAGCAGCATGATAAATTCCCATGATTTTACCAGTACCATAACCCTGCTTGGCATAACTAATATCATAAGTTCCATAAGGAATACTGTCTAGTGTCCACTTTCCATCTGTACCTGTTTTGGAACTGACGGTACTATTGTCAATACTAACAACAACCCCACTCATATCAGTTTGGCGATTGCCTTCTTCATCATATAGCAGGATCATACCTTGGATATTTGCTCTGTTTTGTTGTGCCAAAACAACATCAGGAACGGCAATGCTGTGATTTCCGCTGTCTTTACCACAGCCCATAGCAAGGACTATTAATAAGGCGAAGGATTTTTTCATGTTTATTATTTTAAGTTTATTTTTTGTTGAAATTGTAAATTACGAAAACGTTATTGGAAATAATGTCAATTCTGCCTCAATAGTTTTTGATTTCTCACCAGTTTGATGGGATATTTAATCCAATAAACATTGCCATGAAGCATTTTAAGTACCTATTATTACTGGTATCAGTCAATTTTATATTCCAAAGCCAAGCTCAACAACCAATTCGCTTTAAAGATATTCTTTTCAATAACCAAGATTCTATATTGAATATTGCCTACGGATCTGCCCAAAACCTAAATGGAAAAACGGAGGAATTGCTATTGGATTTGTATTCCCCAGGAATAATAGACACTGCCACAAAAAGACCATTAATGATTTTTATACATGGGGGAGGCTTCCAAAGCAATACCAAATCAGGAGCCTATCCTAACCTAATTTGTAATGGACTTGCCAAAAGGGGATATATGGTAGCTACCATTGATTACCGTTTGGGAATCTCCAAAACCAAGACTGAAACTGACTATGCAGAAGCCATGTATCGGGCAGTTCAAGACGCTAAAGCTGCAGTAAGATTTTTTAGAAGATATGCAGTCAAATACCGGATTGACCCGGATCAGATTTTTGTCATGGGTAGTTCAGCTGGAGCCAAAACTGCCATGCACTTAGCGTATCTTGATCAAGAAGAAATTCCACAGGCTGTGGACCAAAATAAATGGGGCAATCTTGAAGGGAATAGCGGCAATCCTGGCTATTCTTCTAAAGTTAGTGCTGTTGTTAATTGTTGGGGTGCCATGATAGATTATCATTGGATCAAACAGGGCGATGCTCCCATGTTTAACATCGCCGGAACGGCAGACAAAACAGTTCCTTTTGATTCTTCTTTTAATTACCATGGATTCAAATATGGTAGTACCGTTTTATATAATCAAGCATTGCAGCAAGGAATTGCTTCTGGTCTAAGATTGTTTTATGGTGCAGGTCATACTTTAGACAATGACAAGAAAAAGCAAGACAGTGCGTTGCAAGATTTGAGTGCTTGGCTCTTTACACAATTAAAAATCAATGCTCCTGATAAACCAGAGATTTTTAAATGGGAACAAGACATTGCTAAGCTAGAAGCCAAAGACAAAACAGAAAAAGGAGACGCTCAAACAGTGCTTTTTATTGGAAGTTCTTATATCCGTTTATGGGAGCAATTGCCAGCACAAATGAAACCACTAAAAACCATCAATCGTGGATTTGGTGGGTCCAAGTTACAAGAAGTAGCCTATTATCTAGACAGGTTGCTCCAAGCCCATCAAGACTTGAAAGGTATATTCCTTTATGTGGGTAATGATATTGTTGGAAACAATTTTGATAAAACGCCTTTACAGGATCTGGAATTGGTCAAGTATATCACTGAGCGAATTAGGGCCAAGTATCCAGCCATTCCAATTTTCTGGAATCAAATTTCACCATCTGAAAAAAGATGGGCAGTTTGGGGTCAAATTTCAAAAGCCAATGAATTAATTAAAGAATATTGTTCTCAGCATCCTAATTTGTATTATGTTGAAACTGCTGCAAGTTATTTGGGCCAAGATGGCAAACCCATTAGTAGTTTGTTTAGAGATGATAAGCTGCATTATAATGATGCAGGATATGCCATTTGGGCCAATTTTGTAAAACAAACATTTAAACAAGTGTATGGAAAATAAACAAACCGTTTCTTCAAATCCCAAAGCAGCTCTTATCTATGCCATATTGGTAGGATTTGCATTTTCCGCCAATTACACCAATCATGCGCCTTTAAAAGATTGGTTGATGAAAAGCTTTGATAGTGTAGAACATCCTTTTACCAAAACCATGTTTGGTTTCTTAACAACAGCCATATTTTTAACCCACGCTATCATGCAAATTCCAGGAGGGCTTTTGGCAGATAAGTTTGGCCCTAAAAAAGTGGTTACCATTGCCCTTTCTATTGTTTGTATTGGAAATTTTGGAATTGCATTTGCTAGCTCTTATGAACAATTATTGTTGTGGAAATTCTTAGTAGGTTTTGGAACCGGAACTTGTTTTGTTGCAGGGGCTAGATATATTTTTCAATCTACTCCAACCAATAAATTATTATTGTATCAAGGCTATTATGGTGCTAGTGTTTTATTAGGTTCAGGATTTGTCATTTTTGCTATTCCACAAATAGCAGGATATTTTCAAAGTTGGTCTGCTGCATTTCTTGCATCAGCAACTGTTGCGGTATTGGTGTTGTTGGCTTGGATTTTTCTTGCGCCAGCAGCAGGAACAAAAGAACATCCACATGGTTCTTTGTTAAAAATGCTTTCTCATGGAGAATTATGGTTAATGGGTTTGGTTCAAATGGCATCCTTTGGATTGGTGATTGTGATTGGTTCTTGGATTACCACCTTATTAAAAGAAAACTTTAGTTTTTCTAGTAAACTAATCATCAGTTTTATTGCATCCTTGGTATTATTATTGGGACTTGTTTCTAGACCATTGGGTGGCAAAATGATTGTATGGATTGGCGTGCGAAAGTTGTTATTAGGAAGTTTATTGATAAACGCCGCTGGTTGTTTTCTTCTAGCTTATTTTCCTCAACAATTGGGTTTGGATATTTTGGCCATTCTTTTATTAGGCATGGGATGTGGCTTGCCTTATGCAGGGGTGTTTAACAGAGCAGCACATTTGTTTCCAGGTAGGGCAGGGGCTGCAATGGGTCTGGTGAATATGCTTGGTATTGTGTTTATATTAGTAGGTACTCCAATAGTTGGTAAAATAGCCGATGGTGCAGGTAATTTTTCAAATGCATTTTTAGCGTTGGGTATTTTTGCAACTTTGATTGCAGTGGTGTCCTTGAAAATCAAAACAGATTAAATTATAGCCATGAATTTGATGCATCTTTTTGACATTTCTCTCAAAGGAAAGAAGGATTATGTTGGTTTAGAATTCAACCAACAGTCTATAAGTTTTGGACAAATAGATCAGCGTAGCAATCAGGTAGCCAATTTATTGATTCAAACAGGTTTTGTACCTGGGGATAGAATAGCAGTTTATCTAGAGAATTGCATAGAAATGATTGATATATATCTGGCAGCAATTAAAACGGGTGTCATTTTTGTTCCCATTAATATTCTTTACAAAGAAAGAGAGATAGGACATATTTTATCAGATGCGGAACCCAAAAAACTCATTGCCAATGGTCCCGTTCCTGGAGGTTTTGATGCATGGCAATTAAATGAACTTGTGCAGGCATTATCAGGCATTAATGACACTCCTATAGATAGCAGCCACCTGAATGGCGATAGCCCTGCCGCCATAGTTTACACAAGCGGTACAACTGGAACTTCTAAGGGAGCCATTCTTACGCATAATAATTTTATCAGCAATGGTTTAAACCTAGTAAACTGTTGGCAAATAAAAGAGCAAGACAGATTTTTATTGAGTTTGCCTTTGTTTCATGTACATGCATTGGGTAATGGTATTCATGCATGGCTTATGAGTGGGTGCAAGATGAAACTACTAGTTAGATTTGAACACCAAAAAGCTGCGGAAGAGTTTATACAATTTAAACCAACTTTATTCTTTGGTGTGCCAACAGTCTACATTCGTTTACTAGACCTGCCAGAAGCAACTGCAAAGCTGATTGGGTCCAATGCTAGATTATTTGTTTGTGGTTCAGCACCACTGCCTGCACAAGTGCTAGAAGCATTTCAAGAAAAATATGGACAAGTGATCTTGGAACGATATGGGATGACAGAAACCTTGATGAATATTAGCAATCCTTATTTTGGAGAAAGAAGACCTGGTACCATTGGATTTCCACTACCGGGTATTTCTGCCAAAATAGTCAAGACAGATGGTAGTATAGCCCAAGTGGATGAGGAAGGAGAAGTTTATGTAAAAGGCCCCAATGTATTTGCCGGTTATTGGAAAAGAAAACAGGCTACCGCCGATGCCTTTGTAGACGGGTATTTTAAAACGGGAGATATGGGAGTGGTATCAGCTGATGGATATTTTACGCTCAGGGGCAGAAAATCTGATTTGATTATCAGTGGGGGGTTTAATATTTATCCAAGGGAAATTGAGGAGTTTTTATTGGAACAACCTGGGGTTAAAGAAGCTTCTGTTGTTGGGGTTCCTCACGAAACCCGAGGAGAAATGCCGGTTGCTTATTTGGTGCTAGAACCTACTGCAGATTTAACAACCATTGAAGCGGCCTGTCAAAAAACCTTTGCTTCTTTTAAAGTTCCCAGAAAGTTTTTGGCTATTGACCAATTACCCAGAACGGCCCTAGGAAAAGTGCAAAAACACCTGTTGCCCAAGCCATAGACCCGGATTTTCTCCAAAAAACAGCTTTTTTAGCCCTGAGACCCCCAATTTTAGGGCTAAATTCCTTTGTAAATCCCGTCTTTTGCTTACCTTCGCAGCCCCGAATTTTAAACCATCGGGGTTATTTTATGCAATTTTTCTTGAAACAATTAAATGCAGATGCACAGGAGAACGCCGCAGCTTCAGAAGCTGTTGAAGTTCCTACTGCAACAACAAATGCACCTGTGGCTGAAGCACCCACTGCGGTTGTGGAAGCACCCGTTGCTGTTGAAACAGCACACGATGACTTTGACTGGAGTATCGACAAACGTAACGTAAGTTCTTATGCCGAAACTGAACGTTTGAAGTATGACAAAGTTTACGATGAAACCTTTGTACAAATTGCCGATGGCGAGATTGTAAGAGGTGGAGTTGTAGCTCTTACCAAAACTGACGTGGTAATCAACATTGGCTTTAAAAGCGATGGTTTGGTTTCACTAAACGAATTCCGTGACGTACCAGGTTTGAAAATTGGTGACGAAGTGGAAGTGATGGTAGTTGAAAAAGAAGACAGGGGCGGTAATCTGCACCTGAGCCGTAAATCTGCTCGCATCTTCCGTGCTTGGGAAAGAATTGTTGAAGTACACAAGACTGGTGAAGTTATCACTGGTACTGTTACTAGCAAAACCAAGGGTGGTTTGATTGTAGACGTATTTGGTATGGAAACTTTCTTGCCAGGTTCTCAGATTGACGTTAAACCTGTTACTGATTATGATCAGTTTGTAGGAAAAACTATGGAGTTCAAAGTGGTTAAGATTAACGAAGCCATTAAGAATGCCGTAGTATCTCACAAAGCGCTGATTGAAAGTGATATTGAAGCACAACGTGCCGAAATCATGAGCAAACTAGAAAAAGGACAAGTATTAGAAGGTGTGGTGAAAAACATCACAGACTTTGGTGCTTTCATGGATCTTGGTGGCTTAGACGGTTTGTTGTACATCACCGATATTTCATGGGGACGTATCTCTCACCCAAGCGAAGTGGTGAAGATGGACCAGAAATTACAAGTGGTTGTATTGGACTTCGACGACGACAAAAAACGTATCAGTCTTGGTCTGAAACAATTGACTCCACATCCTTGGGACGTGTTGCCTGAAGGTTTGTCTGAAGGTTCAGTTGTAAAAGGTAAAGTGGTAAATATTGAAGATTACGGTGCATTCTTAGAAATTCAGCCTGGTGTTGAAGGTCTGGTTCACGTATCTGAAATCACTTGGGCTAATACCCCAATCAATGCTAAGGAATTCTTCAAATTAGGAGATGAGTACGAAGCAAAAGTGGTTACCCTTGACAAAGACGCAAGGAAAATGAGCTTGAGCATCAAGCAAATGAGCCAAGATCCTTGGAGCACTATTGAAACCAAATTCCCTGAAAACAGCAAGCACAAAGGTTTGGTGAAAAACATCACTCCTTATGGCGTATTTGTTGAATTGGAGCCAGGTATTGGTGGTATGATCCACATCAGCGACTTAAGCTGGTTGAAGCGTTTCAATCACCCAACTGACTACACCAAAGTTGGTGAGCACATTGATATCATCATCTTGAGCATTGATAAGGAAAATCGCAAATTGCAACTTGGACACAAGCAATTGGAAGAAGATCCTTGGAATGCACTAGAAGATACATTTGCAGTAGGTACTGTTCATGAAGGAACTGTTACCCGCAAAGATGACAAAGGTGCTTTAGTACAATTACAGTATGGTTTAGAAGGATTCACTCCTAACCGTCACCTGAACAAGGAAGATGGTTCTACAGTGAAAGCTGACGAAACTACACAGTTTGTTGTGATTGAATTTGATCGTAACGAAAAGCGTATTGTATTGAGCCACGCTCGTATCTGGGAACAACAAGTAGCTGAAGTGAAAGAAACTGCTAAAAAAGAAGCAAAAGCTGAATCTGAGAGCACTAAGAAAGCTGTTAAAAACATCCAAGCCAAGGTTGAAAAACAACTTTGGGAGACCTGAGTGCACTTGCCGAAATCAAGGCAAAATTGCAGGAAGGCGAAGGAGATAAGCAATAATTCCTGTTTGAATCAGTCAAAAGGCTG
>CALRXZ020000007.1:0-55128 GCA_943372255.1 Chitinophaga pinensis
AAAACAAGTTCGCTCTTTAGCTGATCTGGCTTTATTGAGTCAGGGATTACTAAAAGGTGCTGAGTTAACCAATTTTATCAATCGCAGTGTTGAGTTGATGGAGACTGGAAAATAAAATATCAGATCAATTAGTTCTGTAATAAAAAAATGGTTGCTTTGAAAAAGGCAACCATTTTTTTTATTGTCCAATGAGCTTAGCTAGTTGAAATGCTATCAACTGGTAAGGCTTTTACTTAGTTCAAAATCAATGACCCTTAGTTGTAGGCTGGTTGTATTATTCCATTCATTTTCTTCTATACAAAACACAATATCAAGGGGCTCTTGCATTTGAAGTAAATGGAATTTATCCGCCATATTAAAACCAATTCCAGAGAAGTTGACATTTTTTTGTTTCAACACAAATTTTACATGTGCTTCTTTTACAATTTTTGAAAATCCACTTTCTTGTACATTTCTAGCTACAAAAACAGGTCGCATATTTTCCGGCCCATAGGGCTCCATCTGTTGTAAAATTTGGTAGAAGCTGGGTGTAATTTCAGAGAATTCTATGGGTGCATCAATAATAATCTCTGGCACCAATAATGCATCTGGAATGGTTCTTGATACTTCTTCTTCAAAAGCTTTTGCAAAAGCCGGTACATTTTCTGGTAATAGGGTCATACCGGCAGCGGCAAAATGACCTCCATACCCAATTAACCATTCTTTGCAAGCATGAATGGCTTCATATAAATTAAAACCAGTTACACTTCTGGCACTACCTCCAGCATATTCTCCATTTCTTGTAAGTACAATAGTGGGTCTATAGTGTTTTTCAATTAATCTGCTTGCAACAATGCCTACTACTCCTTTGTGCCAGTGTTCTTGGTAGACAACTGTGGTTTTCTTTTTGGCAAAATGAACATCATCTGCAATGAGTTCCAAAGCCTCTTTGGTAATGCTAGCATCCATTTCCTTTCTATCCGTATTATCATGATGAAGTAAGGATGCTAGTTCTTTTGCCTTTATAGGGTCTTGTTCAATAAATACTTGGACCGCTTTTTTTGCGTCATCCATTCTCCCTGCTGCATTCACCCTTGGGGCAATCATGAAGACTACATTGGTGATGAGCATCTTGGTTTTTACACCGGCTAATTCTTTCAAAGCTTTGATGCCAGGGCAGGGATTATCATTGATTTTTTGAAGACCATAATAAGTGAGTACCCTGTTTTCACCTGTCATGGGAACTATATCTGCTGCAATGGCCGTAGCCACTAAGTCTAGGTACTGTAAATAGCTAGAATTGGGCAAGCCCAATCTTTCTGCTAAAGCACTGGCTAATTTAAATCCAACCCCACAGCCACATAATTCTTTATATGGGTAGTGGCAGTTGGGTTGTTTGGCATTTAAAATAGCAACAGCAGCAGGTAATTCATTGTCTGGCAAATGGTGATCGCAGACAATAAAATCAATTCCTAGGGTCTTTGCATATGCAATGAGGTCTACTGATTTGATTCCGCAATCCAATGAAATAATTAAGGTCATTCCTTGTTCATGTGCAAAATCAATACCTGCTTTGCTTACACCATATCCCTCTTTATATCGGTGTGGAATATAATAGTCAACCTGCTCATAGATGCCTAGCAAAAATTGATACATACAAGCTACAGACGTAGTTCCATCTACATCATAGTCACCAAATACCAAGATTTTTTCCGAGCGGTCAAAAGCCAGTTGTATTCTTTCTACAGCTTTGTCCATGTCTTTCATAAGCCAAGGACTATAAAGGTCTGAAAGTTGGGGTCTAAAAAAATGTCTAGAAGCTTCAAAGTTTTCTAAACCCCTTTGCACCAAGACGCGGCAAATAGTTTTATTAATTTTTAGGGAGCTTTGTAATGCTTCCACTTTTTCTTTGTTGGAAGCTAATATGTTCCATCGTTTCTGCATTAGTATTTTCTATCAGTAGTGTAGCGCACCAATTCTTCTAATGCATTTCTAACTTGACTTTCTGGAAATTCATGTAGTATAGACAAAGCCTCATCCCTATAGGCTTCCATTTTTTGTTCAGCATACTTGATGCCACCAGCCGTTACCACCGCATCAATGACAAATTTCACTTTGTCTTTTTGAGTGTTCTGATTTTTGATAATATAAATCAATTGCTTTTTTAAGTCTGCATTGCAATTGTTCAATGTATAAATCAATGGCAGGGTCAATTTCTTCTCTTTAATATCGTTTCCAGTTGGTTTTCCAACGTCCTGACTACCATAGTCAAAAAGATCGTCCTTAATTTGGAATGCCATACCCACTTTTTCTCCAAACACTTTCAGCTTTTGAACTTTTTCTGGGTCTGTAAAAGTGGTAGACGCACCAGCTTCGCAAGAAGAAGAGAGTAGGGAAGCCGTTTTGCCCTTGATGATATCGTAATAAATGTCTTCTCTTAAATTGAGCTTTCTGGATTTTTCAAATTGTAATAGTTCCCCTTCCGCCATTACTTTTACTGCTTCTGCTAATGCATCCAGAACTATATATTCTCTATTGTTCAAAGCCAGTAAGAGTGCTTTCATTAGGAGATAGTCACCCACCATTACTGCAATCTTGTTTTTCCAAAGGGCATTGATGGAAAAGAAACCCCGGCGCATATTGCTATCATCAATCACATCATCGTGTACCAAGGATGCAGTATGAATTAATTCTACCAAAGAAGCTGCTCTATAAGAACTATCATTGATTTCTCCACCTAGTTTGGCACTTAACAGCACAAACATGGGACGCATTTGTTTACCTTTTCTCTTGACAATATATTGCATGATTCTGTCCAATAATGCCACCCTGCTCTTTACCGCATCCCTAAAACGGGATTCAAACTGCGTTAATTCGGCCGATATTACCTGTTGTGCTAGCTTCATATACTGTCTAATCCTATAATTGGCTGCAATATAAGTTTGTTCCAAACAATAATATCATCTGATGCAACGTTAGCTTAACGAATTTTGTCTCTCAAATTGTCTTTAAGTTGTCTTTAACGCTTTTGAGGGGACAAAACTTGGCTTTATCAGGCATGAAGTATAATTTTGACTAATCGTTTTCCACATATTCTTATAAAATACAAATATCCATTATGGCAAGCAAAAAGTACTTACTATTAGCAGCCCTGATTGTCTTTTTACAGACAAGCGGTGAGGCACAATCTAACTGGGGATGGGACTGGAAAGATAGTTCCAAGGTTCCTACAAAGTCTTTACCTCAATACAATGAGTTTTTAAACAACCAGTTTCCTTACCCTCCCAAACCGCGTAGTCAATGGGAATTGGGTTTTCATGGTGGTTATTCCTTTTTGATGAATACAGCTGTTCGCCAGAGAGGTGGATATGGTGGTGGGTTTACTATTAGAAAAGCCATTGACCATAACTGGTCATTCCGAATAGGTACTACTTTGTCTGTAAATTATGGACAGGGTATTAAACCCATTGCTGGTCCTGGCTTTGGAAATTATGCTAGCTATGCTACTTATGTGCCAAACTATCGCGCAAGCATTGGAACCGGGTCTTTTGATTTCATTTATTCCATCAATCCTCAGAGTTATTATCGTGGCAATCCCAAATGGAACCTATACGTTTTAATGGGGTATTCTATGGTAGCTTCTGAAACTCAAATTGATTCAAGAGCCGCTAATGGCAACTTGTATGATTATTCTGCTGTGAATTTTAATGTTCCAACAAAGGATATTGTATCTGCTGTTCAAGCATTACAAGATGGCAAATATGATGCTCCTGGTTATAACCCGGATGGAAAGAGGGGTTCTCTTTTTTCAATGGCAGACAGAATTGTTAGACATGGTTTAAATTTTGGTGGTGGATTTTCTTATAAAATCAATACCAAATACAATATAGGTGTTGAGCAGAAATTTACTACTCTAGACAGATATGTTGATGGGTCAGGTCTGTCTACACAGAGAGGTCTCATGAGCTATTTGAGTGCCCATATCAATATCAATTTATAAGCCCCACAGATTAAAACCGATAAACATGAAAAGAATTATCAAAATAATGTCTGTACTAGTAATGGCAATTTTTGCCTTACAAGTATCAGCACAAAGCAGAAAGCGTGTTGAACCTTTATACTGGATCAACCCTAACAATTATGTTTATTCTGAATTGAATAAACCTACCCACATGAAGTTGCCCAAAATTGTTTTGCCTGATGCAGACAAAGATGGTGTAACCGATCAATTTGATTTGGAACCTAATACTCCTGCAGGCGCTCCTGTAGACAGTCACGGTGTTTCTAAAGATACAGATGGGGATGGTGTTCCTGATTTTAAGGACAAAGAACTCTTGACACCGCAAAAATGTTTTCCTGTAAATGCAGATGGAATTGGGAATTGCCCAGAACCTGCTTGCTGCAAGGAAATCAGGGATATGGTATCTAATATGAAACCTGTTGAGGTTCCAGAATGCAATATTGGTGGTTTACCAAGTGTTCAATTCAAAGGCAAGGCCAAATTGAGTAAGGAAAACGAAATGGGTTTAGCTGCCGCTGCTGCAAAAATCAACGCCAATCCTAATTGCAAAGTAAAAGTGATTGGATATGGTGCATCTAGCAAATCAGCCCAGCAACTAAGTTGGGATAGGGTCAATGCTGTTATCAAATACTTAGTTGAAAAACAAGGTGTTGCCGAAAGTCGTTTTATCTGGTCTTATGGCCAAGATGGCGATGTGAATACTGTTGATTTGCAAGGAACTATAGAAGAAGGTCCTAATACTGTACCTGCTCCATTCCCCAATTTGAAGAGTAAAAACTAATTGGTTACTATATTAAAAAGTCCCGAACATTGTTCGGGACTTTTTTTTGTGCCATATCAGCAATTGAAATGCTAACTAAGTTTCATTCTAATATTGAACTAGGTTAAAATGCAATTCCCCAAAATTTTGAAGCGATGAAAGTTTTAGGTCAGCAGCCCCCCATTTCTCGTCTTTTAACTGGGAATAATGGGGCACAACAACGCATTTCATTCTGGCAGCTTTTGCTGCAATCATGCCATTAAAACTGTCTTCAAAACAAATACAGCTAGTAGGTGTTGCATTCATTTCTGCGGCGCAATTCAAATAGACCTGAGGATGTGGTTTCCCAAATGGAAGCTCATCAGCAGATGCTGTTGCATTTAAATAATCCCCAATTCCAGTCATTTGAATGACTAGATCAATTAATTCTTGAGGAGAAGATGTGGCCAATCCAATTTTGAACTGTTTCCTATGAAAGAAGTCAAAAATATAACCAAGCCCAGGCATAATTGCCGCTTGATTTTCTATTTTTTCTAAGACTGAACGGACAATTTTCTTTTCAGCAATTATGTGTTCAGCTTCCCCAATTTGATAATGACCAAACCACCAGTGTACAAATTCTTTGGTTCTTAATCCAGTTGTACTTTTATATTGTTCTTCAGTAAGGTTTACGCCATAAGCTTTAAAAACCTCTTCTGCTGCATCGTTCCACAATGGTTCACTATCAATGAGCAAACCATCAATGTCAAATATCACTGTATTGAGTTCCATGTATTGAATTTCTGCCACAAAAATATTGGTAAGCAGCATACAATGGATTTATTTTTATACTTCTAGCTTACAATTTCCTGACATTCCCTATTTTGCAGCCGTGCAAACAAGCTTTCTATGCGATTGACTGAGCGAATGAGGAATATTAAATTGGTGCGTTCCTGTGTATACGCCTTGGTTGGTGCTGCT
Source organism: Chitinophaga pinensis (assembly GCA_943372255.1). GTDB lineage: Bacteria > Bacteroidota > Bacteroidia > Chitinophagales > Chitinophagaceae > Sediminibacterium > Sediminibacterium pinensis_M. The sequence goes on from CALRXZ020000007.1 coordinate 5,721, forward strand.
TCCTATCCAGGATTGGCAATGGTCAACAATATACGCATAGAGGGAACCGAACATTTAAAGGGATTACCTAAGAACAATGTATTATTTGTCAGTAATCACCAAACCTATTTTGCAGATGTAATTACTTTTTTACACATCTTTTGTGCCGTAAAGTGGCGTAAAGAGAATCGTCTGGGACTACCGTACTATTTATTGAATCCCTTTACCAATGTATATTTTGTGGCTGCCGAAGAAACCATGAATGGTAGTTTGATTAGTCGTCTTTTTAAAATGGCTGGCGCATTGACCATTAAAAGAACTTGGCGCTCAGATGGCAAAGACGTTGCCAGAAATCGTGACGAGTCAGATACCCAAAAAATTGATGAAGCACTAAACAAAAGCTGGGTAATTACCTTTCCTCAAGGAACCACCAAACCTTTTGCACCAGGAAGAAAGGGTACGGCGTATATTATCAAAAATAATCACCCCATTGTTGTTCCAGTGGTCATCAATGGATTCTGGAGGGCTTTCTCTAAAACCGGCTTATCTTTTAAAAAGAAAGGGGCACAACTGTCTATCCGATTTAAAGAGCCGTTGGTTATTGACTATAGTAAACCGGTGGAGGAAATTTTAGATCAAGTGATGCATGGAATAGAGCAAAGCAAAGAGTATATGCTCAAAAGCAAGCACCACTTGATGAATATCTTAGACAAATAACTTATTTCATAAAGAATGCCCTTAACTCATTGGCATCATCTGGTTTCATTTTCCCAGATAGAATCAACCTTAATTGTCTTCTTCTCAATGAGCCTTCATATAGTTTAATCTCTTCTTCCGTTTCTGGAATCACCGGAGGTACTAGTCTGGGTTTCCCATTTGGATCTAAAGCAACAAAAGTGAAAAAAGCTTCATTGCTCTCATACTTATATTGATGCAGCAAGTCTTCTCCCCAAACGCGCAAATGAATTTCCATAGAGGTGTTAAAAGCCCTACAAACCTGGGCCTCAATATGCACAACATTCCCTAGTTTGATTGGGTTTTTGAAACTGATATTATCAACTGATGCAGTCATACTAGGAGTATTGCAATGCTTACCTGCAGCTATTCCTGCCGCAATATCCATCCAGTACATCAATCGTCCTCCCATTAGGTTGCCAAATGTATTGGTGTCATTTGGTAGAACCAGTTCATTCATAATGGTAAAACTCTCTGTTGCTTTTTTGCCTTCCATAATTTGGATCTATATTTTTTGCAAAGATAGGGTTAGATGCAGGTTTGCTCTAGGTTTTTCAAATACTCGGGGTCCACATCTGCTCCTATTCCCGGACTATCATCTAATAATAGTTCCATTCCTTGGTATTTTACACCCCCAATCACGGGGTCTTTTTGATGCCCCAGCAAACAGGTATCCAAATCATAAAAGCGAATATTGTCAAATGCCATTGCAAAATGTACTTTGGCGGTGAGTGCCACCCTTGATTCTAACATGCCCCCCAACATGCATACAATGCCATTATCTTCAGCTACTTGGTTTATCTTAATGGCTTCCAAAATGCCGCCACTTTTGGCAAATTTGATATTAATATAAGCACAGGCTTTGTTTCTGATTAACCTTTCCGCGTCATGATGGGTAAAAACACTTTCGTCTGCCATAATGGGAATAGGTGAGAGGGCCATTAGTTCTGGTAATCGCTCATCATTCCATTTACGCATGGGTTGCTCACAAAATTGAATTCCAAAACCGCCAAGTCCTTTTAATGCAATAACGGCATCGTCAAAAGACCAGCCCTGATTTGCATCAATCCTTAAAATGGTATTTGAACCAATGGCATCCCTAATGCTTTTAATCCTTTCAATATCTTCTATTGGTTTTTTGCCCAATTTTACCTTAATCATCTTTACTCCCTTAGCTACAAATTCCTTTGCCGTTGTTGCCATTTGTTCAGCAGTACCAATTCCAATGGTCAAATCACTTTCAATAGTTTTTATCCTCCCCCCTAAAAATTGGTAAAGTGGCAAACCTGCATTTTTTGCAGCAATATCATATAATGCCAAGTCAAAAGCACTTTTGGCTGTATAATTTCCTGCAGTAAAAAGGTCCAGTTCCTCCATTCTTTGCTCAATATTCAAGGGGTCTTTTCCCTTCCAGATTTGAGCAAAATCCTTGGCCATTTCATAACAGGTAGCTTGCGTTTCTGCTGCAATCATGGGGAAAGCAGAACATTCACCAATACCAATGATTCCAGCATCTGTATGTATGCGCACCAATAGGTTTTGTGCATAGTGCATAGTGCCTGTGGCGATGGTAAAAGGCAACATGGGTATGCTGTATTTGTAAATCTCTGTATGCGTAATCCTCATGTAACGAAGGTCTGATTAAAACGCAAATAAATAACAGTAAACAGAACAAAAAACAACATCTGGTGTTTTTTAAAACAAAAATCATGGAAACACTCAAGGGCAAACAGGTATTAGTAGTGGGAGCCACCGGAACTATTGGAGCTGCTATTGTAAAGCTATTGATAAGCTCTGGGGCTCAAGTAGCTATGACAGGTAGAGATCATGCCAAATTAAATACATTAGCAGCCTCCATGGGCATTTCCCAAGAACGCTGTTTTCAGATGGACTTGAGCAATACAGCCTCCATTCAAGCCGCAATGACTAGCTTAAAACAAGTTATTCCTGTGGTAGATATTTTGGTCAATGCTGCAGGAATTGGCATAATCAAGCCCCTTGAAATGCTATCAGAGACAGATTTTATGCAGTCCTTACAAGTGAACTTGATTGGTGTATTCCACTTGATGCAGGCCATTTTACCAGGTATGAAAGAACAGAAAAAAGGGCTAATCATTAATATTCCAGGAGTTTTAGGAAAAGTGCCCATGGCAGGTGCAGCGGCTTACAGTGCAAGTAAATATGGTTTGGTAGGTATGATGCAAAGTATCAGGGAAGAGTTAAAAAGAACCGAAATCAGGATTACTAATTTGTTTTTAGGAGGAGTGGATTCTGCCTTCTGGGATCAGATAGACCTTCGGGTTCAAAGAGACAAAATGGTCATGGCTGATGAAGCAGCAAAAGCGGTTTGGTTTTTATGTCAACAACCTCGTTCTGGGGTGGTAAGTGAAATGGTCTTACAGCCCTTTAATCACCAGGCTATTTAAAAAATTTTGTTAGTTATTCTCAGATTCTAAAATTCCTTTTTTTTCTTAGGCGTTCTGTTCCGATATTCGCGTAACGAACGCCCGTTAGCAATGAATATTTCCTTTGAAAATACCGAGAATGCATTCGCCTACAAGGCAAATAAAGATTTAAAAGGAGCTAAATTCCTTTTTAGTACTATGGGCTTCCCATTGTTTGTGCAATTGGGAACAAGGTTAACTCCGTTTTTAATGAAAACAGGATTGCCTATTCATGGTCTTATTAGAAAGACCATTTTCAAACAATTTGTAGGAGGAGAGACTTTAGAAGAGACTGCCAGTGTTGGTGCTGTTTTAGGTAAATATGACGTGAAAGTAATTCTGGATTATGGAGTGGAAGGAAAAGAAGGAGAAGAAAATTTTGACTTAGCAACAGACGAGTTTATTCGGGTAATAAATTATGCGGCCACTCAATCAAATATACCTTATATCAGTATTAAGGTTACAGGTCTTGCTAGACACGGTCTTTTACAAACATTGAATGAAGCTCCAAGGCTCAGAAGCGGAATTCATGACCATGAAGCAGAAATTGCAGAATGGGATAGGGTAAGAGAGCGAATGTATATTATTTGCGAAGCAGCTGCGGAAAAAAATATTGGTGTATTAATTGATGCAGAAGAAAGTTGGATTCAAGATCCGGTTGATAGACTTACCATGGAAATGATGGAAATTTTCAACAAGGAAAAAGCTGTTGTTTATAATACCATTCAATTATATAGACATGACCGTCTACATTTTTTAAAAATCTCTCATCAAATTGCAGTGCAACAAGGGTTTATCTTGGGCATAAAATTGGTAAGAGGTGCTTATATGGAGAAAGAGCGTGAAAGGGCACAACAATTAGGATATACTTCTCCTATTCAAGCCAACAAAGAAGATACAGATAGGGATTATAACGAAAGCATTCGTTTTTGCGTAGAACATATTGAAAAGGTAGCTTGTATAGTTGCTTCGCATAATGATGAAAGCAATTTATTAGCTGCCAGATTAATGGAGGAAAAAGGCTTGTCATTGCAGCATCCACATTTGCATTTTTCTCAGTTATATGGTATGAGTGATAATATTACATTTAATCTTGCCAAAGCAGGTTTAAGCGTAAGCAAATACCTGCCCTTTGGTCCTATTCGGGATGTAATTCCTTATTTGATGCGCAGGGCTCAAGAAAATAGCAGTGTGAGTGGTCAAACAGGAAGAGAACTGGCTTTAATTAAGAAAGAATTAGAAAGAAGAAAAGCATAATCTTTGATAAGCAATTTAAAAAAATCGGGCCCCGAATAATCGGGGCCCTTTTCATGTGCTGTTTTCAAGGTATAATGCATCTATCGTCAAGCAACACGAAGCTTTTTAGAAGCCAATATTCTAAGCCCTTTTAGTTGTGTAGTATTCAAAGGTTTGGTCATGAAATGGGTAATAAATCTATAGCCTTTTGAACGCTCAATGTCTTCCTGTTGAAGGCTAGAAGTAAGTACTACTACAGACCAAGGCTGATCTAATTTTTGGTATTCATCCAGAAAATACCATCCAGATTTGTGGGGGAAATTCAAGTCAACAATAATTTTTCTTCTAGTTAAAGGATGGGCATTAATATGAGAAATGGCATAGTCTACTTCATTAAACACTTTAACTGGCATGTCAGGGAATACTGATTTGATAACTACTTTATTCATTTCATTAACAAGAGCATCATCATCTATCAATATAATTTCTTCAATTTCCTGATGTAAGTATGCGTCTAAAGAAATGCTATTGGAAGTTGCAAAATTGATTTGGTTATTCAACTCGTAAATGGCTGCATTCATTTTGTCAGTAGACTTTTCAATCTCTGCCAATAGTTGCTGGTAGACTTGAATATCTGGTTTTTGCAACTTAATTGTTTGAGTTACTTGCATGATTTTAGAAAACTCATGTCTAATTTCATGTGAAGCTATAAAGGACATTTTTTTGAGTGATACCAACTGTTTGGCAGCTTCTGTTTCCGATACTTTTCTTACACTAACATCATTGAGAATAATCAAAAAACCGGTAAAGACTTGTTGTTCATCAAAAATGGGCTCCTTTATAAATTCAATCCAAAGTTTTTGACTACTCTTATTGTATAAGACCATCTCTTTTTTAATAGAAATGATTTTACAGATACTAGACTTGATTTCATCAATATCTTCAAGAGCAGTATCAATCCCGCTAAATATTTGGAAGTCTTGTTGACCAGCAATTTCTGCTAATTCATAACCCATCAGGTCTGTGAAAGCATTATTGATCCAAGTAATTTGATTGATGGTATTTGTCAGTATAATACTTTGGTTTGTGCAAGACGCTATTTTCTTAAAGCGGACAAATTCTTTATTCAAGACCTTTATAAAATCATTTTGCTGTTTAAGGGCATTTGCTGCTTGATGTACATGACTAATATCTGTACCATACATTAGATATCCTGAGAATTGGCAATCCAAATTAAATTGAGGAGAAAGGTATAAGTGAATCCATTTGTCTGCATCTGAATTATTGATGGCTACTTCCAAAGAGAATGTTTGTTTTAAAGAAAGATTATTTAAGAATGACCCCAGTTCGCCACTCAATTCATTTTTGGGTAATCTTTTCATGAATCCCCGACCCAATTCAGATTGTTGGTTTACTTGAAAATGTTTGGTAACAGACTCATTTGCAAATACACATTGCATATCAGCGTCTAATACCCAAACCATGATAGGAAGTTGATTAGCAATACTGGCGTATTGTTGATTACTACCTTGTAAGGGATGTTGCGTAACTGTGTCTTTTTCTGTTTTTATATTTATCTCTTGCCCAATTAGTAATATTCCAATTGGATCATACATATCATCCTTGATCACAGAAATACTAAATTGTACTGGTAAACTAGCTTGCTGTGGCTCAAGAAAACTATGCAATGTCTGAGTTACGGGTAAGCTAATATCTGTCAAGCTTTTTTTGACAGCCCTGCTAAAGCGATGTTTATCTTCTACACTTAAGAGGTCAGTAAAAAGCATGTTGGGCAATTTGCTTTCCCATTCTGGATGCTGATCAATTGTTTTCTGGTTGAAGTAGCTAATGCGTCCTTCTAAGTCTGTACTGAGTACAAAACAAAAATTGGACTGAATCAACACAGAAAGGGTTTCGTCTTGTGGATAGGGGTATTTCATGTTTCTTCCTTTATATCTAGCACAAGTTCCATACTTGCTATCTGGGAACTGGTAGTAGCAATCCGATACTGTAATAGCAGATTAAGGTCAACTTGTAGTTAGTCTACTACATTATTTTGAATCCGTTAAACTGGCAATTCCTAGGTTAACTGAGCTATGGTCTTTTTAAAATCCTGTAATTCTTTGGCTTTGTATAAAAAATGCAAACGCCATCGTTTTACAGCTAACTTATTTTTCACTTCCAATCACAGCCATATTGGTCTTTATATGTTTCATGTTGTTGCTAGCCCAGTTGCTTTTTTCATTTAGATACTTGTTTAATACCAGCATTTGGGGTTGATCTACACCTTGTAAAGGTTCAATGCTAAGGCTATAGCCTTTCCACCATGGACCAGCACCCCAATAGCAACCCCCTATATTATTTTTTTGGATATAGCTAAGAAAGTTTTCCAATACGGGGATCCAGCGTGTGTCATTTTTTGGAACGCCAAACTCACCAACATAACCTCTTTTGTTGTTGGCTTTAAGCCAGTTGATAAAGGGAGTTACTTTTTCAACACCAATTTGAGCAGTAATATCGCTGCTATATCCATTAGCATAAGTTCCGCTGCAATCATTGTCAAAATAGCAGTGTGCATCATAAAGTAGGTTGTTGTTTGGATCTTCAAGATATTTAAGTTCGTCGCTGTATTGAACCCATTTTTGAGCGCAGGCGTAGTTGTTTCCGTCTATAATGATGGTATGAACTTGATTGGATTCTCTTATTCCATAGATGGCTTCTTGAGCTGCGTTTTCCCAAACTCCTTCACCCATATTATAAGGTTCAGCCATGATATTTAAGCCATAGATATTTTCGTGTTGTTTTAAGGCAGCTGCAAAGCTTTTCCAGAATTCACGGAATTGGCTATAAGGAACCTGTTTGCTTCCTAATACATATTCAACACCATTGATTTTGTATCTACCATAGTTTTGGATGCTAATGATTACATCTACACGGTAGTTTTTGCAAGTATTAATAAAGTTGTTAATCAAGGCCATTTGGTTAGCATCTAGTCCACCACCAATTTTTTGTTGAACTCTTTCCCATCTAACTGGCAATTGAATCAATTGAACACCTTTTCCAGCGAAATAGCGAACTTCTTGTTCATTGGGATAGATATAGTCTTTTTTGTAGATACCTGGAAGGCTTTGGTTACCAAATTCAGCTCCATTTAAAGTGATTCCTATTGGAGCGTTTTCATAGCCTATAAATGCTGCAGCGTTAACTTGATTATGGAAAAGGCAGAATAAAATAGCGGCTGTGGGGATTGCTATTCTTACATTTTTGATCAGGTTCATTGCTTTGTTTTTGCATTACAAAGCTGCTTTGGCAATGCTGGGAGAGAAATAGCAGAACCTATGATAAACCCCTAACAAAATGCCCGCAGCCTTGTAGGGACTGCGGGCACAAATGCTCTTGTATTTTACTAGCTGCTGCTTGTTTTATTACTACAAACAGCCGATTTCTAGATAAGACTATGCTTCATGGCATACTTAACCAAGTCTGCATTATTGTGAATATTAAGTTTTTCCATGATGCGGGTTCTATAGGTACTGATGGTATTGACACTTAATGAAAGTGTTTCTCCTATTTTACTAATGGACTGCCCCTCTGCAATTAACTTTAGGACCTCAAATTCCCTATCTGATAAAATTTCATGTGGGGCTTTATCAAAATTTTGTTCAATAGATTCTGCCAATACCTCGGCCACTTGTGGGGTAATATATTTTCTGCCGCCTAATATCTTTTCTACTGCATTAACCAATTCAAATGGGGCACTTTCCTTGGTTAAATATCCAGAAGCACCTGCTTTAATTGCTCTAACTGCATATTGTTCAGGAGCATGCATGCTGAGCATTAAAACTGGAATTGTAGGTGCGTATTCTTTAATTTGTTTTAGTACTTCAATACCCGATTGCCCAGGCATGGTAATATCTGAGATAATAATATCCCAAGATTCATGCAATGCTTTTTTAAGCAGGTCAGCTGAGTCTGACACATCATGAATTTCACAGAAAGGGAATGCTTCTATCAGGATTCTTTTTAACCCCTCCCTTACAATAGTGTGGTCATCAGCAATAAGTATCTTCATAATTGGTATTTAGGCCTTAAACAACACAAATGCCATAATGGACAAATGCACTATCAAAGGCTAGTAAAGTTAACGGTTTCCAAATTCTTTTCAAGCATTTGACAATCAAGATAAGGCCTTTATCTGTCTTATATTAACAGAAAATCCCCAATTCAATTGCAGCACTCAGCATGGCAGCTTCTTTCCGTACCTTGCGCACATGCAGCAATACCACCAGCTATTACAATATATTTTGGACAATGGTGCGGTAAAAACCGATAGAACGGGTACCGGAACCAGAAGTTGTTTTGGATACCAAATGCGATTTGACCTTCAAAAAGGCTTTCCCATGGTTACTACTAAGAAACTTCATTTAAAAAGTATTGTGTACGAATTATTGTGGTTTTTAAAAGGAGACACCAATATTGCTTATTTGAAAGAAAATAAAGTGAGTATTTGGGATGAATGGGCTGATGAAAATGGAGACTTGGGGCCCGTATATGGAAAACAATGGCGTAGCTGGCAGGGTGCCGATGGAACCACTATTGACCAAATTTCAGAACTTATACAGCAAATTAAAAAAACACCTGACAGTAGGCGAATGATTGTCAGCGCTTGGAATGTAGCAGAATTGCCCAAAATGGCGCTGATGCCCTGCCATAGTTTGTTTCAATTTTATGTAGCAGAAGGCAAATTGAGTTGTCAGTTGTATCAACGCAGTGCGGATGTGTTTTTAGGAGTACCTTTTAATATTGCTTCCTATGCCTTGCTCACCATGATGATTGCACAGGTTTGTGATCTTGAATATGGTGATTTTGTACATAGTTTTGGAGACGTACACCTTTATAATAACCATCTGGAACAAGCTCAAACCCAGTTGTCAAGGGAGCCTTTTCCACTACCCACTATGAAAATCAATCCAGCCGTAAAAGACATTTTTGGATTCCAATTTGAAGATTTTAGCTTGGAAAATTACCAACATCATCCGCCCATTAAAGCGCCAGTAGCTGTTTAAAAGCGATAAACTTCTTGACCATGAATATTAGTTTGGTAGTTGCCGCTTCTAGCAACCATGCCATTGGTTTGAATAACCAATTACTTTGGCATTTGCCCAAGGACATGCGCTTTTTTAAAAATAGAACCTGGGCCATGCCCGTGATCATGGGAAGAAAAACCTTTGAATCCTTATCGGGAAAAGCTTTGCCAGGAAGGTTGAATATTGTACTAACTAAGCAAAAAGATTGGCAAGCTACAGGTGTTCAAGTGGCTAATAGTTTAGATGAAGCATATGCAATAGCAGAAAAAGCAGCTTACAAGGAAGTCTATATTATTGGCGGTGCCGATATCTACGCCCAATCTTTAGCCCAAGCTCAAACAGTTTATTTGACAAGGGTAGAAGCTGTTATGGAAGCTGATAGTTTTTTTCCTGAATTGGGTGCCGATTGGACCATGGTAGAAGACTATCCGCAAATGGCAGATGCAAAACACTTGTATCCATTTCGATTTCAAACTTGGAAAAAGAAAGGATAAAACATATGTACTATTTTATTGCTACCGTTTTTTTTTATGTATTTCCCTTCTTATTGATACTTAGTTGGAAGCCATTTTGGGGCGCCCAAAAAACTTGGAATAGATTAAGGCTTGTTTTGCTATTAGCAATGATTTTTCACAGCATTTTTTTTGTAAGGCAATTGATTGGATTGTATCAATTGGCAAAAACCATGGGTTTACCAAGCAGTACCTATATGCCACCTTGGTTAGAGATATTCCAAATGGGCATTTTTATTTTATGGCCTTTTTGCATATGGCATAAAAAACTGTCTTCAAAAATTTGGGCAGGTATTCCCCTTTGGTTAGTCCTGCTCAGTTTACCAAGATTTGTCAGTTTTGATACAGATCCTTTAGCCCTTTTGATTAATATTCTATTTTGTATTAGTTTATTAACCGGAATCTATGGTTTGTTATGGTTACTCAAAAGATTTCCTGACCAACACTAAGTGTAATGTATTCAGCGATTCAATTATTTTTCAAATACCTGCGGTATAGGATTATGGCTCTTAATGGCAAGGGGCATGGTGCGCATTCTCCTTTTGTTTATGCTTTTATCAAGAATTTATTAAATGATCAAAGAAGCTTTTATGCCTATGATCAAGTGGAACAGATAAGGGCGCAAATGCGCAAAGACCAACGGAGTATTCAAATAGAAGATTTTGGAGCAGGTTCAAGGGTACATCCAACAAGTACAAGGAAAATATCTGCCATTGCGGCTGCTTCCTTGAAACCTAAAAAATACGGACAGTTGTTGTTTAGAATGGTGGCTTTTTTTCAACCCAAATCCATTTTAGAGCTGGGCACTTCTTTGGGGATTACTAGTGCTTATTTGTCATTGGCCAATCCTGAAGCCAAAGTATGGAGTATGGAAGGAGCCCCTGCTATAGCAGACTTGGCAGAAGCTAATTTCAAAAGCTTGGGGATTGATAAAATTCAAATGGTGAGAGGTGATTTTGATAAAACACTTGCACCGCTTTTAGAAACAATAGAAAGCTTAGACTTTGTATTTGTAGATGGCAACCATCGCTATGCGCCAACGGTCAATTATTTTAACATGCTCAAGCCCAAAATGAGAGAACATTCTATTCTGATTTTTGATGACATACATTGGAGCCAAGAAATGGAAGCCGCTTGGGAAGAAATTAAAAAAGATAACACCATCAGCTTGACCATTGACCTGTTTTTTATAGGGGTTGTGTTTTTTAGAAAAGAACAATTGGTAAAACAAGATTTTACCATTCTCTACTAGGCTTTCACATTTCTAAAACAGGCCATTTTGTGGTTAATCGTATCTTTGAAAAAACAAAACCTTGCAAGTACCCCAGGCCCTGATTCAATCATTACAACAGATTCCCGGTTTTGACAGCAATGCTTTTGAACAAGTTCATGCTAATGGGGAGCAAGTTGTTTCTATCAGGTTAAACCCTGCCAAACCAATCATTTCTCCCAATCTTGAACTAGATATTGCCGTTCCTTGGTGTGAACATGGGTACTATTTAAAGCAAAGACCTTTTTTTACATTTGACCCAGTTTTACACGCGGGAGCTTACTATGTTCAAGAAGCCAGTAGTATGTTTGTTTGGCAGGCATTACAACAATTGATGCCAGACCAAGCAGGAAAAAAAGTCTTGGACCTTTGTGCTGCACCAGGTGGAAAATCTACACTGTTAGCCAGTCACTTTAAAGATGGTTTGTTGGTATCCAATGAAGTGATTAAGAACCGAGCAGCTATTTTAGTAGAAAATATGAGTAAATGGGGTGCAGCCGCTGCCGTTGTTACCAATAATGATCCATCGCATTTTCAAGCTTTACCCGGTTATTTTGATCTGATCTTGGCTGATGCACCTTGCAGTGGAAGTGGATTGTTTAGAAAAGATCCAGATGCCATTACCCATTGGAGTGAAGACAATGTGGTTCTCTGTTCCCAAAGGCAACAAAGGATCCTGGCCGATATCTTACCCGCTTTAAAGGAGAATGGTATTTTGTTGTATAGCACCTGTTCCTATTCAGAAGCAGAGAATGAAGCGATTGCAGATTGGTTGGTAGGAGAAATGGGAATGAAAAATCTAGGTGTAGCATTAGCTCCTGAATGGGGAATTATTGAAACGATTTCTCCAGCATTTGGGGCAAAGGGATATCGTTTTTACCCTCATCGTTTAAAGGGAGAGGGCTTTTTTTTAGCAGCTTTTCAAAAACAGGAAGCAGTAGGGTTTAAAAAACAAAAACCCAATCAGATAAGCCCTTTGTCCAAAAATGAGATGCAACAATTACATGCAACAATTTCCTTAAAAGATGGCTTGGCCTTTTTTCAACAATCAGGTGCCATAAGGGCCATTCCAGAACCTTGGTTGGGAGAAATAGGTATTTTGGCCAGCCAATTATATATCAAAAAAGCGGGGGTAGAGATAGGCAGTTTAAAAGGGAAAGACTTAGTGCCGGCACATGAATTAGCCCTAAGTGGCTTACTCCAAACCAGTTTTCCCTCATTAGATTTAGATTTGGAACAAGCATTATTGTATTTAAAACGCAAAGAATTGGTCTTAAAAGGCCAAAATGGCTGGAATTTGCTGCAATATTGTGGATTATCTCTGGGTTGGGTGAAAGTTTTGCCCAATAGAATCAATAATTATTATCCCGCTGAATGGCGTATACTAAAAGATTAATTTTACAATAGGCTAACTTAGCACCTTATGAAATTTTTAGGATGGATTATTGCCTTATTGAGTTGTTCCGCGGTTGCGGCACAAAGCCGCTTGATTGCGGGAGGTACAGGTACCAGCCTTTACGTATCCTATATAGTTCCCGGTAGTCAGCCCTTAGAAGGAGTTGCCGAACAGTTTAATGTGCCACTTGCCGTATTGGCAAAGTACAATACCATGAATCAGGATGTACACCTGAGAAAAGGGGAGGAGCTTCGCATACCTCTTTCCAGAGAGAATTTTATCCAAAGAAATATTGTAGGAAAATACCAGCCAGTTTTTCATCAGGTTAAAACAGGAGACAATCTTTCTAGGATTAGTCAGCGCTATAATAAGTTGAATATTGATACCCTAAAGCGATGGAATTTGGTTATGGAAGAAGTTGTGCCAGATGGTAAGTTTTTGGTGGTTGGATTTATTAATAACAACCAATCATTAAATGTTACGGCAGCATATCAGTCCATTGCTTATGATAGTCTACCCAATCCCAATGTGTTTGATGCTGCTAAATTTGGTCCAAAAGTCTTGAAGGGTGAATATAAACCTACCAAGATTCCTTTGCCAGAGCCACCTGCTGCTTTGCCTGTTTTAGCTCAAGCAGGTGGAACTACAGAAGGCTCTTTGAGTAATGGTGCTTCAAAGAACATGAACCCAGGAGCAACTTTAAACAATCCAGTGTTTAACAGAAAGCCGGCATTGGTAGCGCCTACCTTGGTACAAACAGAAGGGGATTTTAGTTATAGGCCAAGGTCAAATGACGAGGGCTATTTTGCTCATACCTATAACCAACGCATTAAAGATAGAGCCTATCAATACCTTACAGGAGACGCATCTATTTTCAAAACTATCAATGGTTGGAATGACAGAAAGTTTTATGTGTTGATCAATGAAATCATACCAGGAACCATTGTAAGGGTTACAGCCCCCAATAAGAAAAGTATTTGCGCCAAAGTATTGGGTCCCTTGCCAGAAACCAAGGGTGCTGCTGGTCTATTGATTCGGTTGAGCAATGCGGCTGCTTCGGCATTGGGAATGGATGAACAGCGTTTCTTAGTCAGTATCACGTATGTGGAATATTAATTTTCAAAATAAGGTCATGAAAAAATTGCTTTTTTGCCTAGTCTTATTTTTTGGCCTTGTTGCTTGTAATTCTCAAGCCCAGAAAGCCAGCATTTCAGTAGCAGAATTTGAAAGTAAAATGCAATCTGGTACTTATCAATTATTGGATGTTAGAACTGCCGCAGAATACCAGTCTGGCCATTTAAAAAATTCCTTGCAAGCAGATTGGAACAATCCAGAGCAATTCAAAGACAGAACCCAATACTTAGACAAATCAAAACCCATTTTGGTGTATTGTGCATCAGGTGTTAGAAGTGGTAATGCTGCCCAATTTTTATTGGGTTTAGGTTTCAAAGAAGTCCTGAATATGCAGGGTGGTTTAACTGCTTGGAAAATGAGTGGAAAAGCTATTGATGCCAATGTAAATATTCCACAGATGAGTTTGAATGCATATACAACTGCAACTACTAAAGATCCATTGGTATTAGTAGATTTTGGAGCAGAATGGTGCCCTCCTTGCAAAAAAATGGAGCCCGTTCTAAATGCATTATTGGCCGACGCAAGGTTGAAATTTTCCTTTGTGAAAGTAGATGGTGGCAATGATATAGAAGTGATGAAGTCTCAAAAAGTAGAAGCCCTTCCAGTATTTGTGATTTATAAAAACGGGAAAGAAGTTTGGCGCAAACAAGGAGTTGTTGACCAAGCTGAATTGAAAAAGCTCTTGGTACAATAGCGGGTAAAAATAGTTTCCTATAATTGGTCCTGTTCGGGTCTGTATCCTCTCAAAAAATCAGCAACAAGCATGCGTTTTTTGCCTTCTAGTTGAAGGTCTAAAACATGAATAAAGCCTTCGGTAGCTGCAAACTTTAAAACCGTTTTTCCGTCAGTAACCAAAGTGCCAGGGGTTAGTCCATGCGCTTTGTGTTCTTGAGCACTTCTATAGATTTTAAGGATTTTACCGTCTAATTTGGACAATGCTCCTGGAAAAGGAGAGAGCCCTCTAATAAAATCATGTAATTCTTGCACTGGTCTATTCCAATTGATTTGACAGTTTTCGGTAAAGAGTTTGGGGGCGTGTTTTAGGTCAGCAGGATTAGCCAATAAGCCTTGTGGTTGTTCTTGAATATTGTCTGCAGCAAGACCTTCAATAGTTTTAACCAAAAGTTTTGCACCAATCAATTTCATCCGGTCATGAACATCACCTGTAGTGTCATCTGGTGCAATGGGAAAGCTTTCTTGTAAAAGAATATCACCGGTATCTATTGCGTGTTGTAATTTAAATGTGGTAACCCCAGTTTGGGCTTCACCATTGATCACCGCCCAATGAATAGGAGCTGCTCCACGGTATTGGGGCAATAAGGATCCGTGTAAATTAATGGTACCCATGGGGGGCATATTCCAGACCAGTTCGGGTAACATTCTAAAAGCCACCACCACTTGAATATCGGCCCGAAGGCCTTTTAATTCCTCCAAAAAATCTGGATTTTTGAGTTTCTCTGGTTGCAGAACCTGCAAGCCTTTTTCAACAGCGTATTTTTTAACATCGCTCTGCATCAGTTTCATGCCCCTTCCGGCTGGTTTGTCTGGAGCTGTAATAACTCCTACAATTTGGCATCCAGCACCTACCAATGCATCCAAAGATGCAACGGCAAATTCTGGGGTACCCATGAATACAATTCTTAAGTCTTTTAATGATCTTGGCTGAGCACTCATGCTGCGAAGATAATCCTTGTTCTATCTACCTAATTATTCAAAATCAGGATAGAGTAGGTATTTTTTTCTAATGGCCTTAAAAGCGTTTAGTTTTGGTTCCCATGATTTGCGGATTTCAGCTTCTGATTTGCCGGCAATGACTTGCTCCATTAATTCACTATTGCCCGCTAGCTTATTAAAGAAATAGGCAGTTGGTTTGCCACTAGCTGGTTTTAGGAAAAACTTTTCCTTTTCAGGAAACAATTGATAGGCTTCTAATAAATATTTTACCTGTACTTTTCCACCCATGGCTTGTATAACTTGTTTACCGTTGCCTGAAAGGTCCCAACCATAACATAATTGGTCTTTTAATTTAGGTTCTTTTGCCCCATCTCTACTTATAGGTGTAAATGATTTTAGTGTTTTTGGTAAGGAAGGATGACCAAAGATGGCAAATGGATGTTCGGTTCCACGCCCCTCACTTAAAATGGTTCCCTCAAAAAAACAGGTACTGCCATACCAATAAATAGAAGCCATGTCTGGTAGATTTGGTGAGGGTTTTAAAGGAAGTTCATATTTGGATTTGTGGGTGTAATTGGCACATTTGATTACTTGAAAGTGAAATGCAGTGTCTTTTGAATTTTTAGCTATTCTATAGTAATCATATTGTTCATTGGCCTTTGTAGTGAGCCATTTTTCTCCTGCAATCATCATGGCATATTCAGCCATTGTCATCCCGTAAACAATGGGTATGGGTTGCATGCCAACAAAACTTCTATAAGCGGTATCTAATACTGGGCCGTCTACAAAGAATCCATTGGGGTTGGGACGGTCAAGCAAAATCAAGGGCTTTTTATTTTCAAAAGCCGCTTCCATGTATTCTTGGAGGGAAGAAATAAAAGTATAATAACGTGTACCTACGTCCTGTATATCAAATAATAAAACGTCTACATTTTTTAGGTCTTCTGTTGAAGGTCTACGCTTTTTGCCATATAAAGAGATTACTGGAATACCAGTGGCTACATCAATATAATTGTCCACTTTTTCACCAGCGTCTGCTGTTCCTCTAAAACCATGCTCGGGGCCAAAAGCAATGGTAATATTCACCCCCATTTTTTTCAAACTATCTACTAAATGCGTATTCCCAATGGTGGCGGTATGATTTGCAAATACACCAACGCGCTTGCCTTTGAGCAAGGGTAGGTAGACTTCTGTGCGATAGGCTGCTGGTTGAATGGGTTGCGCTTGGGCGGCCAAAAACATGGAAAAACAAGCAATTATGGCTAAAAGAAACTTCATGCAGGTTGTTTTAGAATGGGAAGTTAACCAAAAATACTTGGCCTTATTTGTTTTTGGATTGTACTTTTGCCCCGGAAATCGGTCATTGATGTATCTAGGACACCCAGCTGAGCTCCATATTGTTCAATTACAAAATTCAAACATGCAACAAGTTAAAAAAGGTGATACTGTAAAAGTGCATTATCACGGAAAGCTCACTGATGGAACTACTTTTGATTCTTCTGAAGGTCGTGAACCACTGGAATTTGAAGTAGGTGGTGGAATGGTGATTCCTGGTTTTGACGCTGGTGTTACCGGTATGGTCATTGGAGAAAAGAAAACCATTCAGATTCCTGTTTTGGAAGCTTATGGTCCCAAGCAAGAAGAAATGATCATGGAATTTCCAAAAGATCGTTTTCCTGCAGATATGGTTCCTGAAGTTGGAATGCAACTGAATATGAGCAATGGCTCTGGTCAGAATTTTCCAGTAGTGATTGTAGACGTTAGAGATGAAGTTGTCATCTTAGATGCTAACCATCCATTGGCAGGTGAAGACCTGATCTTTGATTTGGAATTGGTAGAAATTGATGCCAAGAGCATGATTATCATGCCATAAATTTTCAACAATGCTTTTCTGGCCTCCGAAATTTCGGAGGCTTTTTTTTGTTTTAGATCAAGGGTACAACGGTATCTTGCAAGAAAATCAACAGATGCTCCCTAACTATTCATATACCGTGTCCAAAAGGTTTCAGCGTTATGTACAAATAGATACGCAAAGCGATCCTCATTCAAATGCGCATCCCAGCACAGAAAAACAAAAAGACTTATCCCAATTATTGGCAGCTGAATTATTGGCCATGGGTTTAACAGATGCGCATTCGGATCAATGGGGTTATGTATATGCCAGCATTCCTGCTAATACCAGTTTACCAGTACCAGTTATTTGTTTTTGTGCACATGTTGATACAGCTCCTGATTGCAGTGGTACACATGTGAAACCCATTTTGCACAAGGATTATCAAGGTGCTCCCATTGTGTTACCAGATGATCCTAGCCAAGTATTGACAATTGAGAGATATCCTTATTTAAAAGAACATATTGGCTCAGACATAATCACCGCCAGTGGTCTAACCTTATTGGGGGCTGATGATAAAGCCGGGGTTGCCATTATCATGGATATGGCCAATTATTTGGTTACCCATCCGGAAATTGAACATGGCACTATCAAGATTTTATTTACGCCTGATGAAGAAGTAGGTGCGGGTACGGCCAAGCTTGATTTAGAAAAGTTAGGTGCTGATTTTGCCTTCACATTGGATGGGGGAGAATTAGGAACACTAGAAGACGAGACTTTTAGTGCCGATGCTGTAACCATAACTATTCATGGAGTGATTGCGCATCCTGGTTATGCAAAGGGTAAAATGGTGAATGCATTGCGCATTGCAGGAGCCATCGCGCAAGCACTGCCTGCCCAAGAATGGTGTCCAGAAGCCACTTCTGGCAAACAGGGTTTTGTACACTTACACGGAATGAACGGACTAGCTGAAAAAGCCAGTTTAGAATTTTTGATTCGCGATTTTGATACTTCTCAGTTGTTGGTGCATGAAAACAAGTTAAAAGCTTTAGCAGAAAATATAGTTGCCCAATACCCAGGTGCCAGCATGGAATTTGAAGTGGTGGAACAGTACCGTAATATGAAGGAAGTCTTGGACCAGCATCCATACATTTTGCAATACGCTATCAAAGCATATGAGCAAGTGGGTATACCCGTAATCAAAGAACCTGTTAGAGGTGGCACAGATGGTAGCCGGTTGAGTTTTATGGGATTACCCTGCCCTAATTTGTTTACAGGTATGCAAGCCATTCATAGCAAAAAGGAATGGGTAGGAGTAAAAGACATGGAGAAATCTGTGGAGATGTTGGTAGCCCTTGTTGGACAATTGGTAAAAGCTAAGGCTTTGTAATATTTAAGCAGATACCACTACTAACCTTTTAATTGTGTAACTTTCTAAAAATTACTTATATGAATATCCTTTTGGATTTTTGGTGGGTGTTGGTTTTGGCCATTATTGTTTTTACTGGTTTGGTAACTGTGAATCAGGGTACCATTGCAGTGATTACCTTATTTGGAAAATACAGACGCATCTTGCGCCCAGGATTAAACTTTAAAGTGCCTGTTTTAGAACAAGTGTTTAAAACAGTGAGTATTCAGAATCGTTCTGTGGAATTGGAATTCCAAGCCGTAACACTGGATCAGGCAAATGTCTATTTTAAAAGCATGTTGCTTTATTCTGTGATTAACCAAGACGAGGAAACCATTAAGAATGTAGCATTTAAATTTATCAGTGATAAAGACCTGATGCAAGCGCTGATTAGAACTGTTGAAGGTAGTATTCGTGGTTTTGTGGCTACCAAAAAGCAGGCTGAAATTTTGTTGCAGCGTAAAGAAATTGTGGAATTTGTAAAAGAACAAATTGATCAGTCTCTTGAAAGCTGGGGTTATCACTTACAGGATCTTCAAATCAATGATATCACTTTTGACCAAGCCATCATGGAAAGCATGAGTAGGGTGGTTGCTTCTAATAACTTAAAAGCCGCTGCTGAAAATGAAGGTCAAGCACTTTTGATTACCAAAACCAAAGCAGCTGAAGCAGAAGGTAATGCCATTAAAATTGCTGCTACTGCTGAAAGAGAAGCTGCTCGTTTGCGTGGTCAGGGTGTGGCTTTGTTCCGGGAAGAAGTGGCCAAGGGTATGACGCAGGCTGCTGAACAAATGAAGCAAGCCAACCTAGATACCAACGTGATCTTGTTTAGTATGTGGACAGAAGCCATTAAGAACTTTGCTGAACTAGGCAAGGGCAATATGCTCTTTTTAGATGGAAGTCCTGAGGGTATGCAAAGTACCATGCGCCAAATTATGGGTATGGTAAAAATGAACAATGATAAAGACAAATAATTGACCCAATTGGTCTAATAAGATGCACCATATAGCAGGAACTGCCGTATGGTGCATTTTTGTGATGTGCAAAAGCTTTCCTAAAAAAGCGGCTCAAAACCTTTTTATTCACAGCAGGGTTGTTCTTTTGTAATTCAGGTTAATTTTAGATTCACCATAAATCAATCGGGATGTACCATCTCTTACAAATAGACAGTTTACAAAAAGCCGCTGCTACACTTGCGGCTCCGGAAAAAATTTCTATGTGGTCGCTTTTGGAAAAAGGCGGATTGATCATGTATCCTTTGTATTTGTTATTGGCCGCCGCCATTTTTGTTTTTGTGGAGCGCTTGATTGCCATTCGCAAAGCATCAAGGATTGATGAGAATTTCATGCGCATCATTAGAGACAATATTGTTACCGGCAATATTAGTGCAGCAAGAAGTTTGACCAAGAATACCAATAACCCGGTTGCTAGAATGATTGACAAAGGGGTTCAAAGAATTGGTAAACCCATTGATGCTATTGAAAAGAGTATGGAGAATGTGGGCAAATTAGAAATGTATCAGATGGAAAGAAACCTTTCTATTCTTTCTCTGATTGCAGGAATTGCTCCCATGTTTGGATTTTTGGGAACCATTATTGGGATGGTGCAGTTGTTCTATGGAATTGCGTCTACAGGTGAGTATACCTTGAATACCATCGCCGGAGGCATTTATACTAAGATGATTACTTCTGCAACTGGTTTGATCATTGGTTTGATTGCCTATGTAGGTCATAATTTCTTGAGTACTCAAATTGACAAAACTGCCAATAAAATGGAAATGGCTAGTGCCGAATTTATAGACATTCTTCAAGAGCCAACCCACTAGGGGAAACCATCCGAAAATGAATATTCGTAAAAAACTTAGAAATCATCCTGAAGTGCATACTGGCGCTTTGAACGATATTTTGTTCATCCTGCTCCTGTTCTTTCTGATTGTTTCTACCCTGGCCAATCCCAATGTTATCAAGGTTTCTAATCCCAAGGCTAAGGCCGATACCAAGGCCAAACAAACCGTTGTGATTACCGTAGATAAAGACCAACAAATCTTTTTGGGGTCTAAAAAAATTGAATTTGATGCTTTAGAACCTGAATTGAAATTGTTCTTGGCAAAAGAAACAGAGAAACCTTCTGTGGTGATTAATGGAGATAGCACTTCACATTTAGGTACTTCTATAAAAATCATGCAAGTGATTAAAAAACTTGGTGCAACTCCTGTGATGGCCGTGGACAATAATGGAATTAAATAGTTTTTATTGCTGTATTAATTATCTAATAATTGAGCTTTTACCATCCTGTCTTTTCCCTGTAAGTCTTGTTTGAGTTCTGTATAGTAGCCCATGCTTTCAAATAAATCACAAACTTCTTTTCCAAGTGCTTGATTGATTTCTAAATAGACCGTACCATTGGTGCTCAAATGCGTTTGTCCAAATTGAGCAATATTTCTATAAAACAATAAGGGGTCATCATCGCTGACAAATAAAGCCATATTGGGTTCGTGGTCCAATACATGTGACTCCATACTTGTTTTTTCGGACAGCATGATATAGGGTGGATTGCTCACTATCAGGTCTATTTCTCCTAATTGCTCCCATTGATCTTGGTCTAAAAAATCAATGGCTTTCAATTCTATGACTGCGGTTAATGCCAAAGCATTTTTGGCAGCTACTTCAAGAGCTTCATTGCTTTTGTCAATTGAGATAATGGAAGCGCCTGGCATTTGTTTTTTTAGGGCAATAGGAATACAGCCAGATCCAGTTCCAATGTCAAGTACCCTCAAACCCATGATATTGCCATTTTCTGCTCTAATCCATTCTACCAATTCCTCTGTTTCTGGTCTTGGAATCAATACCCAATGATTTACATAAAAAGGGAGATGTGCAAACCATGCTTCTTCCAATACATATTGAACAGGTTGTCCTGCCAATAATGCTTGGCTATAGTCTATTAATTGTTTGTCTTCTTGTTCAGTAAGGCTGCGGTGATGCACCATTAAACGATCAATGCGATTAAGACCTGTAATTTTTTCCATCACCAGATTAGCAATAGCATTGGCTTCTCGTTGGTCATAGAGGCTTTGTAGGTTATTGGCCAGTTGGCGATAGGCTAATTCAATGGTCATGCTGCAATGTTAGCACCATTTGGTTATTTTTGCAGGTTCCCGATGATGAATTTACACGAAACATATATGCAGCGGTGTTTAGACCTGGCCATTTTGGGTGCAGGTTCTGTAGCACCCAACCCCATGGTGGGGGCTGTATTGGTGTATGAAAACAGGATTATTGGAGAAGGTTATCACCAAGTATTTGGAGAAGCCCATGCGGAAGTGAATTGTTTGAATGCAGTTAAGCCGGAGGATCAGCCATTCATTAGCCAGTCTACTTTGTATGTGTCTTTAGAGCCCTGTTCACATTTTGGGAAAACGCCTCCATGCAGCATGTTGATTATCAAATATGGGATTCCTAAAGTAGTCATTGGCTGTCAGGATCCTTTTCCAAAAGTAGCAGGCAGTGGTATAGAAGCCTTAAAACAAGCAGGTGTAGAAGTAGTAGTGGGTGTTTTAGAGCAAGAAGCTTTGGATTTGAACAAACGATTTATCTGCTTTCACCAAAATCAAAGACCCTTTATTATTTTAAAATGGGCCCAAACGGCCAATGGAAAAATAGCTGGGATGGGTGAGAAGCGATTAATGATTACAAATGAATTGACCAATCGTTTGGTGCATCGCTGGCGTAGTGAAGAATCTGCTATACTAGTTGGATATCAAACGGCTTTTAAAGACAATCCTAAACTAGACAATCGTTTTTGGAAAGGAAATTCTCCCATTCGGATGGTCATTGACAGAGATTTGAGTTTGCCTTCACATCTTCATTTGTTGGATGGCAGTCAAAGAACTATTGTATGGAATCAGATTAAAAATAATGCTACACCCAATCTGAACTATGTTTTTTTGGATGCTCAGAAAGATACTATAGAACAAATATTGACAGCTTCTTATCAAATGGGAATTCAAAGTTTAATTGTTGAAGGCGGTGCAGCTTTGTTGCAAGATTTTATTGACAAAGGTCTTTGGGATGAAGCAAGGTTGATCAGTAATAAACAGTTAAGTATTGAAGCAGGATTGGATGCCCCCATTTTGAAACAGGTAAATCTTTTACACGCAGAACAAATGCAAACTGATAGTATCCATTATTTTCATCCAATTATTTAAGTATTCAATAGGTTATGATTTATTTATTAGGAAGCATTGTATTAACCAGTTATCTGACCCTCTCTTTTAAATATTGTGAGCGGCATGGTGTTTCCATATTTCAGGCCATTGTCTTTAATTATATCACTTGTGTGATTACGGGGTCTATAGTAAATGGCGCTTTTCCAATCAATTCAATTGTCATACAAAGCCCTTGGTTCAAATGGGCTAGTTTAATGGGGTTGATGTTTATATCCATATTTAATGTGGTTGGATTAACCGCACAAAAAATGAGTGTAGCAGTGGCATCTGTTGCCAATAAACTGTCTTTGATTATTCCCGTGGTTTTGTCAGTATACTTATACCAGGAAAGCGTTACAGGGTGGAAATTGGTTGGAGTCTTACTGGCATTATTAGCCGTGGTTTTAACCTGCTATCCTGAAAAAAAAGAAGGGAAAGCTGTTGAAAAACCAGTTCAAAAATGGGCTTATTTTTTACCAGTGATTTTGTTTTTTGGAAGTGGTTTATTAGACGCACTGCTTAACCACGTTCAACAAACCTATGTGACGGATGAAAATTACAATGCGTATTTGATCTCAGGTTTTTTCTCTGCAGCAACCATTGGTACTTGTATTCTGCTGTTTCAATATGCTACCAAAAGATTAGAATTTGCTTGGAAACATTTGATAGCAGGGGTTTTGATTGGCGTTCCCAATTATTTTTCTATTTGGTGTTTGGTTAGATTTTTAAAAAATAGTCCTTGGGAAAGTAGTGCTAGCTTCCCTGTGAACAATATGGGTATTGTCTTATTTAGTTCTGTTGTAGCTTGGCTACTTTTTAAGGAACGTTTGAGTAAGATTAATTGGTTGGGTGTAGCACTTTCTCTTCTAGCCATTTATCTCATAGCATTCGGTAACAAATCTTGAAGATGGCAGACGTTTATCAGACCATAGAAAAAACAGCATTTGCCGAGTTCAAAGACCGGGGAAGTAAGTTTATTGCTTATGCTTACCCCATTCAAAACGTGGAAGATTTTAAATCCTGTTTGCAATTACTTAAAAAAGAGCATCCCAAAGCGGTTCACCATTGTTTTGCTTATAGACTGGGATTAGATGGGAATAATTTTAGGGTCAGTGATGATGGAGAGCCCAGTGGTTCTGCCGGAAGACCCATCCTTGGACAAATAGATAGTAAACAATTGACCAATACGGCTGTGATTGTGGTGCGTTATTTTGGCGGTACTTTATTAGGGGTTCCAGGATTGATTAATGCGTATAAAACAGCCACTGTAATGGCCTTGCAATTGGTGCCCATTGTAGAGAAAGCCATTGAAATCAATTACGAATTGCAATGCAATTACACACACTTAAATGAGGCTATGACCATTTGCAAACAATTTGGTTGTACCATTCTTGGGCAGGAGCAACAATTGTTTTGTTTGTTGCGTATTGGCATTCCCAAAGCCAGGCTTGAGGAGGTACTATTCAAGCTCAATGACCTGCACCATGTAGACGTGAAACCTATTGTTTGAATCTTGGGCTAACAATTAAGTCTTTGTTGCCAGCTATATGTTGGTAAAATCCTTCTCCAGTTTTTACACCTAGCTTACCAGCTGCCACCATATTCACTAGTAATGGACAGGGTGCGTATTTAGGATTTCCATATCCGTGATAAAGGGTATTTAATATACTTAAGCAAACATCAAGCCCTATAAAATCGGCTAGCTGTAAGGGCCCCATGGGATGGGCCATACCTAGTTTCATAATGGTATCAATAGATTCAACTCCTGCTATACCTTCATACAAGGAATAAATTGCTTCATTGATCATGGGCATTAAAATCTTATTGGCAATAAATCCAGGAAAATCATTCACCACACAGGGTACTTTTCCCAATGATTTACTTAATGCTACAATTTGTTCTGTAACTGCTATATCAGTAGCATAGCCATTAATAATTTCTACCAATTTCATCACTGGAACTGGATTCATAAAATGCATGCCAATAACCAGATTAGGCCTATTGGTAGCAGCGGCTATTTTGGTGATAGAGATAGAAGAGGTATTGCTAGCTAGAATACATCCCTTTGGGGCAAAAGCATCTAATTGTTGAAAAATCTTCAATTTTAATGCTTCATTTTCTGTTGCAGCTTCTACTACCAAATGTGCATTGGCTACACCAGTTTCAATAGTTTCATGGATAGACAAATTGGCCAAAGTGGCAACCTTATCTGCTTCTGTTATAGACGCTTTGGCTATTTGACGGTCCAAATTTTTAGTGATAGTTTGGAGTGCTTTTTCTAACTGCACTTTATTTACATCTACCAAGGAAACCTTAAAACCTTTTTGTGCAAATACATGTGCTATGCCATTACCCATGGTTCCAGCGCCTATAACGCTAATCTGCTGTTGCTCCATAAAATTGATTGTGTTGCGCTAAGTTAAAGCTATTTCTTACTCTTAAAATCCCCCCTTTTCCAAGCCTTGATAAAGTCTGCCCAAGCAGCAGGGTTCAAGATATTCATTGGAGGTACTTGCCCGTTGTAATAGTATTTGTTTGCCTGTTGACGCATTTGAAAATTGATGGCTTCTCTACCATCGGCCGGCAGGCTAGATAACAACACCCTTCTTTGAGACTCGTCAACATTTTTTCTGGCTATTTCATAAAGATCATCTGGAACCCTATTGTTTACAAAATCCCTTTCAAATTGCTCCCTTGTAGGCCTAGGTTTTAGAATGGTGGCGGGTAAGTAAACGGTATCGGATACTAGTAACTGAATCCAGGTATATTGGTTACCGTTTAGGTTTTTAGGTATGCTGATGGTATAATTTTTAAAACCAATACAGGAAAAAGTAATTTTATCGCCTTTTAAAACGGCAATAGAGAATACCCCGTCTGGGCTTGTAATGGTACCCCTTCCTTTGCCCTCTACAATAATGCTGGCCGATGCAATACCCCTAAGACTATCAGCGGTCATGACCACCCCATTAAATTGTACCACAGAGTCCCTATAGGGATTGCCTTCCGTAGTTTCCTGTGCCTGCACATAGTTGACAAGCAGGGTAAGCAGCAATAAGGTGAAAAAGGGTAGCAGTTTCTTCATCGTGTCAAAAATACAAAGCGTTTTTTACTATTGTGGAATCACTTGGTTCTTTATTTAAACAATAGGATTTGCAACAAAGTAAGGCCGCCATCTGTTAACTTTGCGCCTAAATTCCTTTTTTAACAAAAACTTTCGTGATGACAGAAGCAGCCATTTTACAGGCATTGAGTAATGTGCAGGAGCCCGATTTGGGTAAGGATCTGGTTACATTGAACATGATCAAGGATATAGCCATTGATGGAAATAAAGTGAGTTTCACCATTATTTTGACCACGCCGGCCTGTCCCATGAAGGATATGATGCGCACAGCAAGTGAAAACGCCATCAAATTCCTGGTGAATAAAGAAGCCCAAATTACCGTGAATTTCACGTCAAATACTTCTTCAATCCGCAAGGATAATAAGGAAGTCTTGGGTGGGGTAAAGAATATTATAGCCGTTGTAAGTGGTAAAGGTGGGGTGGGTAAAAGCACCGTTTCTGCCAATCTGGCCCTGGCTTTGGCTGAAGGCGGTGCAACCGTTGGTTTAATGGATGCAGATATTTATGGACCAAGTGTGCCCATCATGTTTGGCGTTAGAGGAGAGAGACCCCTGATGAAGGAGAAAGACGGAAAGGGCATGATTATCCCCTTGAACAAGCACGGAATTAGTTTAATGAGTATTGGATTATTGGTAGATGAAAAGAATGCGGTTGTTTGGAGAGGTCCCATGGCTAGTTCTGCTATTCGCCAATTTGTAACTGATGTTGATTGGGGTGAATTAGACTATCTAGTCATTGATATGCCACCAGGCACGGGCGATATTCATTTAACCTTAATGCAAACCGTTCCAGTAACTGGAGTGGTGATTGTAACAACACCACAGAACGTGGCTTTAGCCGATGCTAAAAAAGGAATAGCCATGTTTGGTCAGGCTCAGATCAATGTTCCTATTATTGGGTTGGTGGAGAATATGGCCTATTTTACCCCAGCCGAATTACCTGATAACAAATACTATTTATTTGGAAAAGAGGGGGGCAAGCGTCTGGCTGAAGAATATGATCTAGCTTTCTTAGGCCAAATTCCATTGATCCAATCCATTAGAGAAGGGGGAGATGCAGGTATTCCAGCCATGGCGGGTTCTGAAGAGCTCACCAAAAAAGCGTTCCGCGATTTCACTGCTGCAGCTGTTAGAAATATTGCCATGCGTAATGCCAATATGCCCAAGACTGAAATGATTGCGGTTACCGAATAATTAACGCAGATTTTATTTTGAGACTCCATTCAATAAAATGAATGGAGTTTTTTATTGCTAACTTGTGTCTATGTATAATATTCCTTATTTCAAAGCTTCTGAAGATGGGGAAGTGATGGCTTTTATGAAAGCACATCCATTTGTAACCATCTGTGGAATTGATAACAATAATTTCCCTGTGGCAACCCATGTGCCAGTCTTAATTGTGGAAAGGGATGGGAAATGCTTTCTTCAAGCACATATTATGCGCAAGCAGGATCATCACATAGCATTTGAAAACAACCCCAATGTATTGGTGGTGTTTCAAGGAGCAAATGCATATGTAAGTTCTAGCTGGTATGACCATGACCAAAGAGGAAGTACTTGGAATTACCAAGCAGTTCATGCAAAGGGACTATTAAGATTTTTATCTGATGCTGAATTGTTTGAATTGCTTTCAAACCTAACGGCTCATTTTGAAAAAGACCCTGATTCACCATCACAGGTAAAAAATCAGACGGATGATTATATGCAGTCAAATATGAAAGCCATTGTGGCAATTGAAATTGAAATAATGGATTTGCAACATGTTTTTAAAATGAGTCAAAATAGGAATAAGAAAAGCTATCATAATATTATAGAAGAATTGGAAAAGGGTGATTTAGCGGCGATTATTGTGGCTGAAGAAATGAAGAAACAATCACCACAAATCAATGATTGATGAAAAAGTTAGTCTATATATTCCTATTGTTAAGTTTTGCTTGTATGAATAGTAAAGTACCCCATAGCAGCCAGTTTAGTGAAACCGTCTTTGATAAACAGGGTCACCGCGGATCTAGGGGTTTGATGCCAGAGAATACTATAGCTGCTATGTTCAAAGCCATTGACCTTGGGGTAACTACTTTGGAAATGGACGCCTGCATTAGCAAGGATCATCAAGTGTTCTTAAGTCATGAGCCATTTTTTAATCATGAAATAAGTTTACAACCGAATGGTAAAACTATTGAAGCCGCGCAAGAGAAATCCTTCAATATGTACCAGATGGATTATGCTGAAATAATCAAGTATGATGTTGGATTAAAACCGCATCCTAGGTTTGTACAACAAGTTAAATTAGCCGCAGTAAAACCCCTTTTGTCTCAGGTTTTTGATTCAGTGTTAGCTTATTGCAAAAAAACGGGTAAACCCATTCCTCAATTCAATATTGAAACAAAAACAACTGCCAAAACAGATGACCTCTATCATCCAAAGCCAGAGAAATTTGTAGACCTATTGATGCAAGTAATAGCATCAAAAAATATGGAATCAAAAGTAATTATTCAATCTTTTGATATTAGAACGCTGCAATACTTACACCAAAAAGACGCTACTATTAAAACAGCTTTATTAATAGAAGACTATGATAAAAAGCCATTTGCCTTGCAATTAAAAGATCTTGGTTTTATACCCAATATCTATAGCCCTGCACATGAATTGGTAACACCATTACTAGTAAAACAATGCAGAGATGCAGGTATGCAAATTATACCTTGGACAGTGAATGATTTGGCTACCATTAAAGCTTTGAAAAAGATGGGTGTACATGGTGTGATCTCGGATTATCCCAATCTTTTTAATCAGTTGTAAAAGTTTTTTTTTTGTTGCTGCAATCCAAAGTTTTTCAGTTTGCGTAAATGATGCAAACTAAAAAACAAACCATGAAAAAAATTGCACTAGCATTCGTTTGCGGACTATTCTTACAAGTAGCAACAGCACAATCTGTAGAAGTAGGTGGCGCAGCTATGTATCCCAACAAAAACATTATTGAAAATGCCGTTAACAGCAAAGACCATACTACTTTGGTAGCTGCAGTTAAAGCTGCAGGGTTAGTTGAAGCTTTGAGTGGTACAGGTCCTTTTACTGTTTTTGCACCTACCAATGCAGCATTTGGCAAATTACCTGCGGGAACAGTGGAAACCCTTGTAAAGCCTGAGAACAAAGCAACCTTGACCAAAATTTTAACCTACCATGTTGTGGCAGGGAAGTTTGATGCGGCAGCCATTGCAGCTAAAATCAAAGAAGGAAAAGGAACAGCTAGCTTTACCACTTTGCAAGGTGGTGTTTTAAAAGCGAGTATGAAGGGGAATAAATTAATGTTAACCGATGAAAAAGGTGGCATGTCAATGGTAACCATCAAGAATGTATACCAGAGTAATGGCGTGATTCATGTGATAGATACCGTGGTGATGCCATAATACAGAAAAAGTGATTTATGACTGCCTCGGTGTAATCCGAGGCAGTTTTGTTTGGATTACGCGGTATTTGTTGCAAATTTGTATTTCATGCAACCAATTATCATTACACTTGACGGTTTCTCTTCCTGCGGGAAAAGCACATTGGCTAGACAATTAGCCGCGGAATTGAATTATGTATTTATTGATTCAGGTGCCATGTATAGGGCCATTACCCTGTATTTTTTACGCAACCATACTGACTGGAATAACCATAGCGCAGTTGTAGATGCATTGAAAGAGATTACACTTGACTTTCAATACAATCCGCTTTCTGGAAATTCTGATATGTTTTTGAATGATGAAAATGTAGAAGCATTGATTAGAGATATGTTGGTGAGTGAACACGTTAGTGAAGTGGCAGCTGTAAAAGAAGTCCGTGAATTTGGAGTAGCGCAACAACAACTAATGGGTATTAAAAAGGGAATTGTAATGGATGGAAGGGATATTGGTACCACGGTTTTCCCACAGGCAGAATTGAAAATCTTTGTAACAGCTGATCCTGCAGTAAGGGTTGAGAGAAGGTTTAAAGAATTATATGCCAAGAATCCAAATATTAGCATTGAAGAAGTTAAGACCAACTTAGAAATGCGCGATTACACGGATAGTAATAGGGAATTTAGTCCTTTACGCAAAGCGGCAGATGCTATTGAATTAGATAATAGTAATTTAACTAGAGAAGAGCAACTAGACATTGTTTTAAAATGGGCTAGAGAAAAAATGAAACAATACTAATTATACAAATAATTGGTAGCTGAATCCATTACTGGTTTGCATGATGGCGTCTTGAATGGTCAAGGATCTAAAGTTTTCTATTACTTCTTTTGCACCAACTTTTTGTAAACTTTCAGCAGTTAGTTGGTTCCCAATTCCAATACAGGTCATTCCTGCAGCAATGGCGGATTGTACTCCAGAAATAGCATCTTCAAACACCAAACAACTACTTGGTTCCAATCCCAGTTTAGCTGCCATTTTTAAATAGGGCTCAGGATCAGGTTTTCCCTTTTGTACATCGTGCGCAGTAATGCTGTATTCAAAATGATTGGGTAGTCCAATTCTTTGCAACATTTGTTCCATTCTTTCTTTGTGTGAACTTGTAGCAACACCTCTTGGGAAATCCAATATTTTCAGCGCTTGTACAAAATCCTGTACTCCATCAATGCCAGTTGGATGCATAGCGGCATCAAAAGCATATCCTGCTTCTTTAATAGCATTCTGTTCCTCCTGAGAGGTAAATGAAAATAATCCTTCAATAGTAGCAGTTACTTTTCTGCCATAAACCCATTGTAGAATCATGTCTTGTGTTAGTTCAAAACCATGATGATTGGCCCAATGGTTCCAAAATGTTACAATGGCTGGGTTGCTATCAATGATAACACCATCAAGATCAAAAATAATGGCCTTAATAGATTGATTCATGTTTGTTAAGTTTACCATCCACCGTTTAATCCTTGCTTAAGGGCTTTTTGGTATTTACGCATATCAAAAGAATACAAGAATGGTGCACGGTGTGCACCGCCTTTGCGGGTTTCTTTGAGTTTTTTTAGAATGCCAAAGGCATTCATTTTTCGATGAAAATTTCTACGATCAAGTGCTTTATCTAGAATGGTTTCGTAGAGTGTTTGCAATTCAGGCATGGTGAATTTTTGGGGCAATAAATTATAACCAATGGGTTGATGGTTTAATTGTAGCCTAACCGTTTCCAGTGCTTTATTGAGAATCTCATTATGGTCCATCATCAAGGCTCCTATTTCATGAATGTCTTTCCAAATACATTCTGAGGAATTTTCATCAGGAAAAGGAGTAACATTTGCAAAATCAACCAAAGCATAATAACCAATACTGATAAAGCGCTGAAAAAGCCAATTGTCGGCTGTTGGTTCAATGCCAGATTTAAGTAAACTCCTGCGGTGAATACTTCCATCCGATCTATTTGGTGCACCAAATACATGAAATTGCTGTAAAAAAATATCTTGAAGCCCAGTTCTTTCCTTGAGTACCCTTGCCGCGGCGGTTTCAGTGTCCTCGTCTTTTAAAACAAATCCACCGGGTAGGGCCCAAACAGCACTGTGTTTGAGTTTTAATAACAAGACTTTTAATTGGTTGTCATGAAAACCCAAAATGACACAATCTAGTGATACAGCAGGAAGGAACCATTTCTCCCCCTCATGAATAAAAGCAGTTAGCTGATTGGGTACTTGCATACTATTAACGAAAATAAGGTAAAATCCCGGCTAAATATTTCTCAATCCCTTCTAAAATAAGTATCATTGTGTCAGAATAACACAAACAATTAACCACCACTGGTTCATTTATTGAGTCAGAAAAACGATTGCTATGCAAACTAGAAGAAATTTTCTTCAACAAGGTTCTGCCTTGGCCCTTGGGTCTTTGTTGCTTTCCAAATCAGCTGCTGCTGAGTTTTTTGCTGCCAGTAAATTTCCGGCACCTGGCTTACAGCTTTTCACCTTTTTTAATGTGATAGAACAAGACGTGCCAGGGAACTTGAAAATAATCCATGATATTGGCTATCGCGAAATTGAGTCTGCATTTAGTAGGCTTGGTGGTTATTATGGTAAGAGCCCCAAAGAATTTGCCAATTTATTAAAGGATTTGGGATTGACCTGGAGATCGCACCATGTATTGGGTGCTCCATTTAAATTACCTCCTGGTTCCAAAATGCCAACAGGTGCAGATGGCAAACCAATGGTCATTCCACCCATGAAAAACTTGAAGGATAATTACCAAGAATTGGTTGACCAAGCTGCTGAAGGGGGCGTAACATATCTAGTATGTGCCAATACCCCTATTGGAACTTTGGATGAAGTAAAAGCTTCTATAGAAGTTTTAAATAAGACATCAGTTGCAGCAAAGAAAGCAGGATTATTATTTGCTTATCATAACCATGATGCTGAATTCCGTGCTATTGATGGAGTGGTGCCATATGACTTAATGTTAAAAGAAACTGATAAGGAATTGGTGAAAATGGAATTGGATTTGGCTTGGGCTATGAAGGCTGGAAAAAATCCTGTTGATTTGTTTAAAGCTAATAAGGGTAGATTCCATTTATGGCATGTAAAAGACCTAGATGAAAAGAATGAAAAAGTCCTAGAATTTGGAAAAGGTCATTTTGATTTCAAACCCATTTTTGACCACGCTGCGGATTCCGGAATGAAGTATTTCTTTATTGAACAAGACGGAGCTCCCAATCCTTTGGAGAATATCACAACCAGTTATAATAACTTACAAAAGCTTTTAAAATAATACCTTTAGGTGGACAATCGTCCACCTTTTTTTTTAATGATTTTATATGAAAAATTTCATCCAATTAATTTGTTTGGTGCTAATGGCCCAATTGGGTATGGCTCAAAATTCGTATGAAGCAAAGGCCAAAAGCCTGTTAGCCAAAATGACACTTGAAGAGAAAATTGGCCAGTTAAACCTTGTTACACCTGGGGGTGGAATGTTAACCGGAGCAGTTGTGAGTGCAGACGTAGAATCCAAAATCAAGAAAGGACAAGTAGGTGGCTTGTTTGGGATTTATTCTCCTGAGAAAGTACGTAAGGCACAGGACCTAGCAGTAAAAGGTTCTCGTTTGCATATTCCCCTGATTTTTGGCTTAGATGTGATTCATGGACATAAAACCATTTTCCCCATTCCATTGGGGATGTCAGCTTCTTGGGATCTTGATTTGATTAAGGCCTCTTCGGTTGTTGCAGCCAAGGAAGCAACAGCCGATGGATTGAATTGGGCATTTTCACCCATGGTTGATATTGCGCGTGATGCCCGCTGGGGTAGGATATCAGAAGGTTCTGGGGAAGATCCATATTTGGGGGGACTTATTGCCAAAGCCGTGGTGCAAGGTTATCAGGGTAAGGACCTTAGTTTGAGCCATACCATGATGGCTTGTGTGAAACATTTTGCCTTATACGGTGGTGCGGAAGCGGGTAGGGAATACAATACCGTAGACATGAGCAAGATTAAAATGTATGAATATTACTTGCCACCTTATAAAGCTGCAATAGATGCAGGTGCAGGTAGTATCATGAGTTCTTTTAATGAAATTGATGGAGTTCCTGCTACGGGTAACAAATGGCTACTAACAGATTTGTTACGCAAGCAATGGGGATTTAAAGGCTTTGTTGTGTCAGATTATACATCGCTCAATGAAATGACAGCTCATGGAATGGGAGATCTACAGACGGTATCAGCGTTGGCCCTAAATGCTGGCTTGGATATGGATATGGTTGGAGAGGGATTGCTCACAACTTTGGGTAAATCTTTAAAAGAAGGAAAAGTGTCGATTGCCGCTATTGATCAAGCTTGTTTGCGCATCTTAGAAGCAAAATACAAATTGGGATTGTTTGATGACCCTTATAAGTATATTGATGAAGCCAGACCCGCCAAAGATATCTTGGTTCAAGAAAATAGAGATGCTGCTAGAAAAATGGCAGCTCATAGCATGGTGTTATTGAAAAATGACCAACAATTATTACCACTGAAAACAACATATAACATTGCTTTGGTTGGGCCCTTGGCCGATAACAAACGCAATATGTTGGGCACATGGGTAGTTGCTGGTGATTGGACAAAATCAGTATCTGTTAAAGAAGGGTTGACCAATGCGCTGGGTAATCAAGTAAGCATCCGATATGCCAAAGGCGCTAATATTTCTGACGACACAGCATTTGCAAAAAGGGTAAATGTATTTGGAACTGAAATTGACATAGATGCAAAATCGTCTGAGCAATTAATCAAAGAAGCAGTAGATATTACCAATCAATCTGATGTTATTGTAGCTGTAATGGGAGAAGCCGCAGACATGTCAGGAGAATCTTCCAGCAGGGCTGATATTGGGTTACCAGAAAGTC
Organism: Chitinophaga pinensis; assembly: GCA_943372255.1. Lineage (GTDB taxonomy): Bacteria > Bacteroidota > Bacteroidia > Chitinophagales > Chitinophagaceae > Sediminibacterium > Sediminibacterium pinensis_M. The sequence continues at coordinate 40,068 of CALRXZ020000007.1, forward strand.
AGCAAAAACTATTGGCTGAATTGGCTAAAACGGGTAAGCCCATTGTGTTGGTTTTGATCAATGGAAGACCATTAACCTTAGTGAATGAAAGCAAACAAGCCACTGCAATTTTAGAAGCATGGGCTCCGGGAACAGAAGCAGGTAATGCCATTGCAGATGTATTATTGGGCAAGTATAATCCTTCAGGAAAAATCACCGCAACATTCCCAAGATCAGTTGGACAAATCCCCATTTATTATAACCATAAAAATACGGGTAGACCATATGACGGTACTGGATTCCCCAAATTCAAATCTAATTATTTGGATGAGTCAAACGATCCACTTTTTCCATTTGGATATGGTTTGAGTTATACCAGTTTTGCCTATAGTCCTGTTAAGTTGAGTAAGACCCAATTAAAGGGTCAAGAAAAATTAATGGCATCAGTCATTGTTCAGAACACTGGAAAATATGCAGGAGAAGAAGTGATACAAATGTATATCAGTGATCCAGTGGCTTCTGTAGCAAGGTCTGTCAAGGATTTGAAGGGTTTTCAAAAAATTGCTTTGCAACCGGGAGAAACAAAAGAAATCAAATTTGAAATTAGTACAGAGGAATTATCCTTTTATAATAGCGAATTGAAAAAGATTTGGGAACCGGGGCAATTTTTGGTGCATATTGGTACTAATTCTAGTCAAGTACAATCGGCCACATTTAACTGGAATAAATAATTCTATTTGACAAGAAAAAGCCTTCCCGATGTTTTAAACGGGAAGGCTTTTTTATTTGCAACTTTTTAATAAGCTCCTAAGCTGTCATATACCACTACTTTTTTCCAAAGATGTTTGCAGGTATCTACAAATTCTAAATGTATGGGATCTACCTGATAAGCATCTTGGTCCGCTGCATTCTCAAAAATGGCCAACCAAGAAAGTGCATAACTGGTATCAATGACATCTCTATTGGTAGTAGCTGCTGTACCAATATGAAACTGTTGAATAGAAGGCACTTTACTAAGTTTCTTTAGCCCTTCTAATAATGCGGCTTTTTCTTCCACGCTATTTGGATGTTCTAACCAAAAATAAACATGGTGTACAAATAAGTTCTGTGTTAGCATGAGTCAATTTTTATTCAATAATTTGATCAGTAATTTTTCCGGTGGCTTTGTTTTTGAGAATGAGTTTTTTGGCGCCAAAATGGGTCATTTCTTCTTTGATGAGCCAGTGTTCCGCATCGTGCTCTATCAAATGGCTTTCTTTACTTAATCCAGTTTGACCACGCCAGATTTCTAGGTCTACCGGTTCCCAAAGCTTGGTCTTTGCAGACTTATAAGCAGCGTCTAATATAGCATTGACCACATAACCATCGTAGAAGGTTTCTTTAGGATCTACGCCTTTTTCTTTGGCATTAAACATATCCATAAACATATGGTTATACCCAAGTTCATTTAATTCATCACCAACAGGGAATAACCAACCCGTATTACTTTCTGCTTTCTCTGCAATATAATCACCACCCTTACCAGTTGTGAACATATCAAATCCAGTGCGTAAGAAACTATTGATCCAAATGGTTCCTTCTGATCCCATGACTTCATCGCGCAAATCCAAACCACCTCTAAAAGTCCAACTCACTTCAAACTGACCAATAGCACCATTCTCATATTTTACCAGTCCTATGGCGTGATCTTCTGCATCAATGGGTTTTACTTGGGTATCGGCCCAGCACATTACTTCAACTGGTTTAATGTCTTTGCCAATATAGCTTCTGGTGATTTCTACGCAATGACAACCAAGGTCAAGAATACAACCACCTCCAGCTTGTTCAATATCCCAGAACCATTCGCTATGCGGGCCAGGATGGGTTTCTCTAGACTTGGCCCAAAGAATTCTTCCTAATGCGCCTTCTCTAACACTGGCAGAAGCTTTGATAAATTTTGGGGTATATACTAGGTCTTCTAAATAACCATTAAAAATGCCAGCTTCTTCTACAGCCAATAACATGCGTTTGGCTTCTGTAGCATTCCTTCCCAAGGGTTTGGTAGTCATTACCGCTTTTTTGTGTTTGCAACAAAGCATCACAGCCGCTTCGTGTAAGTTATTGGGGAGGGCAATACACACAATGTCTACATCGGGATGAGCAATGGCTTCTTCCATTTGGGTAGTCCAATGGGCACACTGATAATCATCAGCAAATTTTTTGGCTGACTCTTCTCTGCGTGAGTAAATACTAACTACTTTGTCTTTGGATCGGTATCCTTGAAGGGCATCGGCATAAAATCTTCCGATAAAACCTGAACCGAGCATGGCAATTCTTTGCATGAGTTTCAAATTAAAAGGTAAACATTCAAAATATAGGGTTATCTAAAAATTCCATCTTTTATTGCACCTATACATTAACTAGGGGCAACTTCTTTTTTCTCTTTAAAGAAAAGGATAAAATAAATGACTACAGCTAGTGCAATATAGGCTGGAACATACCAGATGCTTTGCCAGTCATGGCCTTCGGCCAATTTGTATTTATCAACAGTGTATCCAGAGAACCAGGTTCCTATAAACATTCCAACACCATAAGTAGCAAATGTAAATAAGCCCTGAGCTGCGTTTTTAATTTTTGCACCAGCTTTTTTCTCTGTGTACATATATCCTGTGACAAAAAAGAAATCATAACAGATACCATGTAACACAATCCCTGTAAAGAGCATCCATGATCCACTTCCTGCATCGCCGTAGGCAAAAAATAAATAACGCAGAATCCAAGCCGTCATACCCATGAGCAACATTTTCTTAACCCCAATTCTGTTAAACAAAAAGGGAATGGCCAAAATAAAGAGAGCTTCTGAAACCTGACCCAAGGTCATTTTGCTTGCGGCATTTTCAAAATGGATTTCATTTAAAAAAGTATTGGCAAAGCCATAATAAAAAGATAGTGGAATACAAACTAAGATGGCGGCAATAAAGAAAATGAGATAGGGTCTTTCTTTGAACAAAACAAAAGCTTCAGTACCCATGGCGCTGGATGCGTCTTCTGTGCTTGCTTTTGGTGGCGTATTAGGTAATATAAAACTCAACAAACCTAAAAACGCTGAAACGCCTGCTGCTAAATAAAATGTTGCCGATGTTTTTTCTATATCCAATTGGCCAATTAATAAACCTGCTACAATCCAACCCAAGGTTCCAAATACCCTGATCCAGGGAAATTGTTTTCCGGGGTCAGTCATTTGAGAAAAGGCAATACTATTGCTTAGCGCGATGGTTGGCATATATAATAGGGCATAAACTAGGATTACCCAGTAAAAATGGCTACTATTCTCCATTTTAGTAGCCATAAAGAGCAACAAAGCGCCCACCAAGTGTAATACGCCCATGATTTTCTGAGCAGCAAAATATCGGTCAGCTACTAGTCCCACAAAAAAAGGAGAAATCATGGTAGCAATGGCCAATGCGCTATAGGCGGCTCCAATCTCCACTCCGGTTGCGTGCAGGTACTCATTCATATAAGTGCCCATAGTTACATACCAAGCACCCCATATCAAGTACTCTAGAAACATCATGCTGGCAAGTAAGACTCCTGTTTTAGCTTTCATAGGCTGTTATTTTTTGCTGAAGTTTTATTAGATTTAGCAAAGTTTTATTGCTTGGATTGCAGCAATCTTTGCATTCCAGCGAGGGACAATTTAATTAAAACATGGACATGCTTGCCAGATTGAAGATTATTTTTCTTTTGCTATTGTTATGCCATTATTCGCTGATGGCACAAAATGCAGATAGTAGCTATGCTCAAAAATTGGGCTATCCCAAAAATGCCAAACTATTAATCTTACACGTTGATGACGTGGGTATGTCTTTTGATAGCAATGAAGGCGCTATCAATGCCATGGAAGATGGGGTAGCCAATTCCTGTTCTGTGATGATGCCCTGTTCTTGGGTACCTGCATTTGTTCATTATCTAAGACAACATCCAAAGATTGATGCGGGTTTGCATTTAACCCTCACTTCTGAGTGGAAGGGCTATAGATGGGGACCATTATCAGGAAAGGATAGGGTACCTGGATTGGTGGATAAAGAAGGGGCATTATGGTCTAGTGTGGAAGACGTTGTAAAACACGCTTCCGCGGATGAAGTGGACAAAGAAATTAGGGCACAATTGTCTAGAGCAAAAAATATGGGTTTTGAACCAACCCATCTAGACTCTCATATGGGAACCCTTTTTGCAAGTCCCGAATACTTAATGCGCTATGTGAAGTTGGGGATGGAGCAACAAATACCTGTCATGCTACCAGGTGGCCATAATCAATTGATCAGGGCTACCATGAAGGGGTCTGATGCATTGATGAACCAAATGCGTGGATTAGGTACCATGCTTTGGAATGCAGGTCTTCCAGTCTTAGATGATTTACACAATGAAAGTTATGATTGGGAAATTCCCAAGGATTTGCAAACTGATGATAAAAAAATGCAGGCTTTCAAAACTGCCAAGTATGTGGCAGCTTTAAAAACCTTGAAGCCAGGCATTACTATGATGATCATGCACTGTACGGAACCCACTGCCATATTTCCCTTTATTTCAGGCTCTGGCCCAACACGCAAGGGCGATTTATTAGCCATGATAGATCCGGTTTTCAAAAAAGCTTTGAGCGATGAAGGGATTCAATTGGTAACTTGGAGGGAATTAATGGAAAAAAGAAAATCAATTACACATTCAAAATAAACAAATGAAACAACTATTTGCCGGTTTAGTATTAATGATCATTGCTATTGGCGTGAGCTCATTTGATAATGCTAAAAAGCCTTTGAAAATCTTGGTATTTAGTAAAACCATGGGTTTTCACCATGCGTCTATTCCAGCTGGAGTAGCTTGTTTACAAAAGATTGGGGTAGATAATAATTTGAAAGTGGATACTACTACTGATGCATCTGTTTTTAATGAGAAGAATTTGAAACAATATGCTGCTGTTGTGTTTATGAGCACTACTGGTAATATTTTCAATGAAGACCAACAAGCCGCTTTTGAAAAATATATTCAAGCAGGAGGGGGCTTTGTAGGTATTCACGCTGCAACAGACACTGAATACGAATGGCCTTGGTATAATAAATTGGTAGGTGCATATTTTAAAAGCCATCCCAAACAACAGGAAGCTGTTTTAAATGTTTTGGACAAAACTCATATTAGCACCATGCATTTACCTGCTAATTGGAAGCGTTTTGACGAATGGTATAATTTCAAAAGTATTCAAACAGATTTAAACGTTCTCATTACCATTGATGAAAAGTCTTATACTGGTGGACAAAATGGTGACTTTCATCCTATGGCTTGGTGGCATAATTTTGATGGAGGAAGGTCTTTCTACACAGAGTTTGGTCATACCGATGAGAGTTTTGTAGACCCTTTGTTTGTGCAGCATTTAACTGGTGGTATTGCTTATGCCATCAATAAGAAATAAGATGCACAAATACAGATGGTTACCCTTGATCTTGTTAGTCTTAGTTGGTTGCGCTAGTGGCAATCAAAACTTTAATGAAGTTGACAGCGCAGCCAATTGGGCCATGTTAGACTTTGTGAAAACCGATAGTCTTAATCCCGTCTTAGAACCGGGTGCTAATTCCTTTCTTGACCCAATGACAGGAAAAGCTGTAGCATGGGAATCCAAGAATGTATTTAATCCCGCCATTGTGGTTCGTAGAGATACGGTCTTTATGCTTTACCGCGCACAGGATAGTATTGGCAAACCAGGAGGAACTTCCAGAATTGGACTAGCGTATAGTACCGATGGCTTGCATTTTACCAAAACACCTAGACCTGTTTTTTTTCCAGAACCCGATGCTTATCAAGCTTATGAATGGCAGGGTGGGGTGGAAGACCCTAGGATTGTAGAAGATAGTGCTGGCATCTATTACATGACTTATACTTCTTATGATGGAAAGACTGCCCGACTTATGGTAGCTAGTTCTCCTGATTTGCAAAAATGGACCAAACATGGTCCTGTCTTTGCAAATGCTTATGGTGGAAAATATTTGAACCAATGGTCCAAGTCTGGATCCATTGTATCGCGCTATGCGGATGGAAAAATCATAGCCACCAAAATCAATGGTAAGTATTGGATGTATTGGGGGGATCAAAATATTTGGGCTGCTACTTCAACAGATTTAATACACTGGGAACCTTTTGAAATGCAGGTAGACGAATCTGCTCCCATTGCCTTAAAAGGGCAGGCTTTGAATATGCCTCAACTAAGAATCATTATTCCTACTAGGGACAAAAAATTTGATTCCGATTTGGTAGAACCTGGTCCACCTGCCATGCTCACTGAGAAAGGAATCTTGCTCATTTACAATAGCAGAAATCTAAAAAATATTGGGGATACTAGTTTGGCCGATGGCACTTATACTGCAGGTCAAGTATTGTTAGACAAAAACAATCCTTTGCAAGTATTGCATAGACTCAACCACTATTTTATGAAACCAGAAAGGTCTTATGAATTAGTAGGTGAAGTTAATAATGTTTGCTTTCTTGAAGGACTAGCACAATTTAAAAATCAATGGTTCCTTTATTATGGAACTGCTGATTCCAAAATTGCAGTAGCTGTTAGAAAAGCAGCTTATCCTTAATTAAAACCAACAGTATTATCCCAAGGCTTGTAAAATATCATTCAGAATATCTTCCCTGTTTTCAAGACCCACACTAATGCGAATCAGACCTGGCGTGATGTTCACAGCCTGACGTTCTGCTTCACTTAGTTTTGCGTGCGTTGTGCTAGCAGGATGAGAAGCAATGCTTCGCGTATCGCCCAGATTGGCTGTAAGCGATAACATTTTTAAAGCATCTAAGAATTTTCTACCAGCTTCAATCCCTCCCTTTAATTCAAAGCAAACAATCCCACCGCCATTTTTCATTTGCTTCAACGCAATGGCATGGTGTGGATGACTTGGTAAATAAGGATATCTCAGCGTATTGATAGCAGGATGATTTTCCAATTGTTGGGCAATGTATAAGGCATTAGAAGCATGGCGTTCCATGCGAACATCCAAGGTTTCCAAACTCTTGCTCAAGACCCATGCATTGAAAGGAGAAAGCGCTGGTCCCGTGCTTCGGCAGAACAGATAAATCTCTTTGATCAAATCTTTTCTACCAACTACAACGCCTCCCAAAACCCTTCCTTGCCCATCTAACCATTTGGTAGCAGAATGAACCACTAAGTCAGCGCCGTGTTGAATGGGTAATTGGTTTACCGGAGTGGCAAAACAATTGTCTACATTAAAGATGATTCCATGTTCTTTGGCAATGCGACCGATCATGCTCATGTCTAGAATTTCTAAACCAGGATTGGTAGGCGTTTCCAAATAAATCATCTTGGTATTGGGTCTAATAGCGGCTCGCCATTCAGCTTCCGTTGCATTTGCTGATACATAGGATTGTTCAATGCCAAACTTGGGTAAGTATTTGGCAATCACGGTATGGGTACTTCCAAAGATGGAATTACATGCCAGTAAATGATCACCCTGTTTGAGCAAGGCCATAAAACTGCCTGAAACCGCGCTCATACCAGAAGCAGTTGCATAACCAGCTTCTGCGCCTTCCAATGCCACCATCTTATCTGTAAATTCTTGGACACTAGGATTAGAAAAACGGCTATAGATATTGTCATCAGACTCATCGGCAAAAGCCGCGCGCATTTCTTCTGCATTGTCAAAACAAAAGCTACTGGTTAGAAACATGGGAGTGGAATGCTCCATTTCATTAGTGCGTGCTGTTTGTATGCGAATAGCGTCTGTTTGTTGATGAGACATGGTATAGATTTAAAATGGGAATTAAATAAGTTCTGCGGTCCAGCTAATACTAGCACCTGCTGCGCGTAATGTAGCAGCAACAGAACAGTATTTGTCAATAGAAAGGGCACAGGCTTTTTCAGCTTTTTCTAGGTCTGTGATCCCTCTAAATTGAAAACGAATTTGAATGGTTTTCCAAAGCGCAGGTTCTTTACCGCTTTCTCTTTCTGCTTCAATAATCATTTTGACGGCAGTTGGTTCCTGTCTTTGCTTCTTTAAAATGGACACAATATCCACGCCACTACAACCACCCAAACCCATTAAAATGGTCTGCATGGGCCTGATTCCAGCGTTTTGTCCACCTATTTCCACAGCAGCGTCCATTTGAAGGGTATGGTTATTGGCATCCTTGGCCTCAAATCCATAATCACCAATGGTTCTAGTCAGCTCAATTCGTGTCATTTTGAAGATTTATGCAAATGTAATTTATCCATGCCCTTATTTTGCATTGAATTCGGGAATAATTGATATGCAAATATTTGAATACAAGCAAGACTTTAGGCTGGAAAACGGATCTGTATTAAAAGGAATAGAGATTGGCTACCAGGTACACGGAAATATGAATGCCGCCAAGGATAATGTGGTTTGGGTATGTCATGCCTTAACGGCCAATGCCGATGCTGCTGATTGGTGGAAGGGTTTGGTAGGAACAGGTAGTCTGATTAATCCCGAAGAATATTGCATAGTAGGTGCCAATATCTTGGGTTCTTGTTATGGATCTACGAGTCCTTTGAGCACCAACCCGGCTACTGGAGAACCTTATTATTCCAGTTTCCCATCAGTTACTATTAGAGATATGGTGGAAGCACATATCCTTTTGCGTAAGCATTTGGGCATTGAAAAAATTCAACTGCTCATGGGTGGGAGTATGGGTGGTTATCAAGTGTTGGAATGGGCGGTGATGGAAAAGGAATTGATTGAAAAAGTATTTTTAATTGCAACCTCTCCTTCAGAAAGTGCCTGGGGTGTAGCAGTACATACAGCACAACGTTTGGCCATTGAGGCCGATGGTACTTGGTTAGACAGAAGCCCATCGGCGGGAGCCAAGGGTTTAAAAGCTGCCCGTGCCATTGGGATGCTCACTTATAGAAATTACGGAACCTTTCAGGAAAAACAAACCGATCCAGATCCTGAAAAGATTGACAATTTCAAAGCATCTTCTTATTTGAATTATCAGGGGGATAAATTGGTGAATCGTTTTAATGCCTTTAGTTATTGGCTATTGACAAAGGCCATGGATTCCCATCATTTGGGCCGTGGCCGCGGGGGCGATTTAATCAAAGTATTGGAATCTATTTCACAACCCATTTTAATCATTGGCATCCATAGCGATATTCTTTGCCCCTTAGACGAACAACGTTTTATGGCGCAACACTTGCCTAATGCGCAATTGGTAGAAATAGATTCGGCTTATGGGCATGACGGGTTTATTATTGAGACAGCTCAGATTACTGATCATCTTAAAGAGTTTATTTAACCTTGGAGAGGTTGTTTTAGTGAAGAGATAAGAGTGAAGAGTGAAGAATGAACTGTAATCTATATAAACGAGTTGACCTAGGCTGCGCCTAGGTTTTTTTATACACCTATTAAAAAAAGGAATCCCCACGATTAATCGGGGGGATTTAAAAAATATAGTCGCGTGACAAATGCTTCTGCATTCTTCACTCTTCACTCTTCACTCTTCACTTTCTTTCTCCCCCTCTTCGTTCTTCACTCTTCACTTTCCTATTGCGGGTGATAAATTTTCTCGGCCGTTGCATAGACTTCTTTTTTGTTTAAAGTCATTGGCTTGGTTTGTTGCTTTACATACATTTCCATTTGGTCTGTATAGTGCGGAGAATTTTTTCTGGCCGATGCCCCATAGGTATTGATGGATTCAATAATGGGGCCGTCTTTGGTGAATCTAACTAGTTCAATATAGGCGTCTCCCTGATTCCCTTTGAGCATGCCATTTTTGTAAGGAATAGAATACATGGGGGCCAATACATCTGGCAAACCAGGGCCTGGAATTTCTTTGTCACCACGCACCATTTTTTGAATATCGCCCAAGGCCAAATTGGTTTTACCAAAGTCTTTGAGCATATTGGCTTTAACTGCTCTAAATGCTTCAACAGCTAATGCTTTACTTAAAGTTGCAGAAGCCATATAGTGATTGCGATGTCTATAGATGGTGTCATATAACAATAAGAAAGTTCCAGCACCAACACTGTTTGCATCACCCTTTTTGTCCCAGGTATTTAATTGCCCAATCAGGTCAGCAATATCAGGATAGTCTGATGCATTGAGTGAAAAAAGGTTGTCAATATTAATGGGGAAATAGAATTTGCTTGGATATTGTCTATCAAATTTGATTTTCTTGAAACTGTCAAAATCAATGGTCTTGTGCTGTGCCATGAGTTCTGCAAAACGCATACTGCGATTGTTTTCTAGGGTTTCATAACCCATGGTTGGGTCTTTGATTACAGCATTGTCTGGACCTTCTGTAGCATGAAAAGGAGAGTGGTTGGTATTGTACACAAACCCTGATTGGGGTTGTAATACTTGTGGCAGGTCTGCTAGTGGATGAAGCTTGGTCCAGAGAGTTGCAGATGTATTACCAGGCAGTGTAGTCTTCCAATGAAATTTTGGATCACGAATAGGAATTCGTCCATTACTCAAATAATAGATAGTATCAAATCTATCGGCATAAACAATATTATAACCAGGAATGGCCAACATGTTTAAAGCAGCTTTGAACTCTGTAAAATTTCTGGCTTTGTTAAATCGGTACCACTGTTCCAGCCCTCGAATATCCATCTGTGCGGGCATACGAATAGAAAATGTGCCCCTGTTTGTAATGATAGTTGGGCCATACTTACTCCAGTATGCTTTTTTATTAACGCCAATCACAATTCCAGCAATTTTTACTTTGAGCGCTGCGTTTTTAGATTCCAGTGTTTCCCATTTACCATCCAATTTGTATTCTAATTTATTGGCTGGATTCATTTCTAATTGGTACACGTCTAATTTATCCGGTGCATTTACGGTATGTGCCCAGCCTAGGTTTTCATTTACACCGTGTAAGATGCTGGGGGCTCCAGGAAAATTAGCACCCAAAATATTCCATCCTTCTTCACTACATAAATGGGCTTCATAGAATGCTACGGGTCCCTCTAAAGGCTGGTGGGCATTAATGTCTAAGTATACTTGTCCGTCTATAGACTTTCTGCTATTTACAGCAATGGCATTACTTCCTGCGGTTTTGTAATTCTCTAATAAGGGAACGCTTCCGTTGAAAATGGTTTTAAGCGCATTGTCTGCTCCCGACAACACACATAATTGCAAGACAGAATATTGGATCATGTCTTTTGGTGTAACAGGAAATGCTTTTTTGAGCAAGACTTCTTTTGGATGCTTGGCTGCATAGGCATTTAATCCTGCGCAATAGCCTTCTAATAGCCTTTTAAAATCTGGGCTGAGGTCTGATTCATATTTCTCTTCAACTAATTCTGGAATCCTGAGTAAGTGAATTATATAGTCAATCTGGGCACCTTCCTTGCCCTTATATCGCGCTAGCATGGCTTTACCTGCTAAAAGCGATTGTTGAATGGTTTCAAAATCATCTTCTGCGTGTGCCCATGCCAGACCATAAGCTACATCTGGGTCCGTTTTGCCAAAAATATGTGGTACGCCCCATTTGTCTCTGACGATATCAATTTTTTCGGGTTGGAATTGGGCGGATACCCCTAATTGAAAACAGGCAAGTACCAATAGCAGGATAGTTCTGGCAAGCATCGTTTTTTATTTTTCTAAACAAAAGATAGGATAATTGGTTCTAGTTCTAGTAATGTTTCCTGTGAGGGTAAAAGTTGAAGCTTTATTTTGACATAATTGATCTTGACTTTTGACTATGCAGCTAATAGTCCTAATTTTGTAAAAATCTTATTTATGGGTATCTGGAATCAATTTGCCGAGTATCTTTTTATCAAGAAAAAAGACCCCAACGAAAAGCCTACACAATGGATGAAATACATGCATGGCATGAACCGTATTTCACTCATGATGTTCTTGGTAGCTATTTTGATTATCCTTTTTAAAATGTTCTTATTGCCACTTTTTAAAAGCTAGTGAGGAGCTTGTTGTTCCACTAAATATTGGTAGATAATCTGGGCTGCTTTAGCCGACGCATGCCCACCTTTTGAAAGTGTTGCTTGCAATAGTTGATAATCATTTCTGATCTGTTCTTGCTTTTCAGTATTGTATAAGAGTTCATTCAATTCTTTTTCAAGATTAGGGGTGTTTAATTCATCTTGAATCAATTCCTTAACAACAAGTTTATCCATGATCAAATTCACCAAAGAAATGTATTTGATCTTCACCAATCTTTTGGCAATTTGATAACTGATATTGCTTCCTTTATAACATACAATTTCTGGGATGCCTAAAAGTGCTGTTTCTAGGGTAGCTGTTCCACTGGTCACCAATGCTGCCTTAGATTCCAGTAACAGTTGATAAGTATCATTTTTTACAGAACCCACATTCTGATAGGGTTTCAGGAAGGGCTCATAAAATTCCGATTCCTGTCCAGGGGCTTCTGCTACCACAAATTCTTGGTTGGGAAATTGTTTGGCTAGATTCAACATGATGGGTAATTTCTTGGCAATTTCTTGCTTTCTGCTCCCTGGTAGGAGCGCTATTTTTTTAGAATCGGCTAAAGGAAAAACGGTTTCAGGTCCATATCCCAATGCTTTCTTTTTGGCTTCAATCACTTCCATTAATGGATGGCCTACATAGTCTACTTCCCAATTCCATTGTTTAAGAAAATAGTCTTTTTCAAAAGGAAGAATCACCAACATTTTATCTATGCATTCTTTCATTTTTTTGACCCTTCCGGCCTTCCAAGCCCATACCTGTGGAGAAATATAATAAATGACTTTAAGCCCTTCTTGCTTTGCCCATTCAGCAATGCGTAAGTTAAATCCAGGATAGTCTATCAGAATGAGGCAGTCTGGTTGAAAAGACAAAATATCTGCCTTACAAAATCGAATATTTTTAAAAATAGTGGGAAGGTTCTTGACCACTTCTGCAAATCCCATAAAAGCAAGATCGCGGTAGTGTTTGATTAACTCAGCTCCAGCTTCCTGCATCAGGTTGCCCCCCCAAGAACGGATTACCGCGTCCTGATCCAGCACTTTGAGCTGCTTGATCAAATTGCTTCCGTGTAAATCGCCACTGGCTTCACCTGCTATAATATAGTAACGCATATGTTCAAAGTTAAAGCAACAGGCTTTTTTATAAGAATTTTCTAAATAACTAAAAAAATAGTTTGTAAACTAAATAATTAGTTATTACATTTGTTCAACTATAAACTTAGTTAAAGATGAAACCATTGACCAAGGCAGAAGAACAGATTATGCAAAGCATCTGGAAACTGGAAGCAGCTTTTTTAAAAGATATTCTGGAAGCACAGCCTGAACCCAAACCGCATTCAAATACAGTTGCCACTATAGTCAAAATTTTGGTGGACAAAGGTTTTGTAGGTGTAAAACCCATTGGTAGGGTGCACCAATATTTTCCTCTTGTATCTAAAGGAGAGTATTCTTCTAGTAGTATCCGCAGTTTGGTGGAAGGCTATTTTGAGGGTTCTTTTAGTGAAGCTGTGAGTTTTATGGTGCAACAAAAAGACATTAGCGTTAAAGAATTAGAACTGCTCTTAAACACAATTAAACATCAAAAAAAATAATGCCATGTTAACCTACGCCTTTTATTTTTTACAAGTGGTGGTATGTAGTGGTCTAATGATGGGCTATTACTGGTTGGTATTAAGGAACAAGCGCTTTCACCAGTATAACCGTTTCTATTTGTTAGCGGTTTTGGGATCTGCTTGGTTAATTCCGTTGATTAAAATTCAGTGGACCAAGCCAGTTGCTTCTGAAAGTCAGGCACTAAACTTATTGTCTATAGTAGCGGATAACAATGCCGCATTAGAAGCCAATATTGCTCAAGCTGGATTTCAATTTAGTTGGGAGAGCGCAGCAATGGGACTGTATTTTTTAGTAGCATTATTTATTTTGGGAACGCTTCTATTTGGCTTGTTTAGGGTATTCCGATTGTTACAGCAATACCCCTGTAAGTCAGTGGGAGATGTGTTCTTGATCTTAACCCATGTAAAGGGTGCGCCATTTTCTTTTTTCCAATACATTTTTTGGCACGAGTCTATTGACCTAAAAACCGATGCTGGCAAACAAATGTTGGAGCATGAACTCACGCACGTAAAAGAGAAACATAGTGTAGATAAAATCCTGATTCAACTAGTATTGGTGGTGGGTTGGTTCAATCCTTTTTTCTGGCTCTTGAAAAAGGAAATGGAAATGATCCACGAATTTATTGCCGATAAAAAAGCAGTTCAAAACGGCGACACCGCTTCTCTTGCTCAAATGTTATTAACGGCAGCATATCCACAACAATACTATGCATTTACCAATCCTTTTTTCTTTTCACCCATTAAAAGAAGACTTAAAATGATCACCAATAACAAAAACCCAAGATTCTCTTATTTGAGAAGACTGATCGTACTTCCTTTATTAGCAGTAGTTGTGATGCTATTTGCTTTTAGAACCAAACAAATTGACAATAATAAACCCATATCTGTAGGTAGTTTAATGGAAACCGTTGCTGATAAAATTCAAGGTAAAGCGCCAGTGCAGGATATAGCCTTGGAAACCATGTTACCTCTTGAAAAGACTTATACCATTGTAGTGGATGCTGGCCATGGTGGAGAGGATAAAGGAGCCTTTAGTGCTGATGGTAAAATTACAGAAGCTGCTATTACCTTGGCATTTGCAAAAGCTATAAAAGAAGCCAATCATAACCCCAATATTCGCATTGTGCTTACGCGTGAATCTGATTTGTTTCAAAGCGTGGTAGTCAAAGCCAATTTTGCCAACGAGCAAAAAGCAGATTTATTTGTTTCCCTACACGCAAATAGTGCTGCCCCAGTTTTGCATGAACAAGCTTCATCAACCGCCAACCCATCAAAGGGTGTTGAGATTTATATTGCCAACAAAGAAAAAGCCATTGATTATCCTGCTAATGCAGCGTTTGCCAATAGTCTGGGTAATGCTATTAAAACAGTGAATCCAGAATTGATTGGAATTAAAAGTAGGAGTCAAGGTATTTGGGTATTGCAAGCCGTAAAATGCCCATCAGCCTTGATAGAAGCAGGTTTTATAACCAATGCGGATGATTTGAAAATGATGCAGGATCCCAAGTATCAA
>CALRXZ020000008.1:0-53910 GCA_943372255.1 Chitinophaga pinensis
TACACAAAAAATATTGGGAGAATCAACTGGCTATATTACTGAAATTCAGGATAAGCTCAATGACATTTTGCAAGCACCTAATATGGCCAAAGAATATCATGACAAATTTAATATTGAGGCCATTGATATTCAAACAGCCAATTCACAGTTTGAAACAGGAAGTTCTGTTAGAACCCTTATCTCTTATGCTGTTGGTGTAACCTTATTAATTGTAGCAGGATTTGGCATTTACAATATCCTAAACATGATGATCTATGAAAAAATGGATTCTATTGCCATTCTTAAAGCAACGGGGTTTTCTGGTTCAGACGTAAACAAAATCTTTATTACCATCGCGTTAAGCATTGGTATTTTTGGTGGAGCTCTGGGGCTTTTATTTGGATTTGGTTTATCCGCATTGATTGACCAGATTCCATTTAACACCGCTTCATTACCCACTGTTAAAACTTATCCCATTAATTACAATCCGCAATTTTATATGATTGGGGGTATTTTCTCATTAGTAACAACTTATATGGCAGGCTATTTCCCATCGCGCAAAGCAAGCAAGATTGATCCTGTAGTCATTATCAGAGGAAAATAATATGAGCGATATAATATTAGAAGCTAAAAAAATTACCAAATACTTTCATGACCCACTCACGGTGCAGGTTTTGAAAGAAATTAGCTTTAGTATTAATCGGTCTGAATTTGTTTCTGTGATTGGAAAGTCTGGTTGTGGTAAGTCTACCCTACTCTATATTTTGAGTACCATGGATACGGATTATGAAGGCGAATTATTTATAGATGGCATGGCCATGCGCAATAGAAAGGAAGCGGAACTAGCCAGGGTGCGCAATGAAAAAATTGGATTTGTATTTCAATTTCACTACTTACTCAATGAGTTCTCAGTTCTGAAAAATGTGATGCTTCCCGGACTTAAATTGGGCAAGTATTCAGATAAGGAAGTAGAACATAGAGCCATGGAAAAACTAAAAATCCTTGGTATAGATAATGAAGCCCTTAAAAATCCCAATCAATTATCCGGTGGTCAAAAACAACGCGTAGCCATTGCTCGTGCTTTGATCAATGACCCACTGATTATTATGGGTGACGAACCAACGGGTAATTTGGACAAGAAAAACTCAGAAATAGTGTTCAATATTTTCCAAGAACTAGCCAGTGAGTACCATCAGTCTTTATTGATTGTAACGCATGATAATGAATTTGCCGCCAAGACCAAGCGAATCATTGAAATGGAAGATGGTAACATCATTCGTATGTAGTATCTTAATCCCTCAATTTTTTATATGAAACAGTTTTTCCTTGCAGGACTAATGGGTCTTTCATTGTCCCTTGCTGCTCAAAAGAAAAAAGAAGTAGCGCCAGCGCCAGTTGTTACCACAAGCCCAGACAGTATGTACGCCGGTCTTAAATGGCGCAATATTGGGCCTTTCCGTGGTGGTAGAGCCAATGCCGTTTCTGGCGTAGTAAAAAATGACCAACGCTTTTATGCGGGTTATACAGGTGGTGGTGTTTGGATGACCGATGATGGTGGTGGCTCTTGGAAAAACATCTCTGATGGATTTTTTAAAGTAGGGTCTATTGGAGACATTGCTGTTTCAGAATCTGACCCCAATGTGGTTTATGTGGGCACGGGTGAACACGCAGTACGTGGTGTGATGACCAGTTATGGAGACGGGGTTTACAAATCAACTGATGCGGGCAAGACTTGGAAAAATATGGGGCTTGAAAAAACCAGGCATATTGCTGAAGTTGTGATTCATCCCAGCAATCCTGATGTGGTTTTTGTGGCTGCTCAAGGAACCGTACATGGAAATAACAATGACCGCGGTGTATATAAGTCAACCGATGGTGGACTTACTTGGAAACGTACTTTGTATATCAATGATAGCACAGGTATTGCTTCTTTGAGTATGGATATGAATAATCCCCGTGTATTATATGCAGCAGCTTGGGAACATCGTCGTTTTCCTTGGACCGTGTCAAGTGGTGGGCCAGGTTCTGCCATTTACAAATCAACCGATGAAGGCAATACTTGGAAAAAATTGGCAGGTGGACTACCCGCATCCATGGGTAAAATTGGGGTTAGTGTTTCTAGAGCCAATAGCAATCGGGTCTTTGCCATTGTTGAAACCGAGAAAGCCAAATCTGGTTTATATAGAAGTGATGACGCAGGTAAAAGCTGGTCATTGCTTTCCAATAACCAAGATATTAGTTCTAGGTCTTGGTATTATATGAAGGTTTTTGCTGATCCTATAAATGAAAACTTGGTTTATGTATTGAATGCACCTGTCATGCGTTCTATTGATGGAGGCAAAACATTTGCACCCGTACGTGTAGCCCATGGCGATACGCATGATTTTTGGATTCATCCAACAGCAAATAACATTATTGGCTTGGCCGATGATGGTGGTGCAGAAATTAGTTTTGACAGAACTCGTTCTTGGTCTAGTATCATGAACCAACCAACCGCGCAATTCTACCGAGTAAATACGGATAATGTATTTCCTTATAAAGTATATGGTGGTCAACAAGACAATAGTTCTGTGATTATTGCAAGCCGTAATAATCTTGGTGCCCTCACAGAAAGGGACTGGACATTTGGACCCGGATGCGAATCTGCATTTTTAGCATTTGATCCAAATAATCCCTTGAATGTATATGGTGGTTGCTATCAGGGATATATAGAACTATTAGACAGAAAGAATGGTGAGATCAAAAATATTCAAGCCTATCCAACCATGAACTTGGCTATTGAGCCTAAGAACATGAAATATAGATTCAATTGGAATGCGCCTATTGTGGTATCGGCACATGATCCCAACACTGTGTATCATGCAGGTAATGTTCTATTCAAAACCACCAATACTGGTCTTAGTTGGGAAATCATTAGTGGTGACTTAACCAGAAATGAAAAATCAAAACAAGGACCAGGTGGTATTCCATTTACCAATGAAGGAGCTGGTGGCGAAAACTATAATACCATTTTTTATGTAGCAGAATCACCTATTTCAAAAGGAGAACTTTGGACAGGTAGTGATTGTGGACTTGTGCAACTAACGCGCGATGAAGGTAAAACTTGGACCAATGTAACACCAACTGGTTTACCTGAATCACAAATCAATAGCATTGAGGTTTCTGCTTTTGACAAAGGCACAGCTTATGTTTCTGCTACCAGGTATAAATTGAATGACTACGCTTCTTATACCTATAAGACAACGGATTATGGTAAGACTTGGACCAAGATTACCAAAGGCATACAGGCAGATGATTTCATCAAAGTCATCAGAGAAGACAAACAAAATAAGAACATCTTGTATGCAGGAGCTGAGAGAGCATTTTATTTATCAAATGACGCGGGTAATAGTTGGCAACAGTTTCAATTAAACCTACCCATTGTTCCTGTAACCGATTTAATGATCAGAGACAATGACTTAGTTGCTGCTACTGCAGGGCGTGCCTTCTGGATCTTAGATGATTTATCTGCTATTCAACAAAGTGCTGCTAATTTAAAAGATGCCAGCTTGCAACTTTTTCAACCAAAAGCTAGTTACAAGTATGGTGGTGGCAATGGTTTGCCAGAACCAAATCCTAGTGCAGGTCAGAACGCAGCAGAGGGTGTGATCTTGGATTATGTGTTACCAGAAATTGATGAAACAGACACAGTTAGTTTGAGTATTATAGATGCCAATGGAAAAATAGTTAGAACTTATATTAATCATGAAGATGAAAAATACAGTAAGTATCCTGGTGGACCTGCACCTAAAGAACAATTGTCTGCTGAGAAAGGACATAATCGTTTTCTTTGGGACTTCCGCACTGAGACGGTTACACCTGATGTAAAAGGGGTGTATATCTTCGGCGACTATCGCGGTTACGCAGTGGCTCCAGGTAATTATACAGCTAAACTCACGCACCATAAAACGGTAAAAGAAGTTTCATTTAAAGTATTACCGAATCCGGGTATTAGCGCAAGCGATGCTGATTGGAAAGAACAACAAGCCATTTTAGAAACCATTACTGCTTCAATTAGTGAGATTCACCAATTTGTGATTGATTTGAGAAAAGTAAAACAACAATTACAACATCATGCCGATGTTTTCAAAGACAACAAACAAGCAGATAGTTTGGTAAGCAAAGCAAAAGCATTGATTAAAAACATAGATGCTTGGGAAGCAAATATTGTAGAAAGCAGGATCAAGAATGGTCAGGATGTGATTAACTGGCCTAGTAAAATCAATGCAGAATTTTTTAATATCAAAGGTGTGGCCGATGCTCCAAATCCAAAAATCACCAGTGGTCTAAAAGTAAGACTAGCTGATCTTCAAAAAGAATGGGTTGATGAAAAAGAAAAATTAAAGGGCATTAAACAATCTATCAAGGATTATAACCAATTGTATCAGTCTAAGCAATTAGATGCCATACAATTCTAAGTGCATACCATGAGGATGATGCAATTGTTTTCCATTTTGTGCATGAGTTGTTTAACCGTGATGGTGACAATAACTCATGCACAAAAATCATCCAAACCCAATATCATCATTGTCAATTTTGATGATATGGGTTATGGTGATTTGGGCATTACTGGTGCAATAGGTTATCAAACACCTCAAATGGATCAGCTGGCAAAAGAAGGTGCTTTTTTTAGTCAGTTCTATTCCGCACAAGCTGTTTGTTCCGCATCACGTGCTGGATTATTGACTGGCTGTTATCCTAATAGAATTGGATTTAGTGGCGCTTTGGATCATTCCAGCAAAACAGGGATCAACCCAGACGAAACAACTTTGGCAGAAATGCTTAAAGCAAATGGCTATACTACTGCAGCATTTGGAAAATGGCATTTGGGACACCTCCCTTCTTTTCTTCCAATGCAGCATGGCTTTGATGTTTTTTATGGGATTCCATATTCGCATGATATGGTACCTAATCATCCTAATACAAAAAATTATTACCCTCCCTTACCATTAATAGAAGGCAACAAAACCATTCAGACCAATCCAGATAGTACCCAATTCACTACCAATTTCACAGAAAAAACTATAGCATTTATCAAAGAACACAAAACCCATCCCTTTTTTATTTATCTGGCGCATCCGCTGCCACATGTGCCCATGGCGGTTTCTAGCAAATTCAAGGGAAAGTCAAAACAGGGATTGTATGGTGATGTGATCATGGAACTAGATTGGAGTATTGGGCAGATCAGACAAACCCTCAAAGCTTTAAAGTTGGAAGAAAATACTTTGTTGGTTGTTACTTCTGATAATGGACCATGGTTAAACTATGGCAATCATGCAGGCAGCACTGGAGGCTTGCGCGAGGGTAAGGGCACATCTTGGGAAGGTGGTCAACGCGTTCCTTGTTTAATGGCATGGAAGGGTGTGATTCCAGCTGGAGTTGTAATGAACCAATTGGCTTCTGAGATTGATCTTTTACCTACCGTTGCAGCCATTACCCAATCTAGTTTACCAAAGAACAAGATTGATGGAGTCAATATATTACCCTTGCTTAAAGGAGATGCAACAGCGCAACCTAGAAAAGAATTTCTCTATTACTATCGTGCCAACAATTTAGAAGCTGTTAGAAACGAACAATACAAACTGGTTTTCCCACATCCTGGTAGAACCTATGAAGGATATGCACCTGGTAAAGATGGTGTTCCGGGTAGTTCCAATGAAAATTTTGCTTTTGAAGGAGGATTATTTGATCTAAGACGTGACCCAGGTGAGCGATATAATTTGAGCAAGAGTTTACCAGAAGTAGTGGAGCAATTAACCAAGATTGCTAATGAAGCACGTGAAGACTTGGGAGATATACTCACTAATCATCCCGGTAAAAACAGGCGTGTACCTGGCAAAGTTCAATAAATGCTATTGCAAATAAGCCACTAAACTGGGGTTGATTTCTTCTTTTAAAAATTGCTGTGCTTTTATAGGATCTGACTTTTGTTGCAAAAGTTGCATCATCATTTCCATAGCTTTCATTCCTTGACTATAAGGATACTGTTCAACTGAAACCATTGGTGGGTAAGCCGTGTAGCTGGTTATGGGCAGGTTGGCATAACTAACAAATGCCATTTCTTTATTTACTTCAATATGTTGCTTATTCGCAAATTGTACAGCGTCCATATGTACATAATCATTGAATGTGATAATAGCAGTTGGCTGTTGTTTCAAAGCCAATAATTTTTTCATGGCACGCTGTGTGCTATCCTTGCTAAAATCTGTTGTCTCCACCAATTGCATATCCACTTTCAATTTTTGCTTGGAGACACCTTCAATATATCCATTCAACCTTTCCTTACTTGCTGCTAATTTATCAGGACCATTGATTAAGGCAATTCTTCTATAACCCTTGTTGAATAACCAACCTACCATGTCAACTGTGCCTTTGTACAAATTGCAATATACTTTATGTGCTTTTTCAATATTGGGAACCCTATCAAAATAGACAACTGGAATATGGTATTTCTCCAATGCCAATAAGTGATCATAATGATTGGTTTCTTTGGCCAATGAAATAATGAGTCCATCAACCCTTTGTTGCTTCATGGTTTCTACCACTTTCATCTCTCTTTCTAAATCATCAAAACTCTGACCAAATAAAATGGTATAATGTTGTTCCATAGCGGCAGTTTCCATACCACTAATGGCTTGAGAGAAAAACTCCTCTCTAATTGATGGCATGATTACACCAATGACAAAGCTTTTCTGTTGTTTAAAAAAAATGGCTTTGGGATTTGGCTCGTAACCCAGTTCTTTAGCCGTTTTCTGCACCAGCTCTCTAGTACGCAATCCAATTCTAGGATGATTGCTTAAAGCCCTAGATACCGTTGAAACAGAAAAATTCAATTTCTCTGCAATGGCTTTGAGTGTAGGGATTTGGTCAGGCATAGATAATGATTGCAAAAAAATTACAAGTATTTCAAAAATACTCCTTTAGTGGTATATTTAGCCAACAAGAATGGGGTATCTAGCAGACTAGATATAGTTACAACAACTAAATAGCTGCTATGAAAAAAGGAATCCTTATTATCTGCTTCATTATTATCTCTTCTTATTTTTCTGTAGCTCAGAATAAGTATGTAAAAGGCATGGATTTTGACGATGAAAGCTATGCCATTGTTCCAAAAAAAGCCAAATTAACCAGAAGTTTAGAATCAGTTCCCACAACGGTAAGTTTAAAACAGTTCACTCCCATTCCAAAAACTCAGGGACAATATGGCACTTGCGCAGCTTGGGCCAGTGCTTATTGCGGCAGAACTATGGTAGAAGCCATCAAAAACAATTGGACAGATAGAGACCTCATTACTTCAAAAGCATTTTCACCAGCTTTCTTGTTTAGGATGCTAAAGCCAACAGATGCGGAATGCAAGGGTGGTGCTACTATTTCCAGTGCATTTGAAATTATGAAGGACAAGGGATTGATTTCTTTTTCCAGTTTGGGGGAAGCTTGCACATCTGCCATCATGGAATCACAAATTACCGATGCCGGCAATAATAAGATCAAAGATTATTTAAGACTGTTTGACCAAGAATCAAGTGAATCAATTAAAATACAATCAGTAAAAAAATCTATTTCAGAAAGTAAACCCGTAGTGTTTGGCATGATCTGTCCTCCATCATTTGGTACAGCCAAAGCTGTATGGAATCCAACTGAGGCTGCAGATAGGAGTTTTGGCGGACACGCCATGTGTGTGATTGGTTATGATGATAACAAAGAAGGCGGCGCTTTTGAAATTCAAAATAGTTGGGGTGCTTTATGGGGAAACGAAGGCTATATCTGGATCAAGTATGCAGATTTTGCCAAATACACCATGTATGCTTATGAGTTCATAGACTTGCCAGTTCCAAGACCAGAAACTCCAGACCTTTCAGGTTCTTTAAAATTAGTGCTTGCCGATGGTACTCTTATGCCAAGCAATTTGTTAGTCTCAACAAGGGGTTTAACCGTGGTACCTGCAAAAACAGCACCGGGCCCACTTAGTTTGTATCGCACAGCGCAACCTTATACATCTGGTACTAGATTTAGAATTTATATTTCCAATAATCAGCCTGCCTATGTTTATGCCATAAGCACAGATCTTTCTAATGAAATCACAAAAATCTTCCCCTATGAAGAAGGCATTAGTGCTGCACTAACAGATAAAAAAAATGATGTAGCCATTCCTGATGAAGACCATTTTATAGAATTTGATGGTAAACCAGGTAAGGATTTTCTCTGCGTACTCTATTCCAAAACAGCTTTAAACATTAACGAGATCATTACAAAAGTTGCTGCCCAGCAGGGCGATAGTTTTAGTAAGAAAGTATTTGCCGTGATTGGTTCACAAATGGTAGAACCTAAGAATATTCAATTTTCAACTAACAATATTTCATTCACCGGATTCTCCCGTGGCAAAAGCATTGTTGCCATGATGGTAGAATTGGAACACAAATGAGTATGAAACAACTACTACTGCTTTTGTCACTGATAGTGGCCAATAGTCTTTTTGCCCAAAAGGAAGACATCTTTTTCTATGATGGATTCTCAGATAATAAACATAATTGGAATGTGAGCAGTGATGCCAACTCGGGTGCCGAAATCAAGGATGGATCCTTTTATTTTGAGGCCAAAAAGAAAAACGCTGCTTGGTATAAATATAACCCAAATGTCCCTTCTATAGACGCCACAAAGGATTTTACGGTAGAATGGAGTTTTAAACAAACAGCAGGTTCTGAAGATTGGGGAACTGGTTTAATCTGTTTTTTGGATGACAATGGCACTAATGCTTTTGGATTATGGGTTTTGTCTAATGGTCAATGGACTATTACCAAAACTGGTGATCCCGCGTTTGGTTGGAAGCCAAGCCCAGCAGTATTATCAGGCAACAATGTTTTGAACACTGCCACTATTACTAAAAAAGCTGGTATTATTTCATTTGCAATCAACAATCAGCAAGTACACCAAATAACCTATAGCCCTGGTTTAATCAAACACGTAGGATTTCAAATTGGGAGTGAAAAAACCATTGCAGTGGATTATTTAAAAATGGCTTATTTGAAATATAATAACGAAGCACCAAGTAATAAAGAATATACCTATCAGAAATTCTTTGATGAGGGGAGGGCTTTTTTTAACAAGAAAGAAAATGATAGAGCAATTGTTGCTTTTACAGATGGTTTAGAAGCAAAAACAAATACTGAAGTGCTTTATAATTGGAGAGGATATGTATTTCATGCTAAAAAAGAATATGACATTGCTATTAGTGATTTTCAAGAAGCCATTAAGTTAGACCCAAAATATACCAATGCTTATTATAATCTTGCCAATTCCTATTCTATGAAAAAGAATTACGGAAATGCACTATTAAATTATGATAAAGCCATAGAACTTGATAATAAAAATTTAAACTATTATACTAACAAAGGTTCAATTTATTTAAAGAAAAAAGAATATGATTCATCTATTCTAGTCTATAATCAAATTATTAGATTGGAACCTAAAAACATATTGGGATATCGTTTAAGGGCCAGTGCTTACGTTAGTAAAAAAGAGTATGAAAAAGCTATCAATGAATATACACAATACTTAAGGATAGATTCAACCAATGCAAGTGCCTATTCCAGCAGGGGATTTATTTATAGAACAGTTAAGAATTACGATGCTGCCATTGCTGACTATTCAAATTCCATTAGACTAAATCCTAAAAACACGGTTGGCTATTCTTCTAGAGGGAACACATATAAATTAATGGGAGAAACCCAAAAAGCAATAGCAGACCTTGATGAATATGTAAAAGCAAATGAAACAACTAGTGGCTATTTAGCCAGAGGCCGGTTTTATGCAGATCTCAAAAAATTTGATCTAGCAATTAATGATTATAACAAAGCTGTTGCGCTTGATACAAAAGGAATTAATTCGCGTATCCCAAGAGCCAGTTTTTATGTTCTATCAAAACAATATGATCTAGCAATGATTGATGTAGATAAAGTGATAGAATTAGATCCTATAAACACATATGCATATTATCAAAAAGCGGTTATTTATAAGGAGATGGGGCAGTATCCATTGGCTATTAAAGCTGGGGAGAAATCCGTTGAATTAAGTCCAGAATCATTTTCAGGGTACGCAGGTGTTATTTCACCTTTATTGAGAACCGGAAATATAGAAAAAGCAGGTTCTTATGCCAAAAAAGCTATTTCTAACGGGGGCAATAATTGGGGAGATGATTACAATTTTTACATGATCTATGTTGAGGTAATAGCAAAATATTTAACAAGTAATCAATACAATCTTGCTTTAAAAGGATTGGACGAATCTTTAGTAGAATATAACAACAGTTCTTTAGATAAAGATGCAACTAGCTCAGAATATATAGACATATTAAGTTTAAAAGGATACGTATTAGAAAAACTAAATAGGTTTAAGGAAGCTAAAGAAGTCTATGAACAGTCTCTAGCTATCAATCCTAAACAACAGGAACTAATTCTTGCCATCAATGGCATTAATAAAAGCACAAATGTCATAGCAAGTACTGACAAAACAGCTCCAGAAATTCAATTAATTAGTCCACAGCCAAGTAGAGGTCTTGAAATTGTTACTGGTAATCAAAACACAGAAGTCATTGGTAAAGCCAAAGACCCATCTGGCATAGCCAGTGTAACCATCAATGGGAAACCGGTTACAAAAATTGAAGAAGATGGTTTATTTGTCAGCGCTTTGAATTTAAAATCTGGCTTAAACACCATCAATATTACCGCTACAGATAAAAAAGGAAATACCAGCACAAAGTCTTTTCAATTGACGGGAAACACCGTTGCCAAAAAAGAAGAAACAAACATCATTATTCCTGTTATAAACGCTGAATCGGCACCACAATTTCATGCATTACTGATTGCAGCCAATGACTATATAGATCCCAAAATAGCAGATCTTGAAAACCCAGTAAAAGATGCTACTGAATTAAAAAACATTTTACAAGCCAATTACACTTTTGCAGCCCAAAACATTGAAACGCTGTATAACAAGAGCCGAGAAGAAATCATGCAGGCCTTGGTTTTAAAAAGCAATGCCATGGGTGAAAATGACAACCTGTTAATTTTTTATGCAGGACATGGGATTGCCGAAAAAGACAAGTTTGGAGACGTAGATGGTTATTGGGTACCATCCTCTGCCAAGAAAGGACTAAACGCCAGTTATATTTCTGCAGATGATATTAATAAAGCTTTGAAGCGTAGCAATGCCAAACATATATTGGTGGTGGCCGATGCATGCTTTAGTGGTGCATTTACCAGAAGTCTTTCAAGCGATGCAAGTATTGGTGTACAAAAACAGTACTCAGTTCCTAGCCGCAAGATTATGGCTAGTGGAAATCTGGAACCCGTTCCAGATAACAGCAAGTTTGTCTATTACCTGAAAAAGAATTTAAAAGAGAACAAGGAAAAATATCTAACGGCTAAAAAGTTGTTTGATAGTTTTTATGAAGCAATTCTAAATAATTCTGAAACCTCTCCTCAATACGCAGCCATTAAAAATGTGGGTGATGAAGGGGGAGAATTTGTGTTTATCAAAAAATAATTACGCTATGCGTCTATTTTCAACAATTACTGTATTGTTATGCTTTCTTGTTACTAATATTTCTGCTCAGGAAGAAGTTATTTATAACAATGAATTTGATGGCTCTGGCACTTGGGGTAATAATGCCATGTGCAAATCTGAAATCAGAAATGGTAAGCTGTATTTAAATTCAGATAGGAAACAAATTTCCGCTTCTTATAGTACGGTTAAACAGGAAATAGCCATTAACACCAATAGAAATTTTAGGTTAGAGACATCTGTAGCAATTGAATATCTTGGCGATAGTAAATATTTTGGATTAGTTGTTTTTGCACCAACAGGCACCACTATTTACAATACAACATTAGAAGTGTATAATGGCACTTACGGATTTATTTCTATATACAATGCTGCCCAAGTAAGAAGCAGCACAGACTTCAAAAATCTACCCATCAAAAACAAAAGAATTGGAGAGTCCTATAATATTAAACTAGAAAAAATTGGATCAGTTTATCGCTATTATGTTGACGATGCATTAATACATGAAACTGAAAAAATGGAGAAGCTGGGCAACTTTTTTGGATTTGACATAGACGGCAAAGGACAAAGTATTTCAGTGGATTATCTGAGAATCAAATACCTCTCGTCCGACTATGATCCAGAAAAAGTGCTCCCTGATGAAAATATATTCACAAAAAAAATATCTGAGCTCTATAACGATGGGAAAAAGGATGAAGCCATCAAATACGCAAGCGATTTGCTAAAAAAAGCGCCAACTAATTTAACGCTTCTGTGGTATCGGGGATTTTATTATAATCGGATGAACAAATACTATTTGGCCATTGAAGATCTTACAAAAGGATTAGAACAAAATGTTGACTCTTTAAAACCTATTTTATTAAGGGAAAGAGGTCTTTCCTATTCAAAACTCAAACAATATGATCAAGCATTACTTGATTTTAATGAATCTATAAAACTTAACCCAAAGAATTCTAATGCTTATTTAGAAAAGGGAAATTTGTTTCAAAGCATGACTAAATTTGATAATGCTATTGAAGAATATTCTTCCGCTATTGCATTATCACCAGATCGTTTTGTATTGGCTTATACTTCAAGAAGTAAGGCTTATATAGCAAAAGGAGACTACGAATCAGCTGTAAAAGATTTAAAAAAATGTTTATCTATCAATGCCAAACTGGGATATATCTATATCAGTTTGGTTGCACCTCTTTCCAGGATGCAACAATTTGAAGAAGCTAGAAAGTATTATCAACTTTCTATGGGGAATGATGTAAATACTTATACCAAGGATGAAAACTGGAAATATTATCAATACTATGTACAAGCTGCTGCGGAAAATATTCCCAATGGTGATTATGAAATTGCGCTTCAACAGGTTGAAAAAGGACTAACTGAACATGGCACAGCCGTTACAGAAATTTCCAAAACGGATTATGTAAATATGCTTTCTCTAAAAGGATTTCTTTTGGAGAAATTAAATAAGAAAGAAGAAGCTAAACAGATATACAACCAATCATTAGCCATCAATTCCATTCAACCAGAAGTAAGTAGATCATTACTGGCTATGGGCAATGGTGCTGCAAAAGACAATGGTAAATCAACCGTAGTAGTTCCTAAAGTTGTGGTTCCTACAAGTACAGATAAAACAGCCCCCACCATTGTCATCACTAGCCCGCAAGTGACTCGCGGATTAAAAGTGGTGCAAAAAAACAAAAGCACCATCATCACAGGAAAAGCAACAGATCCAAGTGGCATTTACGAAGTCTTGGTTAATGGTATTGAAGCACAAGTGGATGCGTCTGGTAATTTCTCTGCCACAGTACCACTAGCCATTGGCGATAACGCCCTTTCAGTTGCTGCAACAGATACCAAGATGAATAAAGGGGTGTTTAATTTTAGCATTAACAGACAAGCAGGGGCACCAGCAGCGCCATTAACACCCGTAATTACAGAAACGGATATCATTCCAATTAATACAACTACAGTAGAGGCCAAAGGCAAGTATTATGCTTTAATCATTGGGGTACAGGATTACAAAGACGAATCTATTAATGACCTTGATAGGCCGGTGGCCGATGCCAATTCCTTGTATCAAACATTATTAGCCAATTATACTTTTGACAAACAAGACGTCAATTTCTTAAAGAATCCAACCAGAGACCAAATGTTTGAGGCATTGGAATTACTTTCTAAAAAAGTAAAATCCATAGACAACCTACTCATATTCTATGCAGGGCATGGATTCTGGGATGAGGCCCGCAATCAGGGTTATTGGTTTCCATCAGATGCACGCAGACAAAACCGATCTACCTGGTTAACCAATGCTGATCTAAAAGAGTATATCAGTGCCATTAAGTCTAAACACACACTACTAATATCTGATGCCTGTTTCTCTGGTGGCATTTTCAAAAGCCGTTCCGTTATGGCAGGAGCTAGCAGGGCTGTAAAAGAGCTATATGAATTACCCAGCAGAAAAGCCATGACCAGTGGCACACTCAAAGAAGTGCCAGATCAAAGTGTGTTTATTCAATACTTGGTAAAACGCTTACAACAGAATACAGAAAAATACCTGTCTGCAGAACAACTCTATTCAACCCTTAGAATAGCTGTGATTAATAATAGCGCCAATGGTCAGGTACCACAGTTTGGTGAGATTAAGGAATCAGGAGATGAAGGGGGTGATTTTATATTTATTAAAAAATGATGGCTTTAAGATTAGTTGCTAACATATTCTAAAGCCGAAAGAAAAACATAAAGATGCTTGTAAAAAAGAGTTTGCTGATTTTATCTTTTTGTATTTTATTGATGAATGTAGTTTCGGCGCAGACCGCAGTATCTTCAAATAAACTTCCTATAAATTATATTGAGGCTGAACGCTTAGCCAATATGGCCACCGAACAACTTCAACAGGGGGAAGTGAAAAAAGCGGATGAAGCTATTCGGATGTCCATTAAGCAATACCCTACTATCACCGTATTCAATTATGTAAAAGAATTATATAAAATATCGGATGAATATACCGCAAACAAAATCATGGATTTGTTATTTGAGTCGGTTTACAGTTTTTCAACAAAAAACATGTTGGTATTAGAGCCCTTCGCTTCAAAATATTTAGAAGGAAAAATGGTATTTCAAGTAATGGAATATCCTTTGCCCAATGCGCAATTCCTTTTTGGATATGCTGCTTTTAATATTAATAAGGAATTTGGAAACTATCCAAGTATGATTCGAATATTGGAATCAGTTATGAAATTGGATATTAAGAAATCGAATACAGGTTTTGATTTCATTACAATGCAAATGGCTTCTTTTAAATGGGAGTTACCATTGGCAAAGCAAGAGTACCAAAAAGCTTTTGAAGCAATTGAAGAAATTCCTATTTCAACTTACTATACAAAAGATACAAAGATTATGATGTTGGCTTATATCAATTTTCAAAAAGAAGATTATAAAGCCGCACTCAAATATGTAGATCTGATGGCAAACCCCTTACAGATCTATGCCATGAAATTCATGATTTACGCGATGCTTGGCAATAGTGAAGAAGCGATGAAAAATTATGCGCTAAATTTTCAATTAAGGAAAGAATCCAAGATTGATCATTTTATTACAAACGATGTGTTCTACTATTTGTCCATAATTGACCTCAACAATAAAGACTACCAAAAAGCACTTGTAAATTTAGATAGCACCCTTAATCATCGGGTACAAGGGATGGGATCTTTTGCAACCCTCGTTTTAATTGATCGTTGGAAAGTATACAAAACATTGGGTGATGCTTACACAGGATTACAACAATTTGAAAAGGCACGTGATTGTTACAATATTGCACTTTTATCAAATTCAAATTATCAACCCGCAGCAAATGCACTGGTGGAATTAGAGACCATCATTGCCATAGCATCTTCAACTGATAAAACAGCTCCTGTAATTACACTTATAGATCCTTCTCCAAAACGAGGACTAAAAGTAACTACAACATCAGCCAATGTTTTGATTAAGGGATTTGCAAAAGACGCTTCTGAAATCAAAGAAGTAAGCATCAATAATAAAATTATCTATTCACAAAAGGGTGGTGATTTCTGGGGGGAGGTTGTTTTAAATGAGGGTATAAATAAAATAAGTATTGACGCCACTGATAAAATTGGAAACAAGGCCTCACAGGTTTTTGAAGTTGAAAGGACTATTCAAAAAACTATTGCAACAAACAATACTGATAATATTATACCAATAGTTGAAAAAATAGGGAAAAATATTTGTCTCTTAATTGGAGCACAAAACTATGCAGATGCCAATATCCCATCTCTTACTAACCCTGTTGCCGATGCTGTTAGATTAAAACTGATCTTAAAGAATAATTACAATTTTGCAGAAGAGAGTATTATCACGCTTTTCAATCCATCTGTAAACGATGTGAAGCGTCAGTTACTAGAACTAACAACCCAATTACAGCCAGAAGATAATCTGCTCATATTTTATGCTGGCCATGGCATTTGGGTGGAAAAAGAAAAGAAGGGTTATTGGTTAATGACCGATGCTAAAAGAAATGACCCTAATACTTGGTTACCCAATAAAACCGTTTTAGACTTAATAGCTAAAATTCCCTCTAGGCATACCTTACTAATTACAGACGCCTGTTTCTCAGGATCCGTATTCAAAACCCGTGGTTTGACTGACGGCGCACCAAAAGCCATTCAAGAAATGGAAGAAAAAATCAGTAGAATAGCCATTACTTCTGGCAATGACACAGAGGTACCCGATGAATCTGTATTCATGAAATACTTAATTAAGGCCTTGAGTGAAAACAAAGAAAAATACTTAACCGCACAGAAAATGTTCATTAACCAGATTATAGAAGCGGTTATGACCGAGTCAAAAACAGAACCCAGGTATGGTACATTAGAATTGGCGGGACATGTGGGTGGTGATTTTATATTTATTAAAAAATAAGGAATGATATATTTAAAGAGGTCACTGTTTGTTGTAGTTATATACTTACCCTTATTTTCTTTTGGGCAATTCATGGGCAGATCTGGTGCTCAAGAATCAGAAGCTACTAATTTGTTTAAACAGGGTGAAAAGCTTTGGAAAAAAGAACAGTTCCAAGAAGCTGAAAAACTATACTTCAAAGCCAATGCAATTTCTCCTAATTGGTCACAGATGTATGAATTAGCCAAATTTAAAATGGAAATGGCTGATATTAAAGGGGCTAACAGGGTTTGGGATGAGTCTATAAGTTCTTTGTCTGGAAAAGGAAGGGGCAAGGATCAATACATGGCATATTGGTTGAAATTACAGGAAAATATTAATAGAGGAAGTTCAAAAGTGGCAATAACAACCGCTATCAATCTTTTGAAAAACCCTCCTGAGGGACAAGACAATATGTTTGGCTTTTGGCAAAGTCCAAGTATGGGAATGCATTTTGCTACCATATCTGAAATGGCATTCCGCATGGAAGACCGGAATAGCTTAACCACATTGAAAGAGTTGTTGAAATCACATAAGAATACAAATGATCTTGATTTTTATATCAACATTTATTTAAAAATGCTGGATCATCAATATGACGAGGCTATTACTATAGTTTTAAATGTTGAAGAAAAAGGGGCTGACTTTAAAAATTCAAAAGCGGTGGCAAGAATGTTACTACCCTTATTATATTCCTATAAAGAAGATGTTGAGAATTCTGAAAAATGGATGAAGGAAAGCAGAAAGAATATTTTTGTAGGTGAAGGGTGGTTTACCAATGTTCAAGGAAGAAATTCATTAAATCAAAAAAAATATAAAGAGGCCATTGAATTTTTAACCGAAGCTATGAAACCAAGGTATTTTCTTGGTCATCCTATTCAAAAGCCAGGAAAATTTGTCAACTATACCCTTAGAGCAGAAGCTTATTCTGGATTAAAAGATTTTGCAAATGCCAAAAAAGACTTTCAATCTGCCTTGGTCTATGAACCAGATTATGAACCAGCATTAACGGGTATGGCACAATTAGAGGGCAGGACAATTTCAGAAAGACGTAAAGACAAAACACCACCAGAAATTTTTATCCTTGAACCCAATATGGTTTCAAGGGGATTAAAGATTACAGCTTCAGGTACCAATTATATGGTCAAGGGTCTTGCTAAAGATTCATTTGGTATTAAATCGGTAACAATTAACGGTAACGCTGTTTATTCAAAAGAGGATGGGAATTTCTGGGGTAATGTAAGTTTGGCAAAAGGTGTGAACAAAATAACCGTTGTAGCTACTGACTTAGCTGGCAATCCTGCAAACAAAGAATTTGAAATTGAACAAATAATTACAGCTACTGTACAAAATGATATTGTTCCTGTTCAAACAAAAGAAGGAAAGAATATTGCAGTATTTATTGCCAGTCAAAACTATGATGATCAAACAATTCCCTCTTTAGACAATCCTATTTCAGATGCAGTAAAACTAAAACTGATTCTTAAAAACAATTATAATTTTAAGGACGAAAATATCTTCTCCCTTTTTAATCCAGAAGTATCTGGCTTCAAACAACAATTTCAGGTCTTAACAGAAACCATCCAACCCGAAGATAACCTCATCATCTTTTATGCCGGCCATGGCATCTGGAATGAAAAAGAGAAAAAAGGCTATTGGCTACTCACCGATGCCAAGAGAAATGATCCCAATACCTGGCTACCCAATAAAGAAGTATTAACCATGATTTCCAACCTTTCTTCTCGGCATACACTTCTTATCACAGATGCCTGTTTCTCTGGCTCCGTTTTCAAAACCCGCAGCATTGGCGCTGATGCCCCACCCGCTGTTAGAGAAATGAGTGAGAAGATCAGCCGTGTAGCAATTACATCCGGTAATGACACCGAAGTGCCTGACCAATCCGTGTTTATGAAATACCTGATCAAAGCACTCAATGAAAACAAAGAGAAATACTTGACCGCCCAGAAAATGTTTATTACACAAATCATTGAAGCTGTAATGACAGAATCAAAAACAGAACCACGGTACGGCACACTGGAATTGGCGGGGCATGTGGGTGGTGATTTCATTTTTATTAAAAAATAACCATGTCTAGATTTAAAGTGTTACTTTTTCTCTTTTACCTGTTGATCCCTTGTTTTTTAACGGCACAATTGATTGGGTCATCCCCAAAAAAGAAAAAAGTTGATACGGAAGAAACTATTAAATCAACGCTCAACACAGTTCAATATGATCAAGCAACAGCTTTTGCAGTTGAAGCAAATAAACAATTGCTAGCAGGTGAAGTTAAATTGGCTGATTCACTTATTAGACTTTCAATTAAAACCTATCCAACCAAATCAGTTTACGAATACTCATCGTCATTATACCGTAGTTCAGATGCTAAAACGGCAAATGAATTGATGGATCTATTATTTGCGCAACTTGATAAGCAATCCACAAAAAACATTATTGTACAAGAACAAGTTGCATCTAAATATGTTGACGGAAAGGGCGTATTTTCCTTAATAGAAAAAGACATCGATAGAGCAAAAATAATTTTTGGCACTTTAGCATTTCAAGTGAATCAGGAGTTTGGCGACTACAAAAGAAAAATACAAATTCTTGAAACA
Organism: Chitinophaga pinensis; assembly: GCA_943372255.1. GTDB lineage: Bacteria > Bacteroidota > Bacteroidia > Chitinophagales > Chitinophagaceae > Sediminibacterium > Sediminibacterium pinensis_M. Next base: position 19,140 of record CALRXZ020000008.1, read on the forward strand.
CTAGCTCTATTAAATATTCAAAATACCAGTACTACTTTTAAACCAGATTTAGAATATCTACAATTTGAGAACTACAAATGGATACTGCCTTTAGAAACAAAATATTATTCAAAGGCCATTTTAATTCTAAATCAAATACCAAAAACTCAATTTTTTTCTGATGATATTAGAAATACCTATTTAGCACAGGTTTATTTTGAAAGTGGCGATTATGAAAATGCTTTCAAATTTGCAGAAAAATTAAAAGGATATGCCACTAACACAAAATACTATTTCAATTTTAAGATTTATGCACTGAAGGGGGATAATGAAACGTCTATGGTGAATTTTGAAGAGTATAGAAAGTTTTTGAAAAAGACTTATACTAATGATATCATCCCGAATGAAATGTATTATTATTTATCAGTGATTGATATGAATAAAAAGAATTATCAAAAAGCTTTGATAAATCTTGATAGCACTTTGAATGTAAGAATAATTCACTATAGCAAAGGTGCTTTGGTTGACAGATGGAAAATTTTCAAGTTAATGGGCGATGCCTACACTGGTTTGCAACAATATGAAAAAGCAAAAGACAATTACAATATTTCATTGCTAACCAATCCAGATTATGAACCAACCAAAGAAGCAATTGTAAAATTGGAGACCATTATTGGAACATCGGTGTCAACCGATAAAACAGCTCCAACTATTAACTTATTGGAGCCCTCACCAAAAAGGGGTTTAAAAGTAACCACCGCCTCTACAAATGTTTTAATCAAAGGAATTGCCAATGATATCTCTGGTATTAAAGAAGTGAGTATTAACAGTAAGATTGTCTATGCGCAAAAATCAGGTGACTTCTGGGGAGAGGTTCCACTGAAAGAAGGAATAAATCAGGTGACAATCACAGCCACAGATTTAGCAGGAAACAGAGGGCAGCAGGTTTTTGAGGTAGAACGATTAGTTGCAAAACCCATAGTGGCTACTGTTAATGAAGCAATCATTCCTGTAACTGAAAAAATTGGAAAAAATTATTGCTTACTCATTGGTGCCCAAAATTATGCAGACGCCAATATTACCTCCTTAAGCAACCCCATTGCCGATGCTGTTAAATTAAAAATGATCTTAAAATCAACCTATAATTTTTCAGATGAAAATGTGATTCAGTTATTTAATCCAGTAACAGATGATGTAAAACGTCAATTACTGGAACTGACCAATCAATTACAACCAGAAGACAATCTGCTGATTTTTTACGCAGGCCATGGTATTTGGGTAGAAAAAGAAAAGAAGGGATATTGGTTAATGACCGATGCTAAAAGGAATGACCCTAACACTTGGTTGCCCAATAAAACAGTATTAGACTTGGTAGCAAAGATTCCATCTAGGCATACCCTATTGATTACAGATGCCTGTTTCTCAGGATCCGTATTTAAAACAAGAGGATTAAATGATGCAGCACCAAAACCCATTCAAGAAATGGAAGAAAAGATTAGCAGAATAGCCATTACTTCTGGCAATGACACAGAAGTACCAGATGAATCCATTTTCATGAAATACCTGATTAAAGCCCTAAATAATAACAAAGAGAAATACCTGACTGCTCAGAAAATGTTTATCAACCAAATTCTAGAAGCGGTGATGACCGAGTCAAAAACAGAGCCTAGGTATGGCACTTTAGAATTAGCGGGACATGTGGGTGGTGATTTTATATTTATTAAAAAGTAATTAATCCTAAAATATTTTAAAATATGATTGTAAAACATACATTCAAATCAATTGCAATAGCACTTTTTTGTTCGCTTATTTCTTCAGTGATTTTGGCACAAGATGAAGATCAGAAAAAAAATGATAAAGAACTATATAGGTCTTCAGAAGTTTTATATAATAAATCAGCTAAAGCATTAAGAAACGACGATTTAGTTGAAAGTGAAAAACTATATTACCAATCCTTAAAAACTTATCCAATACGTTTCAGTGCACACAGTCTAGCTATTAAAAAAATGGAAATTGGAGATGTTAAAGGAGCCAATAAAATTTGGGATGATCTGATTTCAGCCTTGAATAGTAAACCGCAGGTTTTGTATGAACATGCTACAGGTATAGGAGGATTTATGAAACTTTCTTATGAATCTTCAGCTGATTTTATTGAAAGCATTCGCAGAATTAAAGCCAATGAAAATTTTAAAAAAGGAGATATACGTGTAGCACAAAAAGAAACAATGCTTATTCTACAAAGTATTAAAGGCTCCATTAATACTGATGATGAGAAGTTTTTATACAACCAAGCTGTTCAAGTATGTTTCTTTAATGATGATTTTGAAAGTATGAAACTAATACATGAAATTGCAAAAAAAGCTAAATACAATAGAGGTATTTTCGAAACAAATGTCTATGGATTATTAATTGAAAAAAAATATGATGAAGTTATAAGTATACTTAATAATACTCTAAATTCTGGTGGAGAAAATTTTATGATGTCTAAGGGTTTAGCAAAAACTATTCTCCCACTTGCATATTATGGGAAAGGAGATACTGAAAATATGGCAAAAAGTTTAGAAGATATAGGTAGGCTTCAAAACTATGACAATATATCATATTATAAAGCTCTCTTAGCACTATCTAGTAAGCAATATGAATCTGCAATAGCATTATTAACTGAGGCTATGAAACCTGGTGTTATTTTATGGGTAAAATATCCTAAACCTGCTATCCATAGATTTTATATTAAACGTGCAGAAGCTTATGCTTCTTTAAAAGATTATGTCAATGCAAAAAGAGATTATGAAGCGGCTCTTGTTTACAACCCAAACTATCAATCTGCATTAGATGGTTTGGCAAAACTAGAGAGTACTCAAATTACAAATCGAAAAACAGACAAGATTGGGCCTGAAATAAAAATTCTAGAACCTACTAATATGCGCGGGTTAAAGATTGTAGCGGCTGGAAAAGATATAATGATAAAAGGAGTTGCTGCAGATCCATCTGGATTGAAATCAATTGTTATTAATAATTTGACCGTTTTTTCAAAGCAAGAAGGAGATTTTTGGGGTAATATAGCTTTAATAGATGGGGTTAATAAATATGAGATTGTTGCCACAGATATGGCTGGAAATATATCTAAACAAGTTTTTGAAATAGAAAAAGTTTCATCTGATGTTGCACCAATACCAATTGCAGTGATTGAAAAGCCAGGTAAAAATTATGCAATGTTCATTGCTAGTCAAAATTATGATGATGCTTCCATTCCTTCTCTTGAAAATCCAATCCAAGATGCAATTAAACTCAAACTAGTCTTAAAAAATAATTACAACTATAATGAAGAAAATATATACACTTTATTCAATCCTCAGAGAATTGATTTTAAAAAGAAATTTTTAGAACTCCGGGAAGCACTGCAACCAGAAGATAATTTAGTAATTTTTTATGCAGGACATGGCATTTGGGTAGACAAGGAAAAGAAAGGATACTGGTTATTTACAGATGCGTTACGAAACGATATAAATACCTGGGTGCCAAATAAAGAAATTTTAAATATGATTGCTGAATTACCATCAAGACATACCCTCCTTATTACTGATGCTTGTTTTTCTGGATCAGTTTTTAAAACCCGAAGCATTGGAACTGATGCATCAAATGCACTAAAAGAAATGGATAATAAGATAACAAGAATAGCCATTACTTCTGGCAATGACACAGAAGTACCAGATGAATCCATTTTCATGAAATACCTGATTAAAGCCCTAAATAATAACAAAGAGAAATACCTGACTGCTCAGAAAATGTTTATTAACCAAATTCTGGAAGCGGTGATGACCGAGTCAAAAACAGAACCTAGGTATGGTACGCTGGAGTTGGCTGGACATGTGGGTGGTGATTTTATTTTTACCAAGAAGTAAAGCAACTTATATTTAAATAAACTATTAGCTTTTGACACCTAGAAAAAAATGGACCATTAGTTTTGCGCATGCTATCTTATTGATGGCGTTCTCTACCTTGTGGCTCAACTCTAGCTTTACCTATGGCGATGAAAAGCTATTGGTACAATGGAGTAGTATTTTCAAAAGAGTCATTTTACATCTAGATGAGGATCCTCCTAAGAAGGATTACTTATTTATTAACCTAGCATATGACAAAACACTCATTCCTAGAGAAGAAGGAACAGGTAAAGAAGTCATTACTGATAGACAACTATTAGCAGATTTTTTCAAGGTTTTAAAAAAGCACCAAGACAGTGTTCCTTATACGGTTTGCGATGTATTGCTCAAAGGAAATTCGGAATCGGATTCAGCGCTACAAGCAAGTGTAACGGGTTTGCATAGAATTATTTTTCCAGCACAATTATCAGATTCAGGAAAAACAGAAGCGCTTGCCATTCAAGTACCATCAGCCATAGCCGACTATGAAATGGTCAATGGGGGGTTTCTAAAATTCAAACTCTTTCAAAATAAAACAGTACCAACACTACCTGTATATATGTATCAGGAATTGAGCGGGAAGAAAATCCAACCAAGGTTCGGTTGGTATTTTCAAGGTTTTAAACCGGTGATGAATACCCTGATCATTGATTATCAGATTCGTACTCATGAGTTAATGGATGAAGGAGAATATCCGGTAATCAATCTTTCTGAGTTGATGCTACTTCCGGAAGAAGTCATAGCCAATGATTTTTTAAAACATCGTTTTATTATCATGGGAGACTTTAACAACGATACCCATGAAACCATTTACGGAAGCACACCAGGTACATTAATTCTATTAAATGTATTTTTAAGTCTAATGGATGGACAACACCTGATTAGTCTCTGGTGGTTGCTCTTCTTACTCATTGCTTATACTGCTTTTTCTAGGAGAATGCTGTTTCCTGAACCAGACCCCATTACCCATCAATACGCCAATCTATGGGTGCCCTTACTTAGAAGCGCTACTTTCCTGTCTATTATTTCAATTCTATCCTATTTGTTATTCAAACAACATATTCAAGTTCTAGTACTCACTCTATATGCCAATGCTATTCGTTTTATTATTCAACTCAAAAAATCAGACTGGCATTGGTCTCAACTCAAAGATTGGTTTTTAGAAATTCGTGAAACCTATATCAATTTCAAATGATGAAAAAAATTCTATTTGCCTTACTAGCATTCCCATTATTGGCTTTGTCACAAACAGAGCAATACTATGTTACCTTTTTAAAAGGAACCGTGGTATTACAAAGAACCAAACAACCATTAAAACCAGGTGATAAAATTTCAGCAGAAGATAAACTGATCTTTAAAGACAAGACCTGTAAGCTTAATTGCATAAGTCCTGGCAAGGGCCGATTTGAAATTAGTGCTACCCAAGGAAAGGCAAATGAAGAGGGTGAACTCTTAGCGGTACTTAAATCCAGTTTACTACCCGTTGCCAATACCTATCATTTGAGTACGCGCGCACTCATGTTTGAAGGTTATGATCCCAAGACCTATTTCCGTTCAGAAGAAACCAATAACCGGATTCTATTATTGTCTGATCAAGCCCTTCCCGTTAACAGTACTTACAAGTTAGCAGCAGGAAACTTCTTTTTTGTTCAATACCAACTTAATGGCAAAACCATAACCAAAAAAGTAACACAAACTGATCAAGGTTTGCTATTCCAACCTGAACTATTTATAGACGGAACAAGCCAAACTGAAAAAGCCATGCTATGTTACCAGTCTAAAGAATCTGGCACGGCAAGATCAACTGTACTAGCGGAATTTACCCCAGTTGTATCTTCTTCAACAATCATTAAAGAGCAAATTAAACTAGTAAGCCAACACGCTGGCATTGCCGATACCAAAAAACTAAATACTGAAATTGCTAGTCATATTTATGCAAACTATGGTAAAATAGGCTTGGAAACGCTGGCATCCTTGGTTCAATAATCCTGTTCCAACACCAAACCTGAGAAAAGTCATGATTTATTACTAATCCTTCTTTTAATTTTCAATCTGCTTAGTCATTTTGAAAATTAAACAGGAATCATGTCAGAGACTTTACGGAGGTTACACCCTGAAAAAAAATTGTCAGAACAAGGCTTTTATTTATGGCGTGCTATTCAATCAGCGGTATGGTTGGTTGGTGCAGGCATCATGATCTGCTTAGTCTTTTTCCCTAGTATTGGTTTGCTATTATTTTGGAATATCTTAATTCCAGTTGCACCAGCACTTTTTGTTTTGGCCACCGGCGTTTGGCGCAATATCTGTCCACTGGCTACTACCAATTTAATGCCTAGGCATTTTGATCTCTCTGAAAGAAAAAAATTAACGGCTGTTCAATTGGGCAAGTTAAACCTGCTAGCAATTATCATGCTCTATACCATTGTTCCATTAAGACATGCGGTATTCAACAACAGTGGTATTGCAACTGCATCCCTTATTATGGCCATGGTGGTTTTAGGAATGATTATGGGATTCTTTTTTGAATGGAAGTCTGCTTGGTGTTCCGGTCTTTGTCCTATTCACCCTGTTGAAAAATTATATGGCGGTAATACTTTGTTTACGGTTCCCAATGCACATTGCAGTGAGTGTCAAAACTGTGTTGTGCCATGCCCTGATAGCACACCAAACATTCATCCCATTTCTACTAAACGAACCCTGTATCATCAATTGAGTGGTTTGTTAATTGTAGGTGGTTTACCCGGATTTATTTGGGGTTGGTTTCATGTTTCCGATGAACTATTGTTTAATTGGAATAACCTGCTAGGCGTTTATAAATTACCCTTATTAGGTTTTATTGTTACTAGCATAATTTACATCATTGCATCAATGATGGTCTCACCAAAGAATGAGCAAAAATTGGTGAGTGTATTTGCGGCAGCAGGAGTATCTTGTTATTATTACTATCGTCTTCCGGCACTGATTGGCTTTGGTAATTTTCATACAGATGGACGCTTAATCAATCTTAGCAATAGTTTACCTTCTTGGACTGTTCTAGCAATTCAAGTATTGACAACGGGATTCTTTTTTTATTGGATGGTCATTCGCAAACAGCAACACCGTAGTTGGGTAATTAGGCCCCCATTTGCTGCCAAATAAAAAAGCCGTTACAATTTCTTGTAACGGCACTATTATTACTATCTACCCAAAAACTATAATTTATTGGCTTTGTAAATTTTGATCAGACCATCGTTCTCGCTACTCACCACAATCAAACTCTGTTGAATAGGACTTTTAGAAGCGGAAATAAACAATACACCTTCAGGAGCGTCACCTGTTTTAAACATTTTGATAAAACTTGGTTTGGTAGGATCAGTTACATCATAAACCGCAACTGCATCAACCCTCTCCATACCTACATAAGCCACCATTTTGCTACCTACACGACCAATAGTAATAGCTTCTGGTTCAACAGATTTATCATCACTACGAGCATCGTCATAGACACCTAATTCTTTTGCTTTAATATCCAATTCATTCTTACTATCAAAAACTTGTACGCCAGTGCTAGCATTCCAAATACTAAATGACCTTGCACCCAAACTATATAAAGCATCAAAGTCACCATCATTATCGGTATCACCTAATGTAGTTGTCACATTTAACCTACCCAATTGTGCATCTGTTTTTAGTGTTGCTCCATTAGGAAATGCAGTTGCATCTAAAGTCAAAGCACTAACACGTTTCATTTCTGAAAAACCCGCATACTCTCTTGAATCTCCTTCATTTGCAGTAAACAAATAACGCACTCCACCATAAGTCATATTGGCTATGGCATCTGGCATATACATACCAAATACTTTCCAAGGATTTAACACACCAACCGCATTGTCTCTATCACTCATATCGGTGGCGTTGATAGCCAAGTTATAGTCTTTAAAACCAAGTGGTGTAATTTTTGTAAAAGTGGCTGTTTCAATATCTAATTCAGCAATGGCATTATTTTCTTGTAGGGTAACATAAGCCGTTTTACTGTCTTCAGAAATGGTGATATACTCTGGCTCAATATCGTTTAAGAAGTTTTTACCTGGTCCAAAAATGCGGAATCCTTTTGCAGCAAGTGCAGCAGCCTGTCCACTCAAAGCAGAAAAATTAATGGTCTTAACGGAATAATTATTTTGAACATCAATAATAGAAACAGTTCCTTCAGGATCTACTGTATAGGCATCATTTGGCTCTCCTTCATTAGCAGTTAAAATAAAACGGCCGCTTGGGCTAAACACCACCATATCTGGCAATGAACCAACTGTTATTTCTTTTACAAGCGCTAAGGTACTAGTATTAAAAACTGCCACTTTACCAGTAGCCTGTTTATTGGTAGATTCAATAGCAGCTGCTAAAAATCCGTTGTTTACATCTACACTATTTACATAACCACCATAAGGAGCCATGCTAATAGATTCTAATACTTTTATACTAGCAGGATTAGACATGTCAATCACGTCTATTTTATTTAATGTGCCATTATTTACAGCAAATAATCTTTTGGTAATGGCATCATAGGTAGTAATCTCTGCAGAACCCAAACCACCTAAGTTTAATGAAGCTATCTCAGTATAAGAAGCAAGGTCTTCATTAACTGTTTCGTCCAGTGATGGAACAGTTTCCGTTTTTTTACAAGCAAAAAATGCTAAAGCGCATAGAACAACAAATCCTTTTCTCATTTTCGTTTTTTTTGGAAACCCGAAAATAGATGGGACCTGTTAAGCTAATATGAACGCAGGATTAAGAAAATGTTAGCACCAACTGTTGCTATTTTAATTTACCCAAAGCTTCTTCCAATTTCTCCAACATTTGTGGAATTTCTTCTTTCTTAGAAGTACCTACGCTTAAACGATACCAAGGGTTGTTAGCCCCGCCACCAAATGCAGAAAAAGGAACCACGGCTAGTTTGGCTTCTGCAAGAATATAAGAAGTCACATCCATTTGAGTATCCAATGTTTTTCCTTCAGCAGTAGTTTTTCCAACCAAGTCAATTTTGATGGTTAGATAGATGGCTGCTTGGGGAGCAACAGCATCAACTGAAAAGCCCTTTGCCTTTAATCCTATAAAACCTTCATAGATTCTACGCAATCGGTATTCTACTTCCATTTTAAAATGCTTCAAATACACTTCAATGGCTTCTTTTTGCAACAAGTATTTGGCCACTGCTTTTTGTTCTGCCATGGGAGCCCAAGCACCCAAATGACTTAGAATAGCTTTCATTTTTGCAATCACAGTTTCTGGACCCAGTGCCCAACCCACACGCACACCTGTAGCAGCAAAGACTTTAGAGATCCCGTCAACAAAAACGGTAAACTCTTTCATGGCTGGTCTAAGGGTAATGGGATTATAGTGCTCGGTAGTTCCATAAGTCAATGTCCAATACATTTGGTCAAACATTAGGTAAAGCTTCTTTTCATCTGCTCCACGAGTGGCATTTTCTGCCAAGACCAAATCACAAATAGCTTCTAGGGATTCCTTGCTCAAAGTAGTACCTGTTGGATTTTGTGGCGTACACAAACAAAGCAGGGTAGCACCCTTGATATGCTTGGCAACGTCTTCTACGGTTGGCATAAAATCGTTTTCAACACTACATTCAATAACACAATGTTCCCCATCGGTCATGTGTACATAGTGGTTATTATTCCAAGAAGGAACACCATAAATGACTTTATCACCCTTATCTACAATGGCTTTGAAAATGGTATAAATCAAGGGTCTGCCTCCTGATGCAATTTGAATTTCATTGGGTGCATAGTCAATGCCTTCCCATTCTTTTAAAAAGGCACTCACAGATTTGCGCAGATCTAATACCCCTTCTGCTGCAGGATAATTGGTATTGTGTTCTTGATAAGAAGCAATGATTTCTGATTCCAATTCAAAAGGAATGGGAAATACTTTTGGGTCAAAATCTCCAATGGTAAAATTATAAATGGTTTCTCCAGCGCGAATGCGCTCACTGATCATATTACCTAGTTTCACAATTTCAGATCCTATCAGTGTTTCGGCCAGATGGCTCAGTTTGGGTTGACTCATATTGCGGATTTTATGCGGCAAAACTAGCATAAAAAAACCGCAGCCATTACTGACTGCGGTTGATTTTTGATTTTTGACTTTTTAATGACTAACTATTCAATCACTTTATAATCTTTAAAGAGTTTAATAGGAGTAGCTTCTGCCAACGCCTTATAACCCTTCCATGGACCCTCGAAGAAAGTGTTGGTGCGTTTTACCACATCCTCCACCATTTTCTCAGCATCTGCAATAAGGCGTTCTTCCTGTGCACCAGGAATACTACCCTTGCCCATTGCTGTTCCGCGAGCTTCCTGTAAAACACTATTCACAGTTACTTGAGGAATATTGCCATATCCTTGTTTATCCTGTGGCTTACCATTCAATTGTTCACGGATAACTTTAAGACTATCTAGCATTACTTTAGCTACTTTTTTCAAAGTATCAGATTGCTTATTAGTCATACCTGCATAATTAGCTTCTACTTTTTTGATAACATCATCAGCTTCAGTTAATTTTTCATTCAAAGAAGATAAACGCAAAGTACTCTTATCAATCCTTTCACTGAATTTACGTAATGCATCACGCACTTCTTTGGAAGTTGGAGCATTTGGATCATCATTCACCACCACCATCATACTATCCGTTAAGTCTCTACCTAAACTCAATACCACTTTATAGGTTCCTGGATCAACAGGTAAACCACCTGGTTCGTCAGCACCAGCACCGCCGCGGCCACCAAATCGACCACCGCCGCCGCCTGCACCACCACGGCCACCACCACCGCCAGCACGAATACCCTTACCTTCCATACCCCAGTAGAAACGGTTATAACCTGTATCAGCCTTGGTGCGTAGTTGACGTACCTGGGTATTGTTAGCGTCAAAAATGCGCACTGTTAATGTATCAGCAATTTTGTTTTTACCAGAATCAGCAGCAGTTTTATTTACATAGAAACTAAGTGGAGCACCTCTTCTTCTATTCTCGCCTTCATAGGTACCATAAGTACTGTATTCAATACCAGGTGCATTTTTAATCTTGGCTTGATACGCTTGAGGTGCTTCAAATGCTGTGAGTTTTTTAGTAAATGCTACTCCTTTGTTGGAAGCAATTTTGCGCAAAGGACGAATATCATCCAAAATCCAAATAGCTCTACCAAAAGTAGCAATGACTAAGTCAGCTTCTCTTTCTTGAATAGCAAAATCATAAGTAGAAACTGATGGATAGCCATTCTTAAATTGTTGGAAACTAGTTCCATTGTCCAAAGAAATCCAAAGACCTTGTTCTGTTCCAACAAAGATCAAATTAGGTTCGGTTGGATCCTGCAAAACAGTTAGAGCATAACCCACTACTTTTTTCTCGTCAATCATTCTGGTCCAAGTCTTACCAAAATCAGTGGTACGGAAAATATAAGGTTTCATATCGCCACGGCGATAGTCATTAACAACCACCATTGCTTCTCCTGCATTATGTCTAGAAGCGCGGATTTGAGGCACCCAAGCACCAGCTGGGAAACCAGGAATTTTTCCGCGGAAATTGGTCCATGTTTTTCCACCATCTCTGGTTAGCTGAACGTTCCCATCATCGGTACCAGCCCAAATAATATCTTTTTCTTTGGCCGATGGTTCAATACAAATAATGGTACAAAAATTTTCTGCACCTGTTATGTCTACAGAGATACCACCATTATTACTTTGGTCAATTTTAGCACTATCATTCGTAGTAAGGTCTGGAGAAATCTGTGTCCAAGACGCACCCTTGTCTGTACTCTTGTTTACAAACTGACTACCATAATAAATAGTCTTTTTGTCAAACGGATCTTGTGCAATAGCAGCGTTCCAGTTAAATCGTTGACGCGTTTTTGCATCTGGTTTTGGAGGACGAATACTCCACTGATCACCCGTTGCTTTATTGTAACGGCTAACAGAACCACCCTGACTCATAGTATATACCCAGTTAGGATCTTCTGGATCAGGAACTACGTCAAAACCATCGCCACCGCTAACGCCCTGCCAGTAAGCATTTCTAATGCCTGTTTGAATCCAAACATAGGCAGGTCCACTCCAGGATCCATTGTCTTGCAAACCACCCATTACTTGGTAAGGCAATTGGTTGTCAACGTTAATATGATAAAATTGACCCAATGGTAATTTCTCATCAAACTGCCAAGTTTTACCACGGTCACGTGAAATGCCAATACCACCATCATTACCATCAATGATTAGATTAGCATCATTGGGATGAATCCACCAAGCATGGTGGTCAGGGTGAATACCACTATATGGTAAAACTGGTTTAAAAGTCTTACCAGCGTCATCACTTACATTCACTACTTGATTAATATTATATACTCTGTTTTCATTTTGTGGATCTACAGAAATGTCTTGGAAATAAAATGCACGATTGGTTACTACTGCAGGATCACTGTTCACCAGTTCCCATTTAAGACCACCATCGTCACTCATGTACAAACCATTTTTTGTGGCTTCTACCAGTGCATAAACACGGTTAGGATTACTCCTAGCAATACTAATTCCAATTCGTCCAAAATCGCCAGCAGGCAAACCATCATCTTTACCTAATTTTTTAAAGTTTTTACCACCGTCATAAGTGACATATAAACCGCTACCAGAACCACCACCTTTTAAACTCCAAGGGGTACGTTTGTGTTGGTACATATTCACAAATAATTTATTGGGATTGGCTGGATCCATGACCATATCACCAACACCGCTGGTATCATTGGTATGAAGAATCAACTTCCAGGTATCGCCCCCATCAGTGGTTTTATATACACCGCGTTCTGCGTGTTCTGCAAATGGATTACCCATTACACCAGCATAAACTACGTCTGGATTTTTGGGGTCAATAATAATTCTATGAATATTTCTTGTTTTTTGAAGACCCATGCATTTCCAAGTCTTACCACCATCTAAGCTTTTGTAAATCCCTTCTCCAAGGCTAATACTATTGCGCGGATTACCTTCACCTGTTCCCGCCCAAACCACACTGGGATTGGATTGTGTAATGGCAACACTACCAATATTTAAAATGGGTTGCTCATCAAACATGGGTGTCCAAGAAGCACCAGCATTCTCTGTTTTCCAAACACCACCAGATGCAGTACCCAGAAAAATTGTTGTAGGATTAGTATAGACTGCGTCAATGGCAGTAACTCTTCCGCTCATACCAGCAGGGCCAATATTACGGGGTTTCATAGTCTTGAACTGCTTGCTCAAGTCTACTTGTTGTGCGTGAATGCCCATCGTCATGCCAATGGCAAGGATGGAGAGCAATTGTTTTCTCATGAAGTAGTTTTTGGAGTTCCCAATATCCTACTTTAATCACCGTTGACCAAAAACTAAGTATGAATGGATGAATATTTCCTGTTTTTTTTACTAGCCATATACGCAGTATCTTGTATCAGCTAAAAACTAACTATGAAGCTGATACATGCCCTCTTGGGATTAATGGCCATTACTCCGGCCATGGCCCAAAAAAAAGAAGTCAAGAAAACCCCTACACCCGTTGTTGCAGAGGCACCTAAAATGGATAGCCTTTTTAGAAATGCACATTTTCGTAGCATTGGACCCTTCCGTGGCGGACGTTCAGTAACATCTACTGGTGTTATTCAAAACCAATTGGTGTATTATATGGGAACCACTGGTGGTGGTGTTTGGAAAACAGAAGACGCGGGTGTAAGCTGGCGTAATATTTCTGATAATTATTTTAAAACAGGGTCTGTTGGAGCTGTTGCTGTTGCAGAATCTGATGCCAATGTAGTGTATGTTGGAATGGGAGAACACGCACCAAGAGGTGTGATGACCAGCTATGGCGATGGTGTTTATAAAAGTACCGATGCTGGAAAAACATGGAAGCAAATGGGACTGGAAAAAACTGGCTCTATTTCTTATATCCGCATCCATCCCAATAACCCAGATATTGTTTATGTAGCGGCACAAGGTGCGCTTCATGGGCCAAATGCAGACCGTGGTATTTATAAATCTACCGATGGTGGTAAGACTTGGAACAAGACCTTATATGTAGATGAAAATACAGGCTGCGCCGATTTAAGTATGGACATGAACAACCCACGCATTTTGTATGCAGCTATGTGGGATTATAGAAGAACGCCTTGGCAAATGCGTAGTGGCGGCAAGGGTTCTGGCTTATACAAATCAGATGACGCAGGAGAAACCTGGGTGAAATTAGAAAAAGGATTACCCAAAGAAATGGGTAAGATGAGTATCAGTGTTTCTAGAGCCAACGGTGAAAAAGTATATGCATTGATTGAGAGCGATACCCAAAAAGAAGCTGGTGGATTGTTTGTAAGTCAAGACGCTGGTAAGAACTGGAGTAGAATTAGCAAAGACCATCGCTTAACGCAACGTGCTTGGTATTATATAGAATGTTTTGCAGATCCAAAAGAGGAAAACACCATCTATGTTTTGAACTCACCAGGACTAAAATCTACTGATGGTGGTAAAACCTGGTCATATATCAGGGGCCGTCATGGTGACTATCACCAACTCTGGATCAACCCAAATAATAATAAAAACCAAGTATTGTCTGATGATGGTGGTGCATGTATCACTTTCAACAATGGTAAGTCATGGAGTAGTTTAGACAACCAACCTACTGCACAGTTTTATAGGATCTCTGTAGACAATGAATTCCCTTATAATATTTATGCGGGTCAACAAGACAATAGTTCCGTAAAAATCAAAAGTTCTAATCCAAGTGGTTGGAGTATTGGTGAAAAGGATTGGGATTATTCCTCAGGTGGTGAAAGTGCTTTCTTAGCATTTGACCCCAATAATCCACAACTGGTTATGGGTGGAAGTTACCAAGGAACCATTGGTTTATTAGATAGTAAGAGTGGTGAAGGAAAAATGTTGATGGTAGCACCCATTCAATACCAAGCATTGCAACCCAAAGACATGAAGTACCGCTTCAATTGGAATGCACCCATTATCTATAGTCAACACGAACCCAATACTTTTTATCACGCAGGAAATATCTTGTTCAAGACCACTGATTTTGGTAAAAGTTGGAAAGCGGTTTCTCCAGATTTAACCACACATGATACTACCAAGATGGGCATGAGTGGTGCGCCTTATACCAATGAAGGAGCGGGTGGAGAAAACTATTGCACCATTGCTTACGTAATGGAATCACCATTAGAAAAAGGAGTAATCTGGACAGGTAGTGATGATGGAGTTGTTAGCGTTACACGCGATGGCGGTGCCAATTGGAGCAATGTTAGCCCACCCGGTTTGGGAGAAGCATTGGTAAACTGTATTGAAGTATCGCCATTTGATAAAGCCACCGTATATATTGCTGCAACCAAGTATAAGTTTAATGACAAAACTGCCATGCTCTACAAAACAACAGACTATGGTAAGACCTGGAAAAAAATTAGCGATGGTATTCCTGAAGGTGCTTATACCCGTTGTATTAGAGAAGACGTGAAACGTAAAGGATTGCTCTTTGCAGGAACGGAAACTGGTTTATATGTTTCATTTAATGATGGCGCCAATTGGCAACAAATGCAATTGGGATTACCCATTACACCTATTACGGATTTGAAAATTCACCAAGGTAATTTGATTGCAGCTACCATGGGTAGGGCGTTCTGGATCTTGGATGACCTGCATTTGATTGAGCAATTTGATCAAGCCAAAAAAGACCAATTACATTTCTTCCAACCCAAAGATGCATACAGACTTTCTGGATACAGTTCATTGAATGGAGAATTAAGTGATGAGGATTTGGAATTGCCTTTGCAAGAACGTACTGGCATTAATGCACCAACGGGTTTGGTCTTGCATTATCAATTGCCTGCTAAACCAGATTCTGCTATGAAGTTGAGTTTGGAAATCAAAGACAGCAAGGGTAATCTGGTACACAAATACGGAACAGAACCTGATAAGGATTTTGTAGGTGGTTATGCAGGTGGTCCTTCTCCTGATCCTACACTTTCTGCAAAAGGCGGCGTAAACAGATTTGTTTGGGATTTACGCTATCCTCCACAAACTGGTGTACAAGATGTATTTATAGAAGGAGGTTATGATGGACATAGAGCCGTTCCCGGCGATTATACTGCTGTGCTAAGCGATGGCAAACAAAGCAAAACGGTTTCCTTTAAAATTTTACCTGACCCAAGAATCAAAGCAACTGCAAAGGAATACGAAGACCAACATATTTTGGCTAGTAAAGTAGAAGCGGGTATTGATGAGATTCACAAGTCTGTTGTGAACATGCGCAAATTGAACAAGCAATTAACTGATTTGCAAGAACAGTTAAGTGATACAACCAAGTACAAAGCCATTAGGGAGCAATCTGCAAAAGTTCAAAAGACCCTTGCTAAATGGGAAGAAGAATTGGTGCAAACAAAATCTCAGAGTAATGATGACGTGATTAATTATGTCAATAAACTTTCTGCAGACTATGTTTTCTTAAAAGGAGAACTAGACGCCAATATTCCTTATGTAACCAATGCACAATTAGAGCGCTATGCAGAGCTGGACAAGCTTTGGCTACCATTGAAAAAACAAATGCAAGACTTGGTTAACAAAGATGTTGCAGAGATCAACAAATTATGCAAAGACCAAGCCGTGAATAAAATCATCATTGGTTTATAATATCGCGATAGCAAAAAACAAAAAGCTTCTCAAAATAAAAAGACCACCCATTCGGTGGTCTTTTTTTATCCAATGCTATTGAATTTGAATTATCCCTTTTTCTTCTCTTCATATTTTTTCTCAGCAGCTTGTGCTTTTTCAAAATCAAGCACAACGCCATTGATGCAATAACGCAATCCTGTTGGAGGAGGACCATCGTCAAAGACATGTCCTAAATGTCCTTTGCAACGGCCACATTCTACTTCTGTTCTTTTCATGCCAAGGGTATTATCTGGCAAGTAAATAATAGAGCTCTTGCTAATGGGTTCGTAGAAACTAGGCCATCCACAACCAGCGTCAAATTTGGTATCACTCTTAAACAAGGGATTACCACAAGCACCACAATAATAAGTACCTATTTCTTTAAAGTTTTCAAACTTACTGGTATAAGGTCTTTCGGTTCCTTTTTGACGAGAAATATAATACACTTCTGGAGAGAGAATATTTTTCCATTCGTCTTCTTTTAGTACCACTTTACTGTTATCGGTTCTTGAATAAGCGGGGTTCTTTTTGTTGTCCATGGTTGTTTGATTGTTCGTGTTCTGAGAAAAGCAACTTTGCAAACTAAGACTTGCAAAGAGCAGTACAAAAATCCTTTTCATAAATTTGATTATTTGATACAATGAATATACGCATAGAGACGTGCGATGGTTTTAATACTTACAACTAACAGCTGTTAATGTTTGGTGAATGACTAATTTTTAAGTGAATTGGTAGACTGTTAAATGTTTTATAATGCCTTAGCCTTATATTTGCTACTCATTTAAGGTTAGCAAGTACATGTTTAATATTATCCTGTTTGGCCCTCCCGGTTCCGGTAAAGGCACTCAAAGCGAAAAACTGATAGCCGCTTATGGTTTGGTTCACCTTTCCACAGGCGATATCCTGCGTAGAGAAATTGCACAGGCTACTGAATTGGGACTGGAAGCAAAAAAGCTGATGGACAATGGTCAATTGGTACCCGATGCGGTAGTGGTTGGCATGATTAAGTCTGCTTTAGAAAACAATCCCCAAGCCAAAGGTTTCTTATTTGACGGTTTCCCCCGTACAGAAGCTCAATCTGTGTCTTTAGACGCTTTATTGGCAGAAAAAAACACGGAGATTGGCGTAGTCCTTGCTTTACAAGTAAGCAACGAAGAGTTGACTAAGCGTTTGCTGAACCGTGGTTTAACCAGTGGCCGCAGTGATGACACCAATGAAGCCATTATTAAAAACCGCATTGTTGAGTACCAAACCAAAACTACCGTGGTAGCCAACTACTACAGCAAGTTTGATAAAGTAGTGAATATTAAGGGTGAAGGAACTGTAGAAGAAATTTTTAGCGCTCTTTGCAGCGAAATTGACAAAAGACTGTCTATTTAAGTACCAAATAGTTCGACCAATACCAACTGCAGGTCCCGCCCACCAAAGGCGGGACTTTTTATTTGGCTAATTTCAGCTCTTCTAGCATCAGAATAATCTTGTCTAATTTCTCTGTTTCAAGTTTGCCCAAATAAATCTGGATCTCCTCAATTTCTCTTTTGGCTTCCAAATTGGTTTCGTAATCATCCTGGGCTTGAATCCGGTCTCTAGTGCTTTGCCTGTTCTGGCTCATCATGATAATGGGTGCCGCATAAGCAGCCTGTGTGCTAAAGATCAGGTTCAATAAAATAAAGGGATAGGGATCCCAATGTTGCATATAGGCCACTACATTCAAAACCATCCAGACCAGTACAAAGACTGTTTGAATAATAATAAAACGCCAGGAACCCATGCCTTGGGCAACTGCATCTGCTATTTTATCTCCATAGGTTAATTTGGATTCATGGGCATCGTGCCAGGTCTTATTAGCCATTTTTTTTCTCTAAATTAAATTTTATAATACTGCTCCCAACCTTTTCTAGGAGGAAGACCCACCAACATTTCGTTGGCCATTTTATTATTGGTAATCTGTTTGGTCTTTCTATCAAATTTCAGCGTTGTGTTCAAATGCTGCGCCAATACGCCTAAGCAGAACACTTGACTCAGTGGACCAGCAATATGGAAAGGAGAACGCGTTTCTTCCTGACCCATACAGGCTTTTAAGAAATTAGCGTAGTGGTTGCTAGGGCTTTGTGGAACTACTGGTAAACTACCAGCCATTTCTTTGGCTTTTGCCTCAGGAATAATGGATAGTGTTGAACCATGAGAACCACCCTTGAAAGTAAGGTCCTTACCATAGATAATTTTTCCTGGATTGAGTCTGGTAGACTGTACTTTGGTGTTGCCGGCCGGAGGAATATTCGCGTCCAATTCGGAGTTGGTGAAACCGGCCGGAAGTGGCGGTTGGTTGTCAACACCGTCATACCAAGTGATGTCACAGGCAGGCATTTTAGCGCGCTCCGGAAAATGAAACTTAATGGTAGAAGAAGTTGGATAGAAGAAAGGATTATGACCTGTTGCTTTGAGCATACTTACTTCAGTTGGCAAACCAAGGTCTAAGAACTGATGCGCCGTATCAATCAAATGCGCACCCCAATCGCCCAAGGCACCCATTCCAAAATCATACCAGCAGCGCCATTGACCATTGATATAGTCATGGTTATAATCATGCATTTGAGTAACCCCATGCCAAGTATCCCAATCCAATGAAGTAGGAATGGTTTCTGCAGCAGGTAGTTTTTTAATATTGGTATCCCAACCATGCCATCTACGAGCACTGTTCATGTGCGCAGTAATGGCAGTAACGTCTTTGATAATACCCGCTTCGGTCCAAGCTTTGAATTGAAAATAGTTTCCTTCAGAATGACCTTGGTTACCCATTTGTGTTACCACTTTGGAATGTTTCTTGGCGGCTTTCATCATCAGCTCCACTTCATTAAAAGTGCGGGCCATGGGTTTTTCCACGTACACATGTTTGTCTAAAGAAAGCGCCATCATGGTTATGGCAAAATGCGAATGGTCAGGAACGCCAATGGATACGGCTTCAATTTGAGAACCCATTTTTTCAAACATGGTTCTAAAATCTTGGAAGCGCGGAACATCCGGAAACTTTTTCAATACTTCCAGTGTTTGTGGGGCACCCATATCAACATCACAGAATGCAACAAAATTGGCCAAGCCAGTTTTGGCAAAAGACATGACGTCTGAACCACCTTGGTTACCAATACCAATACAGGCAAGGTTTACTTTTCCGCTAGCGCGATTGGCAAAGCCGTTGTTCCAGATAGCTGGAAAAGCTGTGGCAGTAGAAAGTAAGGCGGCATTCTTCAAGAATGACCTGCGGGATTTATTAGACATAGCAAGCAATTTTTTTGGTTCACTAATATAACTATAAAGCCTACAACAATTAAGGCAAATCCTTCTTTAGCTGCTGATAATCGGTGAGTACCAATTTAAACTGCTCTTTTAGGTTCTTGGTCATTTGTAATTGTTGGGTTGTAGGTGCAAAGTCCGCTCCATAAGTCTGAGACTCTTTAGAAATAGCCAAGAATCTTTCTGCAATCTGTACCGGGTTACGGAAATCATCCCAGCGCGCACCAGTTTGATGGGTATCAAACAACTTAGACTCCAAAGCATAGACTTGTTGCTCCAAGGCCAAGGATTTAGCAGAGTTCTCTTTCAACAAAGCGGCTCGCTTGATTTCCATTTCGGCAATTAGGTCAAAGCAGGCTTTGATGCTAGAGCGCAAATCCTTACCCAAAGCGTACTGAGCGGCAATGGCTTCCTTGGTAGAAGCTGCGTTAGGATCCTGCAGCACTTGCAGCATTTGCTTCTCAACACCAGCGTCAGTTTTCAGCAACACTTGATAAGAACCAATTGGAACGCGAATAGCCTCCATACCAGGGCCAATATCCAAATCAGGCACAAACATCAAACGGCTACCCGTAGCGTCCAGTGAAACAAAATCCTTGCCCTTTGGTTTGGTTTTCAACGATGGCATTTTCAATTCTTCATGAGCTAGGTTCCACCAAACCCTATTCACACCTTTTAAATTGGTGCCTTCTATGGTTTGAATGGTATCGCCCAAAGGGCCCAAAACAAAAACCTTGGGTGCTTTTTGTAAAGTATCGGCCAAGAAATAATTGATGCTAGCACCATAAGGAGGATTTTCACCCCTAACAGAACCGCCACCGTCATGATTACCACCTGTAAAATTAAAACGATAAGCAGGACGCAGCGGATACAAACTCGTTTTACTAGTAGCCAAGCGTTTGCTCCACTCACGAATAGGTGTAATATCATCTAATATATAGAAGCCACGGCCATAAGTAGCCACGGCTAAGTCGCGGAAATTTTTCTGAATAGCCAAGTGATACACGGGAGATGGAGGCAAGTTATTTTTGAGTTGCAACCACTGACCACCATCATCAGGACTCACATAGAGTGCATTGTCTGTACCAACAAAAATCAAACCCTTCTGAGCCGGATCTTCTTTTACAAAATGTACAAAGCCGCTATTGGATGCTGGTAATTTCTGACCAATATCGGTCCAGTGTTTACCAAAGTCAGAAGTCTTAAAAAGATAAGCTTTAAAATCTCCCTGTTGTTGAAAGTGCACGGTCACATAAGCGGTACCCGCGTCAAAATTAGAAGGGTCAATATTGCTAATGGTTCCCCAGGCTGGCAGGTTCAGGTTGGCAGTGAGGTTGGTCCAAGAAGCACCATCATTGGTAGTGAGTTGTAATTGACCATCGTTGGTACCCACCCAGATCATCCCTTTTTTTAGGGGCGATTCAGAAATAGCATACAAAGTACATCCGTCAAAAGTCATCAAGTTATCTGAGACAATTCCACCAGAACTTTGCTGGTGCGATTTGTCATTGGTGGTCAAATCCGGACTAATGACTTTCCAAGTATGACCACCATCGGTGGTTTTGTGAACGTATTGACTACCCACATAAACGGCACCACGCTCGTGACGTGATAAGGTCATAGGAAAATTCCAATGCCAACGATACTTCATATCGGCGGGAGCCACACCATAACCAGCTTGAGGCCAAGGACGCACATCGTGCGATAGACCCGTGCGGGTATCGGTTACATCCAAACCACCATCATAACAACCAGACCAAATAATCTTATTATCAAAAGGATCCGCTTGCGCAAAACCACTTTCACAACCACCTACCGATTCCCAACTACTTAAAGGAATACTACCGGAACGGCTAATGGCTTCTGTTCTATAAGAATAACCATCTTGTCTATTACCCATGATATGATAAGGAATCATATCGTCCAAAGCCACGTGATACATTTGGGCAATGGGCAGGTTTACATTTTTCCAATTCTTACCGCCGTTGAAAGTCATGTTCATGCAACCATCGTGGGCCACCATAATTCTATTGGCGTCCTTGGGGTCAAACCAGATTTCATGGTTATCGCCCCCTGGGGCATAGCTACCATTGCCATTAAAAGTTTTACCACCGTCTTTGGATTCCATAATGGTTACGCTAATGGTATAGAGTTTGTTCTCGTCTTGAGAAGAGACACGCACCCTGGTATAATAGGGACCGCGTTGAGCCAAAGAGTGATTCTCCAACATCAGTTTCCAAGACTCCCCACCATCGGTTGATTTATATAGACCAGGGGCTTTGGCTTCCACCAAGGCATAAATGGTATTGGGGTTACTGGCAGCAATATCAATACTGGTTTTACCAATGATTTTACCCGGACCACCAGGCAAGCCATTGGTCATTTGCTTCCAAGTCTTACCACCGTCGGTAGTTTTGTAAAAACCACTACCCGGACCACCGCTGTTCAGGTTCCAAGTGTTCATCTGCACCTGCCACATAGCAGCCACTAAATTGTTGGGGTCTTTGGGGTTAATAGAAATGTCTGAACAACCGGTGTTCTCGTCAACGAATAAGACACGGTTCCAACTGATCCCACCATCGGTGGTTTTGTAAACACCTCTATCCTGTTGCGGACCACCCGTATGACCCAGTGCTGCCACATACACGGTATTGCTATCGGTAGGGCTCACCAAGACCTTGCTAATACGCACGGTATTTTTGAGACCCATATTCTTCCAGGTCTTACCCGCGTCAGTTGATTTGTAAATTCCATTCCCATTGGGATGCGCCGGTCTAATGATAAAGGTCTCGCCCGTACCCGCCCAAACCTGTTTGGGGTTGGATTCAGAAATGGCCAAAGCCCCAATGGCAGAATTGTCCATATCGTCAAAGACAGGCTGCCAACTCACGCCAGCATTGCTAGTCTTAAAGATCCCGCCCGATGCGGCACCTACATAAGAGACATTGGGATTCCCCGGTTCGCCCACTACTGCGCAAGCGCGATTTCCATCGGGACCCACAAAGCGAAAACGGAGGTTACTAAACGGATTTTGATCTGCGGAATTAAAACCAGAACCCTTGTCCGTACTGATTCTAGAACTAGTTACAGAACTGATTCCTGAATTGATTCTAGAACTAATTCCTGAACTTGTTGCAGATCTTGTTGCAGAACTTGTTCCTGAAATTGTTGCCGCCATTTGTTGGGCTTCAACTTGGTTTAAACAAAGGCTCAATGTAGCAAAGCACCATGCATTCATGCAAAGCGCGGCCAAAGCGTTTTTTCTCATTGTACTAGTCTTGGTGAAGAAAGACAAGTTACTAATAAAATGCTGTACGCAACATCAATGAAAATTCAACAATCCTCAACCAAATTTTACAAACTCCCAACCTCTCACAAAAACTCATCCTCAACCAAATTTACATCTAAGCCCAGGGATGAAGGTCTTTGAACTTCTTGGGTAGCCCTTTGGTAGTTCTCCCTTGATTCAAGTGAATGGCAATGGGAGCCATTTCTGCTTTATAGACAGCTAAGACCTGATTCACTTTGTCCAATTGCAATGACTTTTTCCCTTGTTCCATATTTCTGATAAAGTGTAAACCCACACCAGACATATCTGCCAAATCCTGTTGTTTATGACCGTAATATCGGCGCTTGTATTTTACAAATTCAACCAATTCCATATTGACTATTGATTCAGCTTCTAAATTAATATTTCTGTTATGCAGATTTAAGCAAATACACTAGATTTTTTTGATAGTAAAAAGAGTTTAGCAACACTTAAAAGTCAATCCTGTCTTGTGTTTGGGGCGGGGAGTTGTTTTTTAGGAGATGTACTTGGGGGCTGGGTTCCTTTTGGTGGGTGTTGTGATTTGGGTGGGTTTTAAGGTGAGTTTTTGAGGTGTGTGTTTGAGGTGTGTTTGAGGTGTGTTTGAGGTGCGTTTGAGGTGCGTTTTGGAGGTGTATTTGGAGGTGTATTTGGAGGTGTTAGTTCAAAGAGATTGTTAGGAGTAAAATTTGGGATTAGTGTTTGGGTTTTTGTTGGTGGTGAGTGTATTTTGGAGGAGAAGCATAGTAGTTTTTTGAGGTTTTAAAAAAGGGCGTTTTTTATACACGTTCTAGTATAAATATGGGGGTCCTATTTTATACACGTTCTAGTATAAATTAATCATTTCGGACCCCAAAAACACCTGTCACATTATACTCGTTCTAGTATAAAATAGAGACCCTGTTTTTATACTTGTTCTAGTATAAAAACAGGGGTATTTTAAAAACACGAAAAAGAGGTTATTCTTGTGCGGGATTATTCTTCATTGAGGTTATACTTAATTGGAGGAGCGTTTGGATTCTTAAAAAATCGGGAACGCTAACGATTGAAGAGCGTTCGCTGTCAAAAAATGAATTATTCTAGTTACATTGAATCATAAAACTAACCAGGGACCATTATGAAAAAGACCTTGTTCATTATTTGTTGCCTTGTAGCAACCGTTTCTAATGCTCAGAATAGAGATATCAGTAGCCTATCGTCAGGTGGCAAATTGAATCCCTTACAAGCCATTATGGATATTCGGCATTATACCATTAACCTCAATGTGGATTTGAATAATAAAAGTATTCAAGGCGCTACGGAAGTAACCATGATACTTTCCAAAAACACGGATACTATTTTATTGGATCTGGTGAATCTTTTGACTATTCAAAAAGTGAGTGTCAATAATAAAGCTGTGAAATTTGAACACAAGGATCATAAAATTTATATCACAGCCGCTAGCCCTTTTTTACAAGGCAAGCAATTGGTGAAAGTAGAGTATGGTGGTGAACCGCCTATCGCCGTAAGGCCACCTTGGTTAGGTGGATTTACCTTTACCAAAGACAGATCTGGCAATCCTTGGGTAGCCATTAATTGCCAAAAAGAAGGGGCCAGAATTTATACGCCTACCAAGGATCATCCTAGTGACGAGCCCAATGAAGGGGTTGATATGATGATTACGGTTCCAGATACTTTGGTGGTGAGCGGTCCTGGTCTTTTGCAAAAAGTAACCAAGTCAAAAGGCAAGAAAACCTATCATTGGAAAACCAATTATCCCATGAGTACCTATACCATGGTATTCAATATTGGTAAGTTCTATGTTGCTACGGATGAGTATACAACCATCAAAGGAAATAAGGTTCCAATTCAATTTTATATACTAGCAGAAGATAGTGCTCAAGCAAAAAAAATCATTGCGCTTAAAAAACGTGATAGTCAAGTCTTGGAAAAATATTTTGGTGAATACCCATGGGTAAAAGAAAAGATTGGCATTTGTGCCGTTCCTAACTCAGGTATGGAACACCAAACCAATATCACTTTTCAAAACAAATTTGAATATACAAAAATTGGACAGAGTGATTATAACGCTAATTTATTCCATGAGTATGCGCACGAATGGTGGGCCAATAAAGTAACCAACAAAGACTGGGCGCATGAATGGATTCAGGAAGGCATTGGAACTTATGCTGAAGCCTTGATCCATTATGATTTGGGAGGTCAGGAAGCTTATGACAAAATTATTGATGGGCACAAGCGCTCCATTAAATATATCAAACCCATGGTAGGTGGTGAAGAAATGAGTGAAGATGAAACCTATGCTCAAACAGATATTTATACCAAGGGTTCATTCTTTATGCATAGTCTCAGATATGTAGTTGGAGATGAAATATTTTTTCCAACCCTAAAGAAGTTGGCTACAGATCCTCAATATACTTATGACAATATGGTTACTACTACCGATGTAGAACAATTGTTTAGCAATGCATCGGGCAAGAATTTAAAACCCTTCTTTGATTTTTATTGCAGAACAACCAATCAGTTAGATATTGTTGTGAAAGAAGTTGGTTATCAGACATACAGTATTAAAGTAAATAATGCTTTTATGAAACTTCCTTTTGAGATTACCACCTCAGATGCTGTATCAAAAATGATGATTGACAAAGAGGGTATTACAGTCAATAGTAAAACTCCTCCACAGGTTGATAACAAAGGATATTATTTGAAAAAAGTTCAATCCTTATAATCATGAGATCAAAATATTGTTTGGTATTGTTTTTTGTTTGTTTTATTAGTAACAAAAGTTTTGCTGATACTTATCCTCGTAATTATTCCATTGATGTATTACACTATCTTTTTGAAGTTGCAGTCAATGACAATAACAATGAAATCATTGGTAAGGCTTCTATTAGCATTCAATTTAAAAAAGGCAATATCAAACAGTTTAGATTAGATCTGATGAATCAAACTGAGCAAAGAAAGGGTAAGGGCATGTTGGTTCAGAACATCAGTTCCAATCATCAAACATTGAATTATTCGCATGTAGGAGATTCCTTGATGATTCAATTGGCCAAGCCATCCACAGCGGATACGGTGATTACATTTGAGATTCAGTACAAGGGCATTCCAGAAGAAGGACTTAGAATCATCGCAAATAAATTTGGAGACAGAACTTTCTTTAGTGAGAACTGGCCCAACAAAACCAGACACTGGTTACCTTCTATTGATCATCCCTATGACAAAGCCACCAGCGAATTCATTGTTACAGCTCCATCAAAATACCAAGTGGTTTCCAATGGTTTATTAATGGAAGAATCTGTTCTTAGCAACAATACCAAACTCACCCACTGGAAACAATCGGTTCCAGTTTCTTGTTGGTTATTTGTTTTGGGAGTAGCAGAATTTGCGGTTCAACAGGTGGACCAATTTAATGGAAAAGCCATTCAAACTTGGGTATATCCACAAGATCGCGAAGCTGGCTTTGCCGATTTTGCTGAGCCCACTAAACAGGTACTTGCTTTTTATAGTGATTATGTAGGACCATTTGCATACGAGAAACTAGCCAATGTTCAATCTACTGTTTCAGGTGGTGGCATGGAAACTTCTTCTGCCATTTATTATGCAGAAAAATTAATCACAGGTAAAAAAGAAGTACGTCTAAGAAATGTTGTCATTCATGAGATAGCCCACCAATGGTTTGGAAATGCCGTTACCGAATCTACTTGGGATGATGCCTGGTTAAGTGAAGGCTTGACTACTTTTTTTACACTGCTTTTTATTGAACACGCTTATGGGCACGATGAATATATAGCTGGTATTAAAAACGCCAAAAAGTCTGTGTACGATTATATCAAAAAAGATTCACTCTTTAGCATTGTTAGTAACCGTTCTGCAGAAACCGGTGATGTTACCAGTGGTCTTACTTATCAAAAAGGTGCATGGATCTTGCATATGCTTAGAGACAAATTAGGAGAAGTGAATTTCAAAAAAGGCATACAGGCTTATTATAAAAAGTATTTTAATGCCAATGCTACTACCAATGATTTGATTGCTGAAATGGAAAAAGCTTCTAATCAAAATTTGAAACCTTTCTTTAGTCAGTGGTTGTACAAACCAGATAATTTAAAATTAAGTTGGACCTGGGATTATGATGACGCGTCCAAACAGATCTTGATTCATGTGCAACAGCATCAATCATCTGGATTTGTTTTTGATGTACCCGTAGAGTTTGGTATCATGAAAAATGGAGTAGCAGAAACACAACTAGTGAAACAACAATTAAATACCAAAACCGCTGATTTCAAAATCCCTTCAGCAACAAAACCGGCTTTTGTATCAATTGATCCAAGAACAGTTTTGTTGTTTGACTTGGTGAATTAATTTAAAAATATCTTTTAGAAAAGTCAATAGCAGACTCTGCAAAAATTTGAATACCTGGATAACGTAATGAAGGAGCAGGATTAGGGTCTACCACTATTACTTCTTTGCCACGCCTTAGTGCAGACTCCAACACCATATTGGTTATGCCAACAGAATTGGATGTACCCATGAAGATGATGGTTTCAGCTTCGGCAACCCAATCCATGGCAATTTCAGATTCATAGATTTCAGCATAATATTCATCAAAGAGTAAGATATGTGGCCGATAAGATTTATCAAAATCAATGGTTCCATTCTTACCAATTTCAAAGAGTTCATATAGTGCGGGAATTTGATCCTCGGCTTCTTTTACAAAATCCCAATTTGCCAAAACCAATTCTTCTTTTGAATAAGCTGGAATGCGTCTTTTGAAATTGATGTTTCCATGAATCTCAATTAATCGCTTAGTAGGATGTGAAGCTTTGATATGCAGGTTGTCTACATTCTGGGTAATCACTCGAATCTGATTGTCTGCTAGAATTTCATGGGTGGCATTAGGAAGCGCATCGCGGCAGCTAACAAATCTATGATAGTACCAAGACAAAAAATGACCGGGATCTGTTTTGAATTTCTCATAGGTTGCCATGGTAGTTGGATTCTCATTCCATAGACCATTCTTACCCCTGAAGGGTTGAATACCCGAGTCTACGGAAATGCCTGCACCTGTTACAACTACTACGCTATTATCCATCATTTCACTTTTTTACCATGCTTGTACACCAAATCTACTTTTTGTAACAAATCAATATAGCGCAACACATCGCCTTTTACGGCAATGATATCGGCATACTTGCCTTCACTTATAGTGCCATAGTCTTTGTCTACACGCATGGCAAGTGCTGGCCAATAAGTTGCTGCCTTAATGGCGTACATGGCGTCAAAACCAAATTTGTTGACCCATACATCTAGTTCATTCCAAGTGCTTTGGCTATGGAATTTCATCGGAATCCCACTATCGGTTCCAATCAACAATACGGCGCCTGCATTTTTCAACTGATTCACTTTTTTCTCCAGCGTTGGGCGCCGAATGGGTGTCATCTGAAAATAAGGCATCCTACCTGGATACTTGAGTGACTCTTTAATATCCTTGATAATATTATCGGGCAGATCTAGTTGCCATGAAGGATCATCCAATTTTTCTGGATTGTCTCTGATATATTCATAATTGTACAAACCCTCAACTGTGGGTGTCCAAAAGAAGGGGCCCTTGCTCATTTGCGCCGTGCGTTCTTTGATCATTTGAATAATATCATCAGGATATTCTGGTGCCGATGCCAAACCGGTATGTTCAAAACAGTCCACGCCAATTTTCATACCCACCCTAATTTCATTGGGTCTGTGAGAGTGACCTACCACGGGTAATTTGTATTTATGTGCTTCATCCACCACGGCCTGTGCTTCTTCCAAAGTCATCTCGTCTTGGTCAATCAACTTAATCACATTCACACCTGCTTCTGCCAGTTTGCGCACTTTTGCTTTTGCGTCTTCCACACCATTCACCCCCCAACGATAAGCTTCTGTATGCGGATAAGGTTTGTGTTGGATAAAGGGCCCAGACACATAGAGTGTTGGTCCTGGTAATTCACCCTTGTCAATGCGTTTCTTTACATTAATGCTTGCCTCCAACGGCCCACCCAGGTCACGCGCGCTGGTAACCCCGGCCATTAGCAACTGGTGGGCCGAAGCCGGCATCACCACTTTCTCAAAATCCTTCATATAGGCACTATCCCAATGGTCATAATCACTATGCCCATTGATCATCAAATGCACGTGCATGTCCCAAAGACCGGGCAACACACTCATCCCCTCTGTAGAAACAATTTCCGCTCCTTTTGGAATGGGCGTAGTACCCACAGTTCCCACGGTTTTAATCCGCTCGTTTTCTACAATGATCACACTGTTGTAAATGGGCTTGCCGCCAAAACCATCAATCAGGGTTCCGCCTACAAAGGCTTTTGTTTGTGCTT
Organism: Chitinophaga pinensis; assembly: GCA_943372255.1. Lineage (GTDB taxonomy): Bacteria > Bacteroidota > Bacteroidia > Chitinophagales > Chitinophagaceae > Sediminibacterium > Sediminibacterium pinensis_M. The sequence continues at coordinate 48,700 of CALRXZ020000008.1, forward strand.
GCGCGCTAATGCATAGAAAGAATAATGCAATAGCAGTGCTGATTTGCTTCATGTTAGTTGGTTGTTGCTGGAAGATACAAAATGAAAAGAGCAACTACTCCATGCCATTAAAAAAATATTGCTCCAACATGGTCTTGTCATAATGGGTATAAGCCACCCAATGCTTTTCAAGAGGAAGAAAAACTTCAATGGCATTGATGTCTGGAAAGAGTTTGTAGTCAAACTTTTCGGTGGCAGTGCTAATATATCCAGTATAGTAGAATCGGCAACCTAGGGAACGCGCGTGATCCATTTTGCAAAGAATCAGGTATTTGCCCAAGCTATAAGATTGGTATTCAGGATCAAAGAAATTGAGTATGCCGGCAATAGAAGTATCGCCTTTGTCAAAATATCCTACCGCTACCAAGCGACCATGATCACGCAGTTCAATCATCCAGGAATCAAAAGGATTGGGAAGGCTAGCATCGTGCAAATATTCATCGCACTGTTCCGATGTACTAAAGGGAACAAACTCCCAATAGAGCGAATAGAGGTGGCGAATCTCATCAGTGATTTCAGCAGGCTTGACTATCACTTGCAGCTTGGAACATTTTTTCCGAATCTTCTGAGCCGATTTTGATTCCTGTACTTTGGCTAGTTCTAACCTAAGCCAAAACACAGGCATCATATAACTGTTGATATCAAACTGGGTATGGTTGGTGGTAAACACATGGTGCTGCATCCGGTAATAACCATTGGCCAAAAGGGTATCCAACATGGGCCCTTTAAAACCAGATTCATCAGCTGTATAATATACCGGTGGTCCAAACATGGAACAAATCTCTGTTATTCATCCAATAATACCAATCCGTCTTTGATTACCCATGCGTTTAGAGATCAACTTATTCTTTATAAGGCTTAATAAATACGTTTTTGATGTCGTTTGATTTTAAAATATAACTTATCCAAATAGCCCCATAAAAAATAAATCTGAATAAATTAGTCATATTCTCCGCTTTTACTGAATCAAGTGTTGAAGGCAATTTGAATCCTTCGTACATAATTGTAATGACAAACTGGGCAATCAATTTACCAATAATATAGGCTATAAACATTTTAGGGAAAATGTCCCTTTTCTTATTAAACCAAAAAAGGAGCGCAGCACCAAATAGAACTGTTCCTAGAGAAGACACATGTTCCACTATAAATATGAATCGGATGTCTTGTCCATCCACATTTTTCAAATAATTCCAAATCAATGCACTAAAAAATTCAGATTGAAATACTTGAACAACACTTAAAACAATGCTAATAAATATTCCAAATGCTAAAAACAACATCCATCCATTGAAAGCATAAGGAAATTCCGGTTGATGATTATTAATATCTACTTTTTTATTTAGCCATTTTATTAGGAAGAAAAAAGAAGCTAGCGTTAACAGGAATATAAACAATCCATACCAAGAAAAATTACTGTTGTTGGAATTTGATTTATTGCCGCTTTGAATTCCTCTTTTTAAATTAAACCCTAACGTTTCATTTATTTTCTTAAAATCATCTTTATAAGAGTTCAAGTATTCAATTGGAATATGGTCTTTAAATGATTTGAAAATATAATTCAATACAATAACGCTATCTTTTTGATTAATATTAAAATCAAACTGAAAATATGGATTATGAATGTGGAGCTCTTCCGTATCAAAACTCCAAACTTCTGGCATGTGAATTTCAAGCTTATAATCAATGTCTTTGGGAAACGAAATACTAATTGGTGCATTTTTATAAGACTTAGATGGATTAAAAAAAAGATCATTTAATCCACTTGGAAAAACGTCAAAACTTTCTTTTCCATTTTCATCTACAGTCCATAATGAAGCTATTTTATATTGCTCATCAACCTTAATCACATTATTCAAACTGTCATCTATATGCACTACTTCTTTATCCAAAGTCAGGCTATCGTAAAGTTTACTATAAAATGTTTCGTAGTTTTTTTGAAGATTCGCTAACCCAGTACTAGCAAAATCGTTTCTGAAATTATCTGCATTGTTTCCAAAATACTCGGTATGTACTTTCAAATAACTTGGTCCATTCTCTTTATACTTTACAAAAAGTTTTTCTAGAATATTGGATTGTTTTATAGGGCCAGGGTCCAAATGAGTTAAATCTGAATTTGCCTCTTTTAAAATTAACACATAACCATAGGGCGGTATATACCTGTCTTTAATTGTTCCCTGTTGAAAGGCAATAGTGGCGTCAATAAATTTATAAGAATCACCTTCTTCAATAGCTACAATTGCATGGTTAAAAGCATTGGGTCCAGGATCTTCATTTGCTAATTTTTCTCTAAGAGAAGTGTTTGCTAACGCCACATAGGCATTTACTCCTAAGGCACGTAAAATAGTAACTAATAAAAAAGCTTTGTCTTTACAATCTCCAAATCTTTGCTCATAAATCTTAGAGGGGTCATGGGGTTTATGAGAATAGATGCCAGATTCAATACCTAAATAGCGAATTTGATTCTGAACAAAATTTACGGCGGATAAAATCATTGCGTCCTGATTATTTCCAGATGTTTTTCTCCATTCGGCAATTTTTTGTTCAAGTGGTTTTGAAATTTGTACTTTATAATGATTAAATAAGTTCAACCCCCAATCACATACTTCTTTCCAGTCATTGTAATTGGTAATTGATATATTCGGATAATTGTCAAACCAAGAAGGAACATTGTCTTGTACTTCATCCTTTTTTATAATTGGATTATCCCAATGAAAAACATGCATATCACCCAACAATAGATGTTTGTACTTTGAAGCATCATTATTGAATTTAAAATGAAGCCGACTATTTTTTGGCGCTATCAGTGTTTGAAAGTAATTGGTTACCTCTAAGCTTGCAGTGAAATATATTTTTGACTGAAATTTTTTCTGAAATACAGGATTAAATCCAATTAGTGAATATGCAAATTCAATCTTGTCATTTGTTCTTACATCTTTAATGTTTACAAAAGCGCGTTTGGTGCCATGATATAAAAAATTGTCCGTTTCGTTCTCTTCTTGAACAACTTTAATTTCATTTGTTTTATATTCATGTACAATTACTCCATTTCTTATCAATTTTATTTTATGAAAAACTAATTTTTCATAGTCAGGACTAAATACAACTGAAACTGAAGATGCATTTTGAACACCCGATTCATTAATTATATTTCGAATGATATGAATATATTCCGTTTCTGCTGCTATATTGGTTTGCCTGTTTACCAATTCTAAATAATATCCATTGCTGATATTTTTCTCAGTTGGTTTCTTATTAAAATCCGGATTTGTTTTATACAACCATGTTGGTTCTGCAGAAAACTTAAATTCTTGAGCCATCAAGAAATTGAAGAAAAACAATACAATACAAATAAAACTAAACTTCTTCCCCATGAAGCAATTATTAAATTGACAATACAAAAATTGGATTTACAGAATCGGTCTATTAAAATGGGGGGTCTACAAAATAAAGGGATATTATATTCAAAAATCCGTTGTAATTAAAATTTATTAGAGAAAATTGAAAAAGATAAATAATAGTCTAACGTACAATCTCCACATTGCTCAAATCCCCCACAAAATCCAAGACCAAAACGGTATTATTCATGTTAGGCAGCTTTCCAGTCAACGGAATATAAATGCCATATTCATCTTGTTGAAAAGCAAGTAAAGATCCATTGAGATAGCGCACAGAACTCAGGCGCTGTTTGGTGGGAAGATTGGGAAGCGCAATATTAGTAGCGCTTGTTTTGAGTAAGTGAAGGTAAACTTTACTACCCTTTCTGGTGGCCACTAAATCTTTACTGGGTGGATAAGGACCACCGCGGGTGCCATAAATAGACGCACCATATTGTGATAACCAATTCCCCATTTCTGCCAACATCTTAACTTGGCGTTCTTCCATTCTACCATCGGCCATGGGCCCAACATTATACAATAGATTGCCATTGCCGCCCGCAGTACCAGCAAGGGTTTGCAAGGATTCTTTCAATGTCTTCATTTTGTCATTGGGTTTCCAAGCCCATTGATTGCAAATGGTAATACAAGATTCCCAAGGATCTTTCATATTGATCTCACCAATAAATTGCTCCGGTGTGGCATAATCACCCACCGTTTGATCATTCATGATTTTATGTGTGCCCTTGCCCAGTCTATTGTTGACAATCACATTGGGATCCAATTGTTTTAAATGGGCATATACTTCTTGCCCCATTGATAAGGTCCAAGGCGCTTCCCAATTACCATCAAACCACAACATATAGGGATGATAACCTTTTACAATCTCAGTTAATTGACCCTTAATCTTGTCTACCAATTTGCGCATATCGCCAGTTGATTTGAGACCAGCATTGGGAATATTGCTTACTGGATAGAGCGGATCATGCCAATCCAAAAGGGTAAAGTATACACAGAATTTAATCCCGTGTTTTAAACAGGCTTTGCTCAATTCATCCAGAATATCTTTTTTGTAAGGCGATGACATGATATCATAATCCGTCAACTTACTGGGCCATAAACAAAAACCATCGTGGTGTTTGGCCGTAATGGTCAAGTATTTCATACCCGCTTTTTTAGCCGCCAATACCCAAGCTTCTGCATTAAATAAAACGGGATTAAACTCTTTGTACAAATTATCGTAATCGGCAGTATCCACGCCATTGCCCCGGCTCCATCCAATTTCTGTTCCGCGCAAATTCACTGGACCCCAATGAATAAACATGCCAAAACGTTGATCCATAAAATCCTGCAATACTGCTGGCGGCGTCTTGACCTTGGCAGTCTTTTGCTGCGCTACAGCATTGCCAAACAAAGAACCTACTATGAGAAATAAAGTAAATGCGCGTTTAAATAAATGCATAAAATCTAAGTTTAACTCATCTGCTTAAAGATAAATCATTTGTAAATTGCACCCTAATTGAAACAGGTTTCACACATAAGAAGAAACGGCTTATTGCTTTTAATCTTGTTGGTTACAATGGGATTAAAGGCCCAGAAATCTGTTCAATATGAACAACAAACCTGGGCGGGATATAATATCAATTACAAACTACATCCCAGATGGGGTTTGTGGTTAGACGGAGAAGTACACACCAAGGATCATTTCTTTAATGAGTATTCTCAAATGACGTTTAGGTTTGCTGGTACTTATTATTTAAAAAATAAGAATCGATTTACCGCCGGATATGGTTTTACC
>CALRXZ020000009.1:0-53473 GCA_943372255.1 Chitinophaga pinensis
TATAGTTTCTGAAAGAATCAAATTCCGTACAGATATTGCCTACACTTTTACAGACAATCCAAAAGGATATAGTCCGGGTTCTCAAGCCAACGAAATCAGAAACGTTGCCCTGAACAAAATGCCCAATATGAGCATTTATGAATACAACGAACAGGGTATTCTAACACCTAACTATTTTTCTCCTTCTCAAAATATTCAAGGTCAATATCCTGGTACATACAATCCAGTAGCTATGGCAAACGCCGCCAAGAACAGGGTATATGGTAATAGGATTACCCCGCACTTTAATCTTTCTTACGAGATTATACCTAGAACCTTGATTTTGACTGGTGATATTCAGTTTGATATCAACAGTACCAAGAACAATACTTTCTTACCACAGATTGCTACTGGTAGACCCGTTACTGAAACCGTGGTGAATAGGGCTTATAATGGTGACTTTGACGGATTCAACGTTCAGTCAAAAACCAATTTGGTATTTACTCCTCAATTAAAAGGAGAACATAATTTAACTTCTTTGTTGTCTTTCCAAACCTATGACAACAAGACCATTTCTAACCAAACGCTTACTTCTAACTCTGCTTCTTCTTTATTACAAGATCCCGCATCTGCTGCTAGAACACAGAACCAAGATTTGAGTATTGCTGCAGGTTTTGCTCAAACAAGAACCATTGGTTTGTTGTGGAATGCCCAATACGATTACAAGGGCAAATACATTGTAAACGGTGGTATTCGTATGGATGCTAGTTCTAGATTTGGTCCTGCTCAACGTTTTGGCTACTTCCCTTCTATCTCTACCAAATGGAGGGTGAGCGCAGAAAACTTTATGAAAGATCTAAAGTTTGTAAACGATTTGAGTCTGCGTGCTAGCTATGGTCAGTCTGGTAACTCTCCTAGAAACGATTATAGTTTTTACAATAACTACGCCAGTAATGGTTGGTCTTATCAGGGACAAGGTGGTGTTTACCCCTCTTCTATGGAATTGAGTAACCTGAAATGGGAAGTGATCCATGGCTTGAACTTTGGTTTGAACTTTATCGGATTTAAAAACAGGGTCAATATTGACTTAGAAGTGTATAGAAACCGCACACAGGATTTGTTATTCTATGGTTTGCAGATTCCAACCTTTAACGGATACGGTGCGGTAGACATGAACGTGGGTGTATTAGACAACCAAGGATGGGAATTGAATATCATGACCACACCGGTTAAAACCAAAGATTGGGTAGTTGACTTCAATTTCAATATTTCACAGAACCAAAATATTATTCGTGAAATGAGTCCTTATTATCCCAAACAAAACGTGACTGCTTTAACGGCCAATGGCCAATACCAAGCTTTCTTGCAAATCAATAACCCCTTTGGTTCTATTTATGGTTATCGCTTCCAAGGTGTTTATCCAGATAAGGCAAGCACTATTGCTACCGATGCCAAAGGCGCACCTATTGTTGGACCAAACGGTCAAGCAGTTTACATGCGTTTTAACTATCCTCAAACAGATTATATATTCCAACCTGGTGATGCCAAATACGAAGACATTAACCACGATGGTAGTATTGACTACAAAGACGTTGTTTATTTAGGCAATAGTAACCCCAAACTCTCTGGAGGTTTTGGACCAAGTATTACTTATAAGAAGAATTTGAAAATCACCGCATTCTTCAATTTCCGTTATGGATACGATGTGGTGAATGGTACACAAATGACTACCACCAATATGTTTGGTTTTAACAACCAGAGCACGGCTGTTTTAAGAAGATGGCGCAACCCAGGAGACCAAACAGATATTCCTAGGGCATTGTGGAATTCCGGTTTTAACTGGTTGGGTAGTGACCGCTATGTACAAGACGCTTCTTTCTTGCGTTTCCGTAGCATTACTGCACGCTACACATTTGACCAAAAAGTCTTGAAGAAAATTGGTATGAAGAGTTTGAGTGCATATCTAACCGCAGAAAATCTGATCACATTTACCAAATACACCGGTCAGGATCCGGAAGTGGCACCAAGAGGTATCACCGGTCCATTCACCATTGTTACGGATAATAGCACCACGCCTCCTGTAATGATGTTGACCATTGGCTTAACCACTTCATTTTAAATTATTTGAAAACGCTAGAAATGACCAAGAGAAAATTAATACTAGGTATAGTTGGACTGATGGTGTTTTCCATGCTCTCCAGCTCCTGCAAAAAATGGCTTACGCTTCAACCGCAGGATGGTATTACCCGTCAAGAGTTTTGGAAAACAAAGGAACAGATTCAGTCTGCCGTTATTGGAACCTATGCCTCTTTGTTGGGTGACCCAAATAATCGTGACAGACCGCTAAGTGAATATTTTTTCTTATGGGGTGAACTTAGGGCAGATATGATTACCAATGGTATTGGTGTAACCAATGATGAATTGGACGTGATGTATGTAAATACACTGCCTACAAATGGTATCACCCAATGGTCTGCTGTTTACAAAACCATCAACTACTGTAATACGGTGATTGATTTTGCACCAGGTGTTATTGAAAATGATAACACATTAACTCAAACACAACTTAAAGCCTATTTAGCAGAAGTTAGGGCCTTAAGGGGATTGATGTATTTCTATCTGGCCAGAAGTTTCCGTGATGTACCGCTTAAACTAAAATCTACTTCTAGCGATGTGGATTTGATTCAATTATCAAAGTCTACAGGAGCACAGGTAATGGCCCAAGTAGAAGCCGATTTAAAATATGCAGATAGCAATGCTGTATTTACTTATGGTAACGCGGCGCTTGACAAGGGAAGAATTACCAAGTATACTGTTAAAGCCATGTTGGCCGATGTATATCTCTGGCAAGACAAATACCAAGAAGCAGCTGACGCTTGTGACTTTATCATCAACTCTGGTCAATTTGGTTTGGTAAGAGGAGATGATGGTTGGTTCAATACCCTTTATTACAAAGGCAATTCTGCTGAGTCTATTTTTGAATTTCAATTTGACCAACAAAAGCTGAATAGTTTTTATAACATGTTGACTACTAGTAGGGCTAGATTCTTTGCTAGCCCCTATGTAATGGAGCAGGTATATACCATTGATTTTGTAGATGATACCAAAAAAGACATTCGTGGAGAATGGGGTTCTGTGAGAACTAGTGACAATGCCATTTGGAAATACTTGGGTGTGAATCCAGGTTCTATAAGAGCAGCTGATGCATCTTGGGCACACTGGATGGTGTATCGCTACGCCGATATTTTGTTGATGAAAGCTGAGGCTTTGAATCAAATTGGTGGAAGGGGAACCGAAGCCATTCAATTAATCAATACGGTTAGAACAAGGGCTGCAGCACTTGATGCTACTAATACCAATCCTGACCCCACCAACAAGAACGACATGACAGATTATATTTTGGCAGAACGTGCTCGTGAATTGTCTTTTGAAGGCAAGCGTTGGTACGATGTGTTGCGCAATGCCAAACGAAATAATTATCAGCGTAAAGACATTTTGTTAAACATGGTTGCTAGAGCCGTACCTGGTGCTAGACAACAAAGTGCCATTAACAAATACCAAAACCCAGACGCACATTATTTTCCAATTTATTTCAATGAATTGTTGCTGGATCCCAATTTAGTTCAAAACCCTTTTTATAAATAATAGTCAAAAACCACACATGAAATTATTACAACAATTAAAATGGTTTCTCTGCGCCGGTTTTCTGGTACTGGGTCTGTTTGCTTGTAAAAAGCAGCAGTTTGACCTGTTGACAACATCGGATGTGAATATTGTTGACTACTTGCGTAAAAGTCCCGACCAATATTCAGAACTAATAAAGGCCTTGGATAAAACCAATATCAGTCCATTCCTAAACGCCTATGGAACTTACACATTATTTGCTCCAACCAATGAGGCTTTCAAAATCTATTTGAAAGAGATTGGAAAAAATTCTGTTGATGAAGTAGATGAAACGGTGTTAAGAGATTTATTGCGTTTGCACATTATCAACGATACCGTTCGCTCCACTTCTTTTACAGATGGTAAATTGTATGCGCCATCCATGCAAGGCCAATTCCTAACCACAGGAGTGGTTCCAGAAACAGGCGCTACCGTGATTAACAGACAGGCCCTTGCCATTCAATTAAATATGCTAACTGGTAATGGCTATGTACATACAGTGGATAAGGTATTACAACCTGCAACTCTAACCTTGGCCAAACAAATTGAGGGTAATGCTAAATACAGTATTATCACTCAAGCATTAAAAGAAACCGGTTGGTTTGATACCTTGAATACCATTGTCACTGCAGATACTACCCGCAGGTGGAGAACCTTTTTGTTAGAATCAGACTCGGTATTAAAAGTGGCAGGTTTTCCTACCTATGCCTCTTTCAAAGCCAAGTATAGTAATACGGGTAATCCCAAATTGGCAACCGATAGCTTGAACTTGTACATTGCCTATCACATGTTGTTTGATATCAAATACATTGCTGATATTGTATCTTTTACTTCTCATAACACTTATGCGCCTCAACAAGTAGTTACCCAATTATTGGATGGTCAAAAGGTATTACTCAATCAAGCTACGTTCAACAACGTGTTTGAAAGCGGGATCCTAATGAATAGGGCTACTAGCGATATTCCTGCAACCAATGGTGTGTTGCACAATTTGAATGGACAACTCTTGCTCAAGAAAAGAGACCCATTCCGTGTAGACTTTGACATTGCAGCACAACCAGAAATTATCAAACTCACGTCTATTTACAGAAAAGTAGGTAAGACCCAAACCTTTGCCCTGGGTCAACTAAAAGACGTGACCTGGCAGAATGTGAATAGTACTCCTCAATATACTTCAGAACCAGCTACAACAGGTAACTTCTATTGGTGGGATGACCATTTTGACTTTAACATGCGTTTTGGTAATGCAGCTGCCAATAACTGGATTGAGTTCAAAACCCCATTGATAGTAAAAGGGAAATACAAGGTTTGGGTATGCTTTAGAAGGGCTAGTGTGGGACAATTCATTCAGTTGTCTTTTGACGGAACGCCTACTTCTAAATTGATTGACTTAACAACAGCATTAAATGGCGCACTAGCTGGTGCTGCATTAGAAGCCACAGGTTATAAACGCTATACAATTGTAACAACCAGTAACAATTATGCCATGTTTGCTGGTATTGTTGATGTGACCACCACAGATAGACATGTACTCCGTTTCACTTGTGTAAAAGACCAAGGATCGGGAGCTAACAATACTAGTACGGTTGATTTTGTTCAATTTATACCAGTAGACCAAGACCAACAAAGACCATTGTATGGTAGAGACGGTACCATTTTACCATAATCGTCAAAGAGATTTTAAACATAAAAGATGTTGCTTGTGAAAAATAGTAGATTATCAATTGTCATTGCCCTTGGTCTTGTGTTGGCTTTTGCGGCCTGCAAAAAAGGATGGAAAGACCATAATGACAGTACAGACCCCAACTTGGGTATCAACCTGATCACGGCCATTAAGGCTGATCCGGAAGCGGCTCAATTTGTAACATTGCTAACTAAGACTGGTTATGACAAGGTTTTGGAAAGTTCCAAATCTTTCACGGTTTGGGTACCCAATAATAGCGCTATAGCGGCCCTTCCGGCAAACGTATTGGCCGATACCAATTTGTTGAAGTCTTTTGTTGGCAACCATATTGCCAATGGTAGCATCACTTCTGGTGTTAGCGTTGTTCAGCGTGTTCCTATGTTAAATGGAAAATTTGCCAATCTGAATAACCTTCAATTAGACTCTGCTTCTATTGTGAAGTCAAATAAATATTGTAGCAACGGTTTGTACAATTTGATGGACAAGTTTGTTCCAGTAAAAGACAATTGCTGGCAGTGGTTGCTGAATAGCACGGGCGTTACTAGCAGCAAGAATTTTTTCCTTTCTTTGAACTATACCTATTTTGATTCTGCCTCAGCTACACAAACAGGCGTTGATCCAAATACTGGTCAGCCCGTTTACAAACCCGGTACTGGTCTTAGTACAAGGAATCGTTTTCTGGATAACGTGATGAATGTATCAGACGAAAGCAAGGAGTACACATTTATCATTTTAAACGATGCATCTTTTGCAGCTGAAAATACCAAACTGACTCCTTGGTTCAAAACTACATCAGTAGATACCACCAATAATTTGGCTGGTAGCTGGTTGGTCAAAGACTTGGCAGTGCAAGGTTCTTTTGCTGCTGCTCAATTACCCGATACCTTGATTTCTCAATATGGCGTAAAAGTGCCCATTGATAAAACAAAAATCCTGAGCTCTGTAAAAACCAGCAATGGTTGGGTACATACTATGAGTCAGGTGAATTTTACGTTAGCAAATAAATTCCCCCCCATTATTATAGAAGGTGAAAACCCGTCCGGTTTTGCTGCAGACAGAACTGCGCAGTTATTATTTAGAAATAGATTGAATCCTGTTACTGGTCAAAACTTCAAAGACATACTCATGCAGAACTACAGTTTTGCCAGCTATTGGGTACGCTACTTGGCTAGAAATGTAAACAGCATGCGTTACAATGCATTCTGGGTGGCAGTAAACGATGTACAAACCACACCTCTTTGGACCCAACGTTTGGGTGTAGACAGTGTGACTACAGCAGGTAATTTTCCTTATATCACCGTAGCCAATCAAAACTATTCCGAAATTCCTTTGGGTCAGTTTACGGTTCCTAGGTACAAAGATCTAAATCTGTTTTTGATTGGTGCCAACACATCATCTAGTTCAGGGGGAAGCGTTTCTGTTTCTTTAGATTATATCAAATTGGTTCCGGCTTTCTAACAATCCTATAAACGTATAGCATAATAGACCATCATGCGAGTATCCATTAACATAGTAACCTGCTTTCTTTTGGCTACGGCTGGTTTAACCAATAACCAGTTGTTGGCTCAAACAGCAAACAATGCTCCAACAAAAAAAACAGCAGAAGCCCAAACGGTTAGCGGTTTGGTAAAGGACGCTGCCACGGGCAAGCCCCTTAGTGCCATTAGCGTTACTGTGGAAGATTTTTCCGCAGCACTGACCGATGATAAGGGTAGGTTTAAAATTAGAATACCAGGTAAAACAGCTACCATTATATTCAGTGGAGAAGGTTTTCAAACCAAGGAAACTGCATTAAGAGGTAGAACAGATTTAACTGTTGCGCTTTTTGAAGAAAGTTTCAATTCCATCTATGACCAAGTGAAATTACCCGCTGGTGATAAACGTGGTACCCAAACTGGTTTGGCAGTCAATAGCATTAACTCTAATGGAAACTGGGGTAGAACCAATGAAACCACTGATGGATTCTTGCAAGGCAGGGCAGCAGGTTTGAACGGAACCATGCGTTCGGGTACACCTAATGCTGGAGCTTATTTAAACATCAGGGGTTTGAATTCCATGTATACCAATAACCAACCCCTAGTAGTAGTGGATGGAGCCATTTATGATATTGGAGATTATGGTAGTTCTGTGATTGCTAATCACTATACCAATGCATTAGCTATGATTGATCCAAAAGACATAGAGAATGTAACCATTATCAAAGACGGAACATCTACTTACGGTACCAAGGGCGCCAATGGGGTAATTAATATTACCACTATTCATGCTAAAGACCAGGCTACAAAGATTGACTTTGCTGTTTTTGGTGGTGTTAACCAAGCGCCTAAAAATTTACCGGTAATGGAGTCTGCTGACTATCGTGTATACGTGTCTGATTTATTGCGTACAAGGGGCATGACCAATGCTCAGATTCAGGCCCAACCTTTTATGAATGATAATACCAGTAATCCTGAATACTATCGTTACCACAATCAAACCAATTGGCAGGACCAAGTATTGTCTAATAGTGCTTCTACCAATTATTATTTGAAAGTAACCGGAGGAGACAATATTGCCAAATACGCCCTCTCTATGGGTTATGGCAATAACAATGGTGTTACCGATAATACCAAAATGACCAAGTACAATGTGCGCTTTAATGGTGATTTGAATATCAGCAGAAGATTAACCGCTGCCACCAATTTCTCTTTTACATATTATGACCACTTAATCAAAGACCAGGGGCTCGCTGCTAAAACAAATCCTTTGTATTTGGCACAAACAAAAGCACCTTTTCTAAATACCAATGAAGTGGATAATGTTGGAAATATTTCTCCCAACAGAGCGGACACAGACATATTTGGAATTAGTAACCCTGTTGCTGTTATTGAAAACATGTTTAACAGCAGCAAAGCCTATCGCTTTTTTGGAACCATTGCATTTAATTACAAATTGTCTAACACTTTGAATTTGGGAACTATTGTAGGGATCACTTTTGACAAAGCACGTGAACAACGTTTTGTACCAAGAAAGGGAGTTGCCAACGATAGCTTACCAAATGCGGTTGCAGATAGCAGATTGGCTGGAAATGTAAAACGCATTAGCAATCTGTACAACGAAACCTTTTTGGAATACAATAAAAAATTCAACCCCCTACACCAATTACAGTTGAAAACTGGTTTGCGTTATATGAACGCCACTAACGAGCAGGATTTACAAATTGGATATAACTCTGCCACGGATGATTTTATCAGTGTGGGAACCGGTGTAAACACGTTGCGTAGAGTAGGTGGAGATATTGGTAAGTCTGCATGGATCAACTATTACTTGAGCGCCAACTATACTTATAATAATAAATGGTTCCTTTCTTATAATATGGCCGTTGACGGATCTTCTAGATTTGGTCAGGATGCTGAAGAGGGTATTAAATTGGGAGGTAATAGTTTTGCCGTATTACCTTCTGTTTCTGCTGGATGGTTGGTGTCTTCTGAAAAATTCTTAGCAGGTGCTAAAAACTTAGACCTCTTGAAACTTCGCGCCAGCTTTGGAAAAACAGGCAATGATGACTTAGGAAATTACACCGCCAAACAAGCCTACGTTTCTCAAAATCTATTGGGTTTACAAGGTTTGGTTAGAGGTAATGTGGCCAATCCACAATTACAATGGGAAACCGGAACAAGATTTAATATTGGTGCAGACCTTTCTTTGTTCAATGAGCGTTTGACATTTGCTTTTGATTATTTCAGTAATAAGACCAACAAAATGTTGTCTTATGAAAATCTACCTACTGCTTCTGGTTACCTATATGCTATATCAAATACGGGTGCTATGAAAAACACTGGTTTTGATTTTAGCGTAAACGCCAGAGTGGTAAATCAGCGTCAATTCAAATGGGATCTTGGTCTAGTACTGATGAAGTACAAAGGAACGCTTACAGAATTGCCACAGGATATCATTACCAATTATGGTGGTGCTAGTTTATTATCCACCGCTGGTGGTGTTGGTCCAGCAGTATTCTATGGTTTAAAATCTAATGGTGTATTTTCTACAGATGCAGAAGCCACTGCAGCCAACCTATTTAAAATGTTGCCCAATGGAACTTTAGCGCCATACCAAGCTGGTGATGTGCGTTATGTTGATACCAATGGAGACAAAATAATTGATGACCGCGACAGACAAAATATTGGTAACCCTAATCCGGATTATACTGGAGCGGTGACTTCTAAAATCAGTTGGAAATCATTTACCCTTGATTTCTTATTCACTTTCAGTTCTGGCAACAAAGTATTCAATGGTGTTCGCGAAGCGCTGGAGTCTCAGTCTGGTATGGAAAATCAATTGCTGAGTGTGAACAACCGTTGGAGAGCACAAGGTCAAGTAACCAATATGCCAAAAGCAACTTGGGGTGATCCAATGGGTAATGCTGTTTTCTCTGACAGATGGATTGAGGATGGTTCTTTCTTCCGCATGAAAGCGGTAACCCTGAACTACCATTTGCCATTGAAACCAACCAATTTGATCAAATACATTAGCTTCTATGCAACAGGAAATAACCTACTCACTTTTACCAAGTATCTAGGATATGATCCTGAGTTCTACAGTGCAGAGTCAGTATTTGCTAGAGGAGTTGATATGGGCTTAGAACCTATTTCAAAATCAATTGTAGGCGGAATCAGGATTGGACTTTAATCAAGTATTTAAAAGGGATTTTCAATTATGAAATCAATTAGTATAAAAAAGAATTTCTTTGTTGGGGCAATGGTCTTGGTAGGCCTAGGTCTGGGTATTAGCTCTTGCAAAAAGATTTTGGACAAACAGCCGGAAACTTTTTTGACAACGGGTCAAGTGTATCGAGACATTTTTGACGCAGACGCTGCTATCATTGGTGTTTATGGAAAGTTCATGGGGCTTGCCAAACAGCATCTTGTTCTCAACGAACTGCGCGCAGACCTAATGCAGGTGACGGATAATGCAGATGCTTATATGCGTGAGATTAACCAGCATACCGTAACAGCGGGTAATCCTTATGCTGATCCTACTCCTTATTATTCCGTGATTAATAGTTGTAATGACGTGTTGAAAAACCTTAAAATCATGTTGGCTGACAACAAGATTAAACAGGCTGAATATGACCAACGCTATTCTGATATTGGTTCCCTTCGTTCTTGGATCTACTTGCAATTGGGCATCCATTGGGGTGACCAAGTGCGCTATGTAACAAGTCCTTTAGAAACATTGGCTTCCGCAAAAGACCTTGCTAATTATCCTGTGGTAACATTTGACCAATTGCTTGATAGCTTGGTTAATTTTACCAATGCCCTACCTTATACCAGACCTTATCCTATGGGTGCAACCATCAACACTGGTTTGGTTACTAACGTTGACGGATCCAATACCCGTAGATTCTTCATTGACAAATTTGCCCTGTTGGGCGATTTGAATTTGTGGAAAGGCAATTACAACAAAGCCGCCACTTATTATAGAAGTATTATGGAACCCGTTCTCAATGGCTATGACGTTGATAATGCAAATGGTTTGTATACCATTGGAGGTGACCAATACTACCAACAGTCTAGACAGGCTTTTGCATCAGTAGCAGATAATAGAGATTTGTGCGTGGGTTATATTCGTTTTAAAGAATCTGATCAGGGTTCCTTGATTGACAACAATACCCAAGGATGGCGCTCTATGTTTGCGCGTGGTCAAGACAATTTATGGATGCAACAATGGTTATGGGTACTTCCATTCAATAGTAATTTTGCCCCGGAAAACCCCTTTGTTAATATGTTCTCTAATTCTGGTGGTTCTTATTTACTCAAACCATCTAAAGAAGCCATGGACAAATGGAATAGCCAAACACAGTCAAATGGATTTCCTTTTGACGCCCGTGGCAACTTTACTTGGAGAACCCTGAACGGACAGCCCGTGATTGTTAAATACCTTTACAATTATTTAGACGCTTCAAGTTTAACACCAATCAATCCTTTGCAGAAACCAGGTCAATGGTTCTTGAACAGGGTTTCTAATGTGCATTTACATTTTGCAGAAGCTGCCAATAGAGATGGTAAAAGAAGATTGGCTGCTGCATTGTTGAATCAAGGAATCAGCACCACATTTGATCCAACACCTGGTGTAACGGGTAGAGATGTAACCAATATCATGAACACATTGAGTGAGCCTTATCCTTATAATTTTGACGCAAGAAACGGGGAAACACCAAGGTACCGTGGAGACTGGCATAGAAATGCTGGGATCCGTGGTTGTGCCAGAGTAATCCCAGCAGCCATTGTTGGAGATAGCACTTTGTCTATTGAAAGTTCTCTCTTGAATGAAGGCGCATTGGAATTGGCTTATGAAGGTCACCGTTGGTCTGATCTGGTGCGTATTTCTATTAGAAGAAATGACCCAGCTATCTTAGCCAATGCGGTATTTAATAAATTGAGCAAAGATGGCAATCCAGCTGCTGCTGCTACCAGGACCAAACTTCTGGACAGAAAAAACTGGTACCTGCCTTTCAAATAATTCTACAGGCAAGCGTAGGATATATAAATAAAGGTGATCTTAGGATTGCCTTTATTTTTTTAAGACGGACCTGTTAGTTTAAAATTCAACACATGAAAAAGCATTCACAAGCTCTTACTTTCATCACCATCAGTTTTTTATTGATGGCATTTACTGCTCTGAAAGATGATAGACCAACGCTTTATATTATTGGAGACAGTACGGTGCGCAATAGCATGACCAATGGCCAGTGGGGATGGGGAACTTTGATTAACGAATTTTTAGACAGCAATAAAATTGCGGTGAGTAATCAGGCCATGGCCGGAAGAAGCACTAGAACTTTTATCAAAGAACAGCGCTGGGATAAAGTCTTGTCTACTTTGAAAAAAGGAGATTTTGTGATGATGCAGTTTGGACACAATGAAGGCTCTAAACCAGACACATCAAAAGCAGGTTATCGCGGGGTTCTAAAGGGCGTGACCGAAGATTCTGTTTCTCTTACTTGGGCCGATGGTAGTATTGAAATTGTGCATAGCTATGGTTGGTACCTCAAAAAGTTTATTAAAGATGCAAAAGCAAAAGGCGCTATTCCTATAGTTTGTTCTATGATTCCTAGAAATGAATTTAGAGAAGGCAAAGTGATGCGCAGTGATAAAGACTACGGCAAATGGGCCAAGCAAGCAGCACAAGAAGCAGGTGCTTATTTTGTTGATCTTAATAGTATTACGGCGGATAAATATGATGCCATGGGCGATGTGGCTGTGAAAGCATTTTTTCCTGGAGACCATACCCATACCAATGAAGCTGGAGCAAGAGCGAATGCCCAATCTGTGATCAGCGGCATACGCGCGCTACCTAATTGTCCCTTGTTTAATTTTATCCAATTCAACCTTCCCGTTTCTTTTTCAAGCAATATGATTTTGCAGCGTGGAAAACCCGTTGTGATTTGGGGATCCGCCCCCGCTGCAAAATCAGTAACCGTTTCTTTTGCCAATCAACGCAAAACCGTGCAGGCAGACAATAGCGGTGCTTGGAAAATTGAGCTGGATCCCATGAAAGCTTCTACCACCAATAGAAACTTGGTCATCTATGCTGATAACAAAGACAGCATAGTCATGAAGAATATCTTGGTAGGAGATGTTTGGCTCTGTTCTGGTCAGTCCAATATGGAATATACCTATGACAGAAAAATTAAAAGATACGCTTTACCCAAAAGAGGAGAAGACTTACAGGAAATGGAAAAAGCCAATACCAATAAGTCAAACAATATTCGCTATCTCTATGTAGAAAGACTCAATACCAGGCAGCCCTATTTACCATCGCTGGGTTGGGTAGACGCCAGCGACACGGTCATGAATTATGTATCGGCCATTGGCTATTTTTTTGCCAAAGAGATTGAAGCAAAAACTGGCGTGCCCATTGGCATCATCAGCAGTTCTTGGGGCGGCACCCGAATTGAACCCTGGATTCCAGACTGGGCTTACCAAAATTCGCCAACCTTAAAAGACTCTGTAACGGGTCCAAATTTTAAAGTAGATGGTGTACACCCCGGACAAATGTTCAATAGCATGATCAAACCCATGTTACCCAGCACCATCAAAGGAATGCTTTGGTATCAGGGAGAATCTGATTTGAATATCCACGACCACGCAACCTATCCTGCAAAATTTGAATTATTGGTCAATACTTATAGAGACTTGTATTCAGACAAAAAAATGCCAGTTTACTACGTTCAGCTTGCACCGCATTTGTATAGCAAGCGTAAAGATCCATTACCACATGACGTATACAAACTCCCCGAATTCTGGGAAGCTCAAGCAGCTTCTTTAAACCTTTCTAAAGTGGGTATGGTAGTAACCACAGACTTAGTGGATAATTTAGGAGATATTCATCCACCTTATAAATGGGAGATAGGTCATAGACTAGCACTGCAAGCATTGGCCAAGGATTATGGATTTAAGAAAACAGTTTTTAGTGGTCCGGCCTATCAGTCCATGAAGATCAAGGAAGACAAAATTATCTTGAGTTTTAAATCGGATGCAGCGCTCAAAACCACAGACGGAAAAGCACCCAATTGGTTTAGTCTGGCTGGCGCCGATGGTCAGTTTGTAGAAGCCAAAGCGATTATTGAAGGAAAGAAAATTGTTTTGCAATCAGATGCCATCAAGCAACCTACGCAAGTAAGATTTGCTTGGCATGAAACTGCCCAACCCAATTTGGTAAATGAAGCAGGTTTACCAGCGGTCCCTTTTAGAACAGGAAATTAGGGTTAACTTAGCAGACCAATCTAGGTTATGCCCTTTAATCTGCACGCACCATATTTACCAGCAGGAGACCAGCCCTCTGCCATTAAGCAGTTGACAGATAATGTAAATGATGGAGAGCAGTTTCAAACCCTCTTGGGTGTAACGGGTAGTGGTAAAACATTTACCATTGCCAACCTGATTCAAAATACCCAGCGACCAACTTTAGTGCTCACACATAACAAGACCTTGGTGGCGCAGCTCTATGGAGAGTTCAAACAATTCTTCCCCGACAATGCCGTGGGTTATTTTGTGAGCTACTATGATTACTATCAGCCCGAGGCCTATATGCCCGTGCGCGATGTCTATATTGAAAAAGACCTCAGCATCAATGAAGAACTAGACAAACTGCGCTTGCAAGCCACGTCTCAATTATTGAGTGGAAGAAGAGATATTATTGTGGTGGCCAGTGTGAGTTGTATTTATGGTATGGGTAATCCCACCGAATACGAGAACGGGATTATCCGCATTCACAAAGGACAAGTAATTTCCAGACAAGGATTCTTGCATGCCTTGGTGAACGCATTGTACAATCGATCACAAGGTGAGTTTGGCAGAGGAACATTTAGGGTTAAGGGAGACACCGTAGATATTAACCTGCCTTATGTAGACTTTGGTTATAGGGTCACTTTTTTTGGAGACGAGATTGAAGAAATTGAAAGCATTGATACCGCCAATAGCAAACGCATTGGGGTCATGGATACCGCCGCTATTTTTCCTGCAACATTATATTTAGCGCCAAAGGAAATGATCCTGCAAGTGATGCACGAGATCCAGGATGAGATGATGGCGCAGGTAGAATATTTTAAAAGCACGGGTAAGTTTATAGAAGCGCAAAGACTCAAAGAGCGTGTGGAATATGATATTGAAATGATTCGCGAACTGGGTTATTGCAATGGTATTGAAAACTATTCTCGATTTTTTGACCGGCGTAAGCCAGGCACCCGACCATTCTGTTTGTTGGATTATTTTCCAAAAGACTTTTTGTTGGTGGTAGATGAAAGTCACCAGACCATTCCACAGGTAGCGGGTATGTATGGTGGAGATAGAAGCAGAAAATTGGTCTTGGTAGAATATGGTTTTAGACTACCATCGGCCATGGACAACCGACCTTTGAACTTTAATGAGTTTGAAGCCCTCACCGGACAAACCATTTTTGTAAGCGCCACCCCGGGAGATTATGAACTGGAGAAAACAGGTGGTGTGGTAGTAGAACAGGTGGTAAGACCTACAGGACTCTTGGATCCACCTATTCAAATTAGACCAAGCGCTAACCAAATTGATGATCTCTTAGACGAGATTGATAAGACTGTGAAAAAAGGTGATCGCATCTTGGTGACTACGCTCACCAAACGCATGGCCGAAGAAATGGACAAATACCTAGCCCGCATTAATATCAAGTCAAAATACATTCATAGTGATGTAGACACCCTGGAGCGTGTAGAGATTTTGCGGCAATTACGCTTGGGAGAGATTGATGTATTGGTAGGTGTGAACCTGTTGCGTGAGGGTTTGGATCTACCAGAAGTTTCTTTGGTGGCCATTTTAGACGCAGACAAAGAAGGATTCTTGCGCAATGAAAAATCATTGACCCAGACCGCAGGTCGCGCCGCGCGTAACGTGGATGGCTTTGTCATTTTCTATGCCGATAAGATGACTGAGTCTATGCAGCGAACCATTGACGAGACTAATCGCCGCCGCGAAAAACAAATTGCCCATAACCTGGCCAATAGTATTATACCCAAGACCATTATTAAGAGCAGGGAACAAGTGTTTGCACAAGGATCTGTCTTAGATATTAAGGGTTATGACCCATCCAATCCTTATGCCTTACAACAAGATGCGCCACTAGTTCCTTCTAAAGCTGCAGATGAACAAGAGACTTATCAGACCATTCCCCAAATGGAAAAAGCCATTAAGCAAACCAAGAAAGAAATGGAAAAAGCCGCTCGAGATCTGGACTTTATTGAAGCTGCCAGACTACGCGATCAGATGTTTCGCCTACAAAAGGATTTGGAACAAATGAAATAGCCATTTACAGATTTCTTATATTCATAATAAATTTCCATGCTTAAATCGCCTGCCATTCGATTAATCATTGCAATTGCATTATTATTAATCATTGCAATCATTGATTTTAATATTGTTTTTGAAATATCTCTGGCTGTTTTTTATGTAATACCTATTTTATTATTTTCTTATCAAGACAAATATCACTTCAATTATTCCTTAATTTTTGCAGTCTTTACAAGTGTGCTTTGGGAATATGTAGACAATTTTACGCATCCCTATTCTCATGTTAGTTATCAGGCTGTCAATTTTCTTACAAGGGCTATTTTATTTGTTCTTGCCGCCTATGCTTCAAAGGGCTTTTATGAAGAAAGAAAACTGTTGAAAATAATCACAGAACAAAAACTGAAACAAGAGAAAACCAATCTGCAGTTAGAAGCTTCAAATACAGAGTTGAATAAATTCATAGGAATGGCAGCCCATGATATTAGAAATCCAGTTGGTGCCATCCAAATGATGTCTGAAATGCTATTAGATAAAAATGATCTTAATCCTGAAATGAGAGAATGGATGGAATTAGTCAAAACATCTGCTACTAATTCTTTACAAATTCTGAATGATACGCTGAATATTAGTCAAATTCAATCGGGAACCATTCATCTAAATCTTTCAGAAGAAGATATTGTAAAATTTTTAAAAGAGAGCATTCAGCTAATTAAATACCAAGCAGATAAAAAACAACAAATCATCCATTTTGAAACCAGTATTGACACACTAATCTTGTCAATTGACAAGAGCAGGATGATTCAAGTAGTCAACAATCTTTATACCAATGCTATCAAGTATTCCCCAGTTGGTACTGAGATTTTTGTTTCACTAACATGGGAGCAATCAGACCATAAAAAACTGCTCATCTCCGTAAAAGATCAGGGCATGGGTATTGATGAAAAGTACCATGCTACTTTATTTAATCCCTTTACCACTACATCCAATCAGCCTACAGACAATGAATCCAAAACAGGTTTGGGTTTGGCCATTGTCAAAAAAATAGTGGAGCTCCACCATGGTTCCATTGGGTTTACCAGTGAAAAAGGTAGCGGCTCCACTTTTTATTTTACGATACCAATTTCTCAGAATAGTAAAAATTAGTGTTTGGCATCAAAACAATGGAAATACAATTCCTTTACCTTTCGTAGAGTTGAGCGTTTGAAGAAAATGTAGTTACTTCTGAAGCAGTCTTTCCTGGAAAGGTCTCCACTTTAAGTAAACGAGGTCCTACTAATTGAACCAATATTACACCTTCAACAAATTGGGTACTTCCAATGGTAATTTGCCCCTGAAAACTTTGGTTATCCCATGGTTGACCATTGCTTTGTGAATAGGTAATTCCAGTTAATTCATATTTCACCATACCAGATGCCTCTGTAATATTTTTTGGATCTGGGGAGTTTCCTTTCACAGAAAATTGCCAGCCACCTTTTATATCTTGATCGGTAGCACCTGGTTTATACCAACGGCCAATTGAAACTTCCACCTTTGTTGGATCCATTGTGAAATAGGCAAAAACCAAATGTCCACGCCAATAATCATTACCCTGATTGGGAATTCCATCGTAACCATTGGTGCCTTGTAAAAACCAGGATCCAACTAGATGTCCATCTACATCATAATCAAAACGTCCACCTCTTGGCTCCACATTTCTAATAGTTTTTGCTAACAATGGGGCTTTTACAGCATCGGAATAGTATAAAAATGCATCAGTTTTGAATCCCTTAGCCATTTCAGTATAATGCGCTGGAACAATCCATTGTTTAGTAGGTGTTTTTAAATCAAAAACTGTTAGATCTAAAGATTGTCCACCAACACGAGCAACCTGTTGTCCAGCGGATACTTTTATTCTTACATCCTTGCTGGCACCTCTTGCTATTGTACCCACAGCTGCAGAAATTTGGTCGGGTAAACTAGTAAGTAATTGTAAATAACTGTAAACATTACAAGAGTGTTGAATTAGAATATCATAACCATCTCTAGGTGCTAGCTGAGCTTCTACTTGTTGATTTGGTGCTCTTGAAACACGAACTATATATCCATCTGCCGGACTATAAACAGGGTATTCTGGAGCATTTGCCCCTAACAGAATATTGGGTGGGTAATAATATTGATGATCAATAGGCGTAACATGTCCCTTTACCATCAACCCAAGGGGAATGATATAAGCTATGTCATCTGCCTTCATGGGGGAAGCAGAGAAAATAGGGGTAGTAATACCCGGATAATCAGCTGGATTGCAATTGCAACCCAGCGCCTTTGCTAAATCATTCTGACTATTATTGGTATTGGTATTTCCACCAGTGCCAGAGGAACCCGAACCATTATTATTAATCCCTGTATTTGGTTTGCTACAACCAACAATTAATAATCCAGCAAGTGCTAAAATGGATAAAGTTTCTTTTACCATGCATTACTATTTCAATATTCTTAAAATGATTTAATCTTTATTTTAAGCGCCTCCAACTTAGTAGATAATTTGGTTAATTGTTCTTGTACCTGTTTAACAGCAGCAGCTGTTTGTGTAGTAGGTGTCATTTCTGTTTCATGAAAAACACCAAATAGACCGGCAAATCCAGATTCCACACTGGTAGTTGTTGGAGATGCCTGAGCACCACCACCTCTTCTACTAGCCCTGCCAGAACCTTCCATGGTAGCCAGTTCTTGGTCAATGGCATTCAAGCTGTCTTTATTAACAGCCGTGGTTTTTGTTTT
Organism: Chitinophaga pinensis; assembly: GCA_943372255.1. Lineage (GTDB taxonomy): Bacteria > Bacteroidota > Bacteroidia > Chitinophagales > Chitinophagaceae > Sediminibacterium > Sediminibacterium pinensis_M. The sequence goes on from CALRXZ020000009.1 coordinate 18,883, forward strand.
AATACTTGCCCTTGCAGCGGCAATATTTTCTGCCAGCTTGCGCGATGCCAATCTACCTTCATAGCAGGCCAATGACAAAGCGTGTTGCTGTTGTAAATCAGCAGCACTTGCTTTTACTCGAGGGTCCATTTTTACAGTAAGGGTTTGTGTTTCTGTTTTTCCGTCTACAGTTAATTTCACGGTATACACACCAGGCAATACCCATGGTGAGTTAGCTACTTTGGGTGTGTTCTGATAAATAGCGGTCATAGGAAATTCTGCTGGCTCATCAATGGGTGTGTAATGCATGTCCCAAAGAAAACGGTGTGCTCCAGCCGCTGCACTCAAACTCTGTTGGGGACGAATCCAGTACAATGGAATATTGACATCTGGAATAGCATAGGGTTTGTCCTTGCTGCTATACTTGCGAATAGATTTTCCGGAAGCGTCTAGAATTTCCAGACTTAGGTCAGAAGCCGACTGAGACAAATGATAATTGATGATGGCACCATCGGGTGGATTCTCTCCACCGGGTTCTTCCTGTGGCAACGGTGTATCGGTATTCATATTCCAACGAACGCGAATAGCTAGTTGGGGTTTGTACAAAACAGTTTTTGCACTCAAGGTTTTGCTGCTCAATTGACGCAAAGGACTAATATCATCCAAGATCCAGAAACCCCTTCCGTGCGTACCCAAAACCAAATCATCGTCTTTAATTACTAAGTCACGAATAGAAGTAGCAGGCATATTTAAGCGCAGAGACTGCCAATGTTCACCATCGTCAAAAGACACATAGACCGCGTTTTCTGAACCCGCAAACAATAATCCTTTTCTAATAGGGTCTTCACGTACTACGTTAATGGGTTCGTTATCTGGTAAACCATTCGTGATTTTTTTCCAGGTCTTTCCTCCGTCATTGGTTTTGTAGGCGTAAGGATGCATATCGTCACAACGAATTCGGTTCACGGCTGCATACACGGTGTTGGCATCAAAATGACTAGCATCCATTAAGGACACTTTGCTCCAAGAAGTAATTTCTGGAGGCGTCACGTTTTTCCAAGACTTTCCTCCGTCACGGGTTACTTGAATATAACCGTCATCGGTTCCAGCCCAAATGGTATTGATGTCTTTATAAGAAGGAGCAACGGTATAAATCACACCGCGTCTGGGCATGGTTTTCATATCTGCCGTGGTATACACACCCACACTGGCTGGAATATCCCAAGACTCGCGCGTAAGGTCTGGGCTAATGGTTTGCCAACTGTTTCCACCATTGGTGGTTTTGAATAAGACATTACCAGCAAAATAGAGGGTCTTTGGATCAATGGGTGAAAACAATACCGGAGCCGTTCTAACATAACGGTATTTGCCAGAACGAATTCCTTCTGGTCCAATATTCTGTACCTGTCCAGTACGTTTGTCAAATTTGGTAATCTTACCTCCATAAATAATATTGGGGTCTAGCGGGTCTGGTGCCACATAACCATATTCTTCTACGCCAACTGGATGCCACTCACGGAAAGTAATCTGGCCATCATTGCCTCTAGAAGAAATACCTACCGAGCCACTTTCTTGTTGTCCACCATAGACATTATAGGGAAAACTATTGTCCGTATTCACATGATAGAACTGAGCGGTAGGTTGGTTATACCATGAGGAAAAAGTTTCTCCTCCGTTCACGGTAACAATTCCACCTTGATCCAAGGCAATCAACATGATTTGAGGATTGTTGGGGTTGATCCAGATTCTGTGATAATCATCGCCCCCGGGCGCGCCCCTAAATCCAGTCCAAGTTTTTGCTCCATCGGTTGATTTCCAAACCACCACATTGGCGCTATACACAATATCTGCATTGGTGGGATCCACTTTTACTTCTGCAAAATCACTTCCCCTGCCCCAATACCTTCCGTCTGCACTCATCATCTGCCATGACTCTCCCGCGTCATCACTTCTATAGATACCACCATATTTTCCTGCGTCAACAGTGGCGTATAATCGATTACTATTGGTGGGCGCAATGCCAAAACCAATCCTACCCAAACCCTGCTCTGTAGTAGGTAAACCCTTGGTTAGTTTTTTCCAAGTATTACCCCCGTCGGTGGATTTGAACATACCACTTTCTGGTCCGTTCCACTGTCCATTTTCCCAAGGTCCCTGTCTACCGGCCCAGAGGTCAGCATATAGAATATTTGCATTATTTGGGTCAAAATTTACCTGAACAGCACCAGTATTTTCATCCTTATACAATACTCGCTCCCAGGTTTTACCACCATTCAAACTTCTATATACCCCTCGTTCGGTATTTGGTCCATAAGGATGACCCAATACGGCTACGAATATTCGGTTTTCGTCTTTAGGGTCAATGATAATGTCTCCAATCTGTTGGCCATCGTTCAAACCCATATTGTTCCAGGTCTTTCCGCCATCTGTTGATTTGTACACGCCATCCCCCACAGACAAGTCAGGTCTTTGAATGCCTTCTCCGCAACCCACATAGATTACATTTGGATTGGATTCTGACACGGCTATATCGCCCACGGATCCCGTGCGCATTTGGTCAAAAATGGGTTTCCAGGTACGGCCATAGTCATTAGACTTCCAGACACCACCATTGTTCACACCAATGTAAAAAACCGAAGGCTGGCTGGGAACACCCACCGCACCTACGGTTCTTCCACCTCTGTGTGGACCAATCATTCGATATTTCATGCCTGTTAAATAGGCATCAGAAAAAGGTTGTGCAAATAATTGCCAACTGCAGCATAGTGCAATAGCCAATAGGCCGACGAAACGGCGATTGGTTGGTTTTGGTTGAATCATCTTGAAAGGATAAATTAAGTGATACCCCCAAGATACAAAACCTTCGCTATTCTTTTTCTACCTCGTGTTTGCTATAAGTGTCCATTAATTTTTTCTGTACTTCCATAGCAACCGGTGCATAGGAATGGAATTGCATGCTAAATCTTGCCCTTCCCTGTGTCAAACTTCTCAAGGAAGAAGAATACTGATGCAATTGCGCTAAGGGTACTTTAGCGGTAATTTTTTGAAAATGCCCTTCCGCTTCCATGCCTTCTACTATGGCCATTCTGGTTTGTAAATCGCCCATAACAGCACCTACTTGATCATCCGGACATGCTATGTTTACTTGATAAATGGGTTCTAATAATTGCGGGTCTGCGTCTTTGAAAGCTGCTCTAAAAGCCTGTAAGCCTGCAATCTTAAAGGAAATATCATTGCTATCTACTGGGTGCATTTTTCCATCATACACACTTACGCGTACGTCTCTTACATAAGAACCCGTGATGGGTCCGTTGTGCATTTTTTCCATCACGCCTTTTAGAATGGCAGGAAGAAATCTTGTGTCAATAGCGCCTCCAACAATACAGTTCAGATAAACCAGTTTGCCACCCCAGTCCAAATTAATTTCCTCTCTACCCCTAACGTGTAAACCCGGAGGATCAGGAATTCCTTCATACCAGGGTTCTACCAACATAAACACTTCTCCAAATTGACCAGAACCACCAGATTGTTTTTTATGTCGATAACTGGATTCCGCTTTTTTCCGAATGGTTTCTCTGTACGGGATTTTTGGTTTGTCAATGCTGATCTCTAGTTTGTGAATATGGGCAATCTTCCATTGGATTACTTGTAAATGAAGCTCACCCTGGCAGTGTAATAAGATTTGTTTTAATTCAGGAGAAACCTCAAAAAGCACCGTTGCGTCTTCACTCACCAATGTGTGCAGTACCTGAGAAAGTTTTTCTTCTTCTCCTTTGTTTACAGTTGCAATGGCAACAGTAACATTGGGTTTTGGAAACTGAATAGGTGCTAATTCAATATTTGCACCTTTTTCATGCAGGGTATTGTTTACATGGGTAGATCGGAGTTTTAAAGTGGCACCAATATCACCCGCTACCAATTCATTCACGGGAATTCTTTTGTGACCCTCTAACAAAAGGAGTTGGTTGAATTGTTCGGTAACGCCTGTGTTTTCGTTCACCAATTCCATACCCGATTTGATGGTTCCACTATACACTTTAAACAAACTCAACTCACCAATATGTGGTTCGGTAATGGTTTTAAAAACAAAGATGCAAGCGGGTCCATTGGGATCACAGGGAAGTTCTTTGCCTGACAGGGTTTTTTGTGCTGGCATTTCTATAGCACTGGGACAAACATTGTCAATAAAACTCATCATTCTACCAATGCCTATATTTTTTTCGGCCGATACACAGAACAAGGGAAAAATATGGTGTAGGATCATGGAGTTGTGTAAACCCATTTTCATATCATCTTCATCCAGTTCACCTTTATCAAAATATTTTTCCATCAAGCCCTCGTCATTGGCAGCAATGGTTTCAACCAGCTCTTTGTGTAATAACTCAGCTTTATCTTTTAAGTGGGCAGGGATGGGCTCCTTGCTAGGCTTGCCTCCTTCTGGACCATATTGATATAGGGTCATGTTTAGCACGTCAACAATGGCATTAAAACTAGAACCGGTTTCTACGGGAAACTGAACCACTACTACATTGGGTCCAAAATGTGTTTTGGCCTCTTGAACGGTTTTATCAAAATCGGCTTCTTCTTTGTCCAATTGGTTGACCACAAAAAGGGTGGGTGTCTTAAACTGATCCGTGTATTCCCAGATGATATCGGTTCCCACTTCTACCCCAACTGTAGCGTTGAGAATCATAACACCAGTATCTGCCACCCGCAAAGCGCTGATGAGTTCACCAGCAAAGTCATTGTATCCTGGCGTGTCAATGATATTGATTTTATAGTTCTTCCAAACCGTATGCATCAAAGACGCAAAAACAGAACTTTGGCGTTCTGTTTCTAATTCGTGGTAATCACTGACCGTATTTTTTGCTAGAATGCTGCCGCATCTATTGATCAGACCGGCTTCAAATAACATGCTTTCTGCAATACTGGTTTTTCCGCTACCGGGATGTCCCAGCAACGCTATATTTTTTACATGGTTAGAATCAAAATTGGCCATGACGCATTATTTTAGAATGAATTGATTAAATTCTGTTTTTAGGTTTTCAATAAAACCTAGTAGTGCATCTAATTTCTCCTTTAGATAGTGGTGCGGAATTCGATGACCAAAATTGGGGTGTCTTTCAGCTTCTGTAACATGGTGTTTGATCTCATGTTTTAGGTCATGGAGATTAATTAGCTGAATGTGAAATTGGTTGTGAAAATGTTCAATACCTTCTAATGTGCTGTGTTCTGTTTTTCCGGGAGCAAATAAGTACAATTCGTTTTTGAGTTCATTAATCATTTGTTTGTATTTGGCCAAGGTTTGATGCCAAATTTTGCACTCTTCAATGAGTGCCAGATGCTGTTCAGCGGTAATCATTGCAATCGATTTAAAGTGAAGAAAAATTGCTGTTTTTACGCAGGAATAATGGCAGAATAAATTTAAAAAAGGCATAAAAAAATAACCATGACGATTGTCATGGTTATTCAAGGAAAAATCAAGTAATATTCAATAATGGAGCCTAAATGGTGGGTATCAGATCTTGTCTCAGTGTTTGGATTTTTCTTCCGCTATATCCTTGCGGATTAATTGATTCAAATTGATCTTAGCGTTTTTAAGAATCAGAATGGTAGTTCCTCTTTCACGCGCAAATGCCGATTCTATTTGGCCAAATTTTAGAACTGATTCAAAATTATTTTTTTGATCAGCCATTTCCCTTTCCACGTCTTTTGCTTCCTTTACCTGTATCACATGATTGATACTATCATTTAAAGGAAACCAATTCAAGTAATCAGCATCATAAGAAACGGCTTGCATACCCTTGATTTTGGAATAGTAATTGACCGCGCCCGCCTGTCCATAATTATCACAATAGACCAATATGTGTTTGGGGTCGTTTAAACTTAGAACTGCGCTATCTACTTTTGCGGCCATTTCTTTCCATCCCAACATGTCTGCAAAATCTTGTGGTATTTCATGGTCCTTTCCATCTTCCCATCTGATCAATCCAAACTTTTTAAAATCATCTTTCATTGTAAGCATCTGATCTGGTGTTTCAATGGGAAAGATGAGGTTGAACATGGGAATCATGATAGCAAAAGGAAAGACCAAGCAAACCGGTTTTAAATAAACGAGCCAAGACTTTGATAAAACTTGTTCTAAATAGACAGCACCAAAAGCAATGAGTACGGGATACAACCCAATGGCATAGTAGGCCTTGGCTTTGAAATAAATAAATAGACCAATGCTACAACAAAATGCCCAAAGAAAAACGCGAAATGGTTTAAATGCATCATATCTAATAAAGCCAACAAAAGCGCTTACTAACACAAAAACAGCAGCAAAGAAAAACAGGAATTGTTCTTTGATAAAATTCCAACGCTCAACATTAACCAACTGGGTTCTTTGCAATTCTTTCATATGACCAATTACTGGAAAACCATTTGTCCATTGCCAATAGAGATTTGGTGCAACTATGAGAAGAGAAACTAAAATAGCTAAGTAGAAATGCTTATTTGTAAACAGTTTCCTGTGTTCTGTTATGGCCAAGGCGGGTAATAAACCCAATAAAAGAAAACCAATATTGTATTTGTTTAAAATACCCAAACCCATAGAGATGGCCATGCCATACAACCAGCTGTTTTTTTTGGTTTGTATGTATTGAATGATAAAATAGTAAACACAGGTCCAAATGAAATATTCAAATGAATTGGGTTGAAAAAGAATATTAATCCGCAATAAAACAGACATTAATAAAGCAGTAGCACCCATACAAAGCGCAAACAAACCACCATTCAAAGCCTCAATGATTTTCCAAACCACCAAAATGGTCAAAGCCCCAAACAAAGCAGGAAAAAATTTGACCCAGAAAACTCCGTTACCCAATTGTAAAATGATCCAAGCAATCCAGGAACTAAGCGGGGGCACAGACTGAAAACCCCAAGCCAAGTGTTTGGCCTGGTCCAAGTGTAAATATTCATCTCTGTGCAAATCAAAAACAGGATGAATCAATTGAAACTCTAGGACCATTTTGACCAGCAAAAAGCCCAGCAACAAAACCGTGGTTTTCTTCATAGAATGGAATTAGCTATTAGCAGCTGCTTCTAAATCAGCAATAACTAATTTGCGCATTTTTAAAAGCGCTTCCATTACTTTTTGTCCCTTGCCTTGACTCATGATTTTGCTTAAAGCAGCTGGAATGATTTGCCAGGAAACTCCAAATTGATCTTTGAGCCAACCACACTGAGACTCTTGACCACCATTTGCAATTAAGCTATTCCAATAATGATCAATTTCTGTTTGATTGGCGCATTCTACCACAAAGGAACAAGCTTCATTAAATTTGAACATAGGCCCACCATTCAGTCCCATAAAACGCTGGCCATTCAATACCCAATTAACCACCATGGGACTTTCTTGAATAATGCTGGATTCAGGAAAAACAGAACAATAAAATTGGGCTGCTGCTTTGGCTTGACCATCAAACCAAAGACAGGGATAGGTTTTTTCTGACATGTTTGGAATTTAGGGTTTAAATCCTTTTACATACTACTTTGCCAAGTGGCGTATTGGATTCCACCAAGACTAATTGACCATTTTGGTAATTGTAATAAGTGTCTTTATTGTCTGGCGTAGTTACTTGGTATTTACCGCCACCTAGTGCTTTTACTTTTAGAAAGTCTGCATACATATTGGAGAAAATGGCATTCAGCCCTTTTGGTTCCTGGTGATAAAGATCTACTACACAAACATCAATCTGCTTGTTTTCAATTTTAGTAGTCTTACCGTTTTTCAATGCTTGATATGTTTTGTCTGCTACCTTGGTTACTTTGGCGTGTACGTCTTCTGATCCACGGTTTGCATGCCTATAAGCTGTACCCTGAACCAACACCCCATTTTCTTTAACCGCACTCACTTCTGATTCTACATGAATAGACATCATAAATACTTTGGCATCTGTATTGGTCTTAAGATCACTTGTTACCTTGGTTCCTGCCACTTCTTTCACCGCATGAATGGTTCCAATGTTTTTGTCTTTGAACACTACATTAAATACAATTTCTTTTTTCTGTGCAACAGCAACAAGTGTTGAAAAAGCAAGGGCAAGTGAAAGCAGTTGGGTTTTCATATGGCGTATTTTTTACTCCTAAATGTAAAAATTTTTTTATTTAAACATCAACGCTTCTGCACAATTTTGCTAACGCGATAGACTAAGAAGATGGTGATGATCATGGTGCCAGTGGCTATCATGGCCAACCAGTCATAGTGTTCCAAAGGCGCGTACCTATCTTTTTGTACAATCACCCAGCCTGCAATCATGGCACCAAAACCACCAGCCATCTGTTGTAAAGAAGCATTGATACTCATAAAGGAACCACGATACTGCGGTTCAGGAATGGCCGATGTTAGGGCAGATGCAGGTACCATTCTACTCATAATTGCCACCATCATACATACATTGGTGACCAACACCAACCAAAATGCTGTTTCAGTGTAGTGCGCATAAATATTGATTACAACTGCTGCAACTAGTGTGGCAATTGCAAAGATTTTAAATCGGTCAACCTTATCACTCATCTTTCCAATCAAGGGCATAGAAATCAGTGCGGCCACACCTGTAACCATAAAGAGTAGTGGTAATTGATGGGTGCTGATTTTTAAATTATTAATGGCAAATGCAGAACCAAAAGGCATCATCATAAAACCACCTATAGACAACAAAGCCGTTGACATAAATCCAATGCGATGATTTTTTAAAGTAATGGTATGTAATAAGTGTTTGACTACAGAGTGTTCCTGTTGAAGCGCCAAGTGCGCTGTTAATGGTTGGAGTTTGATCAAAATAATAATGGCAATTATGGCCGCTAGTGCGGCGATGGCCAAAAAGGGCACATGCCATCCCCATTGGTTAGCTATATACAAGCCTATAGGAATACCCATTACCTGACTAACGCCAAAACCCATTTGGATAAAACCCATGACTTTACCCCTTTGCTGAAAATCAAATAAATCAGCAACAATTGCTAACGAGATAGAACCAATAACCCCACCAAAAATTCCTGTAACAATTCTAGCTGCTACCAACCAAAAATGGTTGGGTGCCAACGCACAGAAAAAAGTACCAATGACAAAGCCAGTATAAAAAAACAGGAGTAGTTTTTTACGGTCGTATTTATCGGCAAAGCCCGCTGTCATTAATCCTGATATGCCTGCGCTAAAGGCATAAGCCGATACGGCCACCCCAAATTGGGCTGTATTAATATTCATAGACTTCATCATAATATCTCCCAAAGGAGACATGACCATGAAATCCAATACCACCGTGAATTGTGTGATGGCTAATAAGAAAATGACTAGTTTCTGATAGGAACTAAGACTGGGGGCCGGGGAGGAATTTGTCATTATTTTTTCTGGTGGTCTGCAAAATATTTTTGCATGTAACCGTTGAAATCGGGCAATTGCTTGTCCTCATATATTTGAATAAACTGTTTGAACTGCATATAACCATAAACATAAGGATTCTGAGTAGCCTGTTCATAGTTCTTACCAAAATAAGCCTGAATGGTCATATCTGCAGGAACGGGATTGGGTAATTTGGCAAAAATGGTTTTAGCCGCATCATAACAGGCTTTCAATTCTTTTTCTTTTCCCTGTTTTTTCCACCAAAGCATAGAAACGGTGTTGGCATAATACTCTTCTTCATAAGAGCCTTTTAGGTTTCCGCGAATAGCCTCGTCTACACCATGACCCAATTCATGAGGCAGGTAAAAGCCGTTAAAGAACAATCCAAAAGCAGTTTTACCCGCAGCTTCACCACCAGCTACTTCATAAAAAAACTGTTGTTGTGGTGGTATTACTTGGGCCCAAATTGGAAGGTTGGCGGTTTTAACAGCCCCCTGACCATCAAAATAAATTAAATAAGGTGTGGTATTTAAAACGGCTGTAACGTCTAAGGCAATACCAGGTTTAATTTTTTTAATATCGGCAATAAATGCCTTGGTAATGGCGGCACCATCTTGGACCATAGTAGCAGAATCGGTGTAAACAGAGAACCAAGATTTTTGAGAGAAAGACAAATTAGTTGTCAGAAAAAGGGCAATTAATAGTGGGATGCGTTTCATGGTTATTGAGTTGCTATGAATAAAGCAACAAAATAGCAACAAAAACTAATATTACACCTAATTGTTATAGATAAATAGAAATACTGTCAATTGTAGTTCTTAAATAGAACCCCTCTGCAACAATTTAGAATGCGCCGTATATGCTTTGTCTGGACTATAGACAAATAAGCAAGATCCGTTGCGGATGGTTTCAATAATGGGTTTTTTCAAGGCTTCTGGAATAGCGGGGCAACCTTGGCTGCGACCCAAATACCCCATTTGGTGAATGGTGCGTTCGTTTACATAATCCGCACTATGCATCACAATCCCTCTTTCCATGGCATTGTCATTGATCCCAGCTTCTTGTCCTTCTAGGCGAAGACTGTATCCATGTTTACCAGAATAAGGACTACCTGTGGTATAGAAACCCAGGCTACTTTTAAAACTATTAAAGGCGTTAGAGAATTTAGAAGCAAGGGCTGTTCCTGAATTTCTGCCATGAGACACAAATGTGTTGAACAATAGGGCGCCTGTTGAGAGGTCTATTACAAAAAGCCTTTTCTGACTAGAGGGCAGACTAAAATCAATAATGGTGAGGATATTGTCTTTTTGAACCTTACCCGCTTCTAACAAGGTTTGATATCCGGTCAATGCTAGATTAAATGCTTCTTTTGATAAACCCAAGCCGTCTAGGTCAAGAGAATCGTACAAAAAAGCCCGATTATTGTCAACGGTACTGGAATTGGTGGAATCTTTTTGAACAGGGACGTTGGTTTTTGAGGGTCTGTCATGACCGGTACCAAACACCAGACCGCCCATTAATAAGATAACAGGGATGAGTAGGAACCGGATTTTTTTGAACCTCAAAAAACGCATAAGCTATTGATTTTCAATAATAGTCCCCAAAATTGGGGGGATGGCAAAGGTAGCACCCAAATATTTGCTAGAAAGTTAAAATGGGAATCTTAGCCTCGATTTAACGAATTGATTTCCACATCGGGTTTTTCAAGCGGGCATCTATTTATCTTGCAGCCATGCAAGAGTATCTCAAGGGGTTGAATGAACCGCAATATGAAGCAGTGACGCATGTAAAGGGTCCAATTATGATTGTTGCGGGTGCGGGAAGTGGTAAAACCAAGGTGTTGACCACCCGAATTGCCCACTTAATGGCTAGTGGGGTAGACGCTTTTAATATTTTGGCACTGACATTTACCAATAAGGCAGCAGCAGAAATGAAGGAAAGGATTGAGAAAATCCTGGGCAATTCTGAGGCGCGCAACCTCTATATAGGTACTTTCCACAGCGTTTTTGCCCGGATTTTGAGGGGCGAAGCCTATAGAATGGGTTATCCCAGCAATTTTACCATCTATGACACAGACGATAGCCGTTCTGTAATCAAGGCTGTGGTGAATGAGCTAAACCTTGATGACAAACACTATAAAGCCAGTGTGGTGGGCAACCGGATTTCTCAGGCCAAGAATGCCCTGGTAGGTCCTGCGGAATACGCCAATGACTATTATATACAACAGGAAGACATGCGGGCCAACCGTCAGGCCATTGCACAGATCTATCTGGCTTATGCCAATAAATGCGCCAAAAACGGGGCCATGGATTTTGATGATCTCTTGCTCAAAATGCACGAGCTCTTAAATAGTTTTCCTGATGCCTTGCACAAATACCAGCATAAGTTCAAGTATATCTTGATAGATGAGTACCAGGATACCAACGCGGTACAGTACCAGATTACCAAATTATTGGCCGCCGCTCATGAGAATATCTGCGTAGTGGGTGATGACGCCCAGAGCATTTATAGTTTCCGCGGCGCTACTATTGAAAACATTCTCCAGTTTCAAAAAGACTATGACGATGTTAAAGTGGTCAAGCTAGAACAGAACTATAGAAGTAGTAAGAATATTATTCATGTGGCCAATGAAGTGATTAAGATTAATCAGGGGCAGATTCCTAAGAACCTCTGGACGGATAATAACGAGGGAGAAAAAATCAGATTGGTGCGCACCATGACGGATAATGACGAGGGCAAATTTGTAGCTGATACCATTCAGGAACAAAAACTGCGCAACCATTTTTACAACCAAGACTTTGCTATTCTCTATAGAACAAATGCACAGAGCCGGGCTTATGAAGAAAGTCTGAGACGCATGGGCATTGCGTATAGAATTTATGGAGGCACTAGTTTCTATCAACGCAAGGAGATCAAGGATTTCTTGGCCTATTTACGCATTATTGTGAATACCCGTGATGAAGAAGCGCTGAAAAGAATCATCAACTATCCTGCCCGCGGAGTTGGTAAAACCAGTATTGAAAAATTGATTACTGCTGCCAATGAAAATGAGATCAGCATGTATGATGTGGTGTCTAGAGCAGGAGAGTTTGGATTCAAGGGAGGCACACTTGAAGCCCTGCAGAATTTTGTAACCATGATCCGCTATTTCCAAAGCCTGCTCACGGATAAGAATGCTTATGACGTAGCAGTGCAAGTGGGCAAGCATACCAATCTGGTTAAAGAATTGTTTGCAGACAAAACCACAGAAGGGCTGGCGCGATATGAAAACGTGCAAGAGTTGTTGAACTCTATTAAAGAGTGGACCGAGAGCCCTGACAATGATGATGGCGAAGTGGGAAGCAAGAGCATGGGCGCTTACTTACAACAGATTACATTGGTTACAGATGCCGATGACAACAAACAAGAAACAGATGTGGTGAAATTAATGACCATTCACGCGGCAAAGGGTTTGGAATTTAGTTGTGTATTTGTGGGAGGGATTGAAGAAACCCTGTTCCCCAATGCCATGGCTATAAACACCCGAGAAGAATTAGAAGAAGAACGCAGGTTATTCTATGTAGCAATTACTAGGGCCAAACAACATCTTTGGTTAACCTATGCCAACTCCCGCTATAGATTTGGTCAGTTGGTACAAAATGAACCCAGCCGTTTTATAGAAGAAATGCCCGAAGCCTATATAGACAAGAGTTATGCAGGTGGTGGCGCCAGAAATAATTCCTCTAGCCAATGGGGTGGAGGCTTTGAGAGAATGCAACGCGGATTTGGCAATAGTAATGCTGCGGCCAGTGCCGAGAAAAAATACGGTGCTCCACCAGCAAGAAAACCTGACGCACCCAAGGGCAAACCGGAATACCTACCCGTTGTACCGCCTTCTACCAAAGTGGTGGAACACCAGCCTTCCGGCGATTTTGTAGCCAGTGATACCAGCGGTTTACAAGCTGGTCAAAAAGTAGAGCATTTAAAATTTGGATTTGGGGTAGTGGCCAAGGTTGAAGGATCAGCACACAATCCTATTGCCACCATCAACTTTAGCACCAATGGTGAAAAGAAGATCATGCTCAACTATGCCAAGCTGCGCATTGTGCCGGAATAAATAGGGTCTTGGTTAGAAGATATCGCCGTAGGCTAGTCCTTTACCTTGATTTTGGTTTCTACAGAAGCTGGTGCAAATACACCACCCTTATCCTTGGGCAAAAGTGTGGAATTGGGCAGGAACAATAAGGTTTCTGGTAAGAGAAAATTAAAAGAAGAATTGCTGTTGGGTGAGGTTCTTAAATAGCGCATTAAAACTTCCATTTGAGGCCGTTCTTCTTGCACAAAGGGTTGAACGGATAAGGGATATTTGTTCCACCTAGAACCCGCGGCCCAGTAGCATCCGTTTACATTATTCTCGCTCAAATATTTCAAAAAATTATCTAAAACGGTTAGCCATCTTAGGTCATTATCTGGTACGCCATATTCACCTACATAACCACGTTTGTTATGGTCTTTGAGCCAGCGTACAAAGGGCATAACCCTTCTAACCCCTGTATATTCATCTGCCCCGCTGCTATCATAACTTTCTACATATCTGCCTGAATAGTTTTTGTCAAAATAACAGTGCGCATCATACATCAGGTTGTCATTGGGGTCAACCAAGTCTTTGAGATGATCACTATACTGACGCCATTTTTCAGAAGTGGCATAATTGTCACCAGAAATAATAATAATGGCTTTTTTGTCTACCTGCCTCAAAGTATTGATGGTGTTTTGAGCCGTAGTAAACCAATCATATTCCCCCATATCGTGTGGCTCGGTCATGATCTCATAACCAAACACGTTGCGTAGGTCAGTAAATTCTAAAGCCAATTTTGACCAGAAATCACCTAACATATTGCGCGGTACCATTGGACTACCTACAATATGCTCTGTTCCCCCAATCACATAACGGCCAAAATTGTGCATACTCAAGACTACTCGTATATTTCTATCTGAGCAGTATTTGATTACCCGGCGCATCTCGTCTACATTGGCACGATCTAATGGTCCTCCAGGTATTTGTTGCACCCGCTCCCATTTAAAAGGAACAGTCAAGAGTTGTAATCCACGCTGGTAGAAATATTCAATATCCGAATCGGAAGGGTAGATATAATCCTTACCCAAAACCCCAGGAATGGTTTTTTCTTCAAATTCGGCTCCGCAGATATTGATGCCAAAGGGTTTCACGCTATTTTGCGCAGAAACGGTGGCACTGGTCATAAATAGAACCAAGACTATGGTGGGAATGCGCATTTGTTTCATGTACTTATATAGAACGAAAAATCCGGCCAATTATTGACTAGACTGCCAAGATGGAGCAAAAAGGCCCCCAAAAGGTTTTCGATATCCGAAAAAAAGGGGGTTACTCCCTGCTTGGCCCCCCGGATTGAACCATCCCAGCGCGCTTTTGTTTAAATTTGCATTCGTTACCCACGCATAAAATCTTTCTTATGATTAAAACAGGCAACCCAGTGATCAGCATCTATACTGAAATGACACCCAATCCAGAGACCATGAAATTTGTGGCCAACAAATTATTGTATCCTGGTAAAAGCATTGATTTTGCTGATGAAACATTGGCAGGACCATCGCCTTTGGCAAAAGAACTCTTCGGATTTCCTTTTATTAAGTCTGTATTTATTGCCAGCAACTTTATTACCCTGACCAAGACCCCAGATACGGATGATTGGCAAGATGTGATTCCTTCAATCAAGACTTTCTTGAAAGAGTATTTGGAAAATGGCGGCGTTGTAGTAAATGACGATGAGGTTTCAAAAACCAAACAAGAAGCTACTAATACCGTAAGTGCGGATGACGATGATATTGTAAAGCGTGTGAAAGAATTGTTGGAGAACTATGTAAAACCAGCCGTTGAAATGGATGGTGGTGCTATTCAGTTCCGCAGTTATAAAGACGGTGTGGTGAACCTGATGTTGCAAGGATCTTGCAGTGGATGCCCTTCATCTATGGTAACATTGAAAGCTGGTATTGAAGGAATGATGAAACGCATGATTCCTGAAGTAACAGAAGTAATGGCAGAAGCCGAATAATTGAGTTAAATAGTTTGAGTGATACTAGCGCCCTTGGAATTTTCCGGGGCGTTTTTGTTTCTGAAGATTACTAAATGTCTTGCGAATATTCCTCTTGTTCATCTATTGATATTCACATCTTTACAACCCATTGTACTAATTGTTAATATGGCATGGGTGGCGTATATTTAAATGATGCTGGCATTTTATAGAACACCCTATCTTGCTTTAAACAACCAAAACAAATGAAATCATTCATCATTGGACTTTCATTCATCTTCACGATTTCTTTTGTTACAAATTCGCAAACTGTAAAAATAAAATATTCCGAAGGCTATATTTCAACAAAGGATTCAGTAAATATTTTTTACAGAATCTTAGGGGAAGGAAAAGATACCATCTTGATGTTTCATGGTGGTGGATTTGGTTCAAGTTATCTTGTTCCTGACCTGACACCGCTTGTACTGCCTGATTATTTAACATTGCCAAAGAACTAAACTAAGACAGAAAAGCGGCATTCAACATTAGCAATACTTGGTCATTATATGCCATTTGACAACAAACCATAAACTGACAGTCATAAATAATGAACATAGGAATATTTACTTACGGAACACGAGGAGATTTGCAACCATACATTGCTTTGGCACTTGGGCTTATGGATAAAGGACATAAAGTAACAATTTCAGCAACTGAAGATTTTAAAGAATTTGTTGAAGGGTTTAAAATTCCATTTCAACCACTTTTTGGAAATGCTGAAATGATGATGAACTCAACAGAAGGAAAAGCTATTCTTAAATCTGAAAATCCAATAAAGTTGATGAAGTATTATTTTAAAGTGCTTCACAACAACAGAGAACCTCTTCGGAAAAGTTATTTCAATGCAATTAGCAAAGTAGATTTTATAATTGCCAACTCAATGACAATTCCAATTGTAAGTGCCATTACTGAAAAGCAAAACAAGAAATTGGCATTGACCTATTTTATGCCACCAGTTGTTCCGACAAAAGAATTTCCATTAGCTGACTTTGACTTTTTAAATTTTCCCTGGTACAACAAATTGACTTATAAAATTGCACAAACATTTTTTTGGAAGTTCGTAAAAAAGGACACCAATGAATATCGAAGTGAATTAGGACTTCCAATTTTAGCTAAAAACCTTATACATCATATAGATAAGCAAAAAGTTTTGGATTTATATTGTATAAGCCCAACACTTATTTCGCAACCCAAAGATTGGGAAAGTCATCATAAAATATCGGGCTTTTTGACTATCCCAATTCAAAAGAGAGAAGAACATTTTTTGGACAAAACTTCTAATGAATTGAGTGAATGGCTTTCTCAAGGCAGCAAACCAATTTATATTGGTTTTGGTAGTAATGGAGTTGGGAACAAGGAAAAATTTACAAGTATTATCTCAGAGGTTTTAGACAAAACAAACGAAAGGATTTTGTTTTGTATAGGCTGGTCTTTATTTGACAATTTGCCAAAGCATAAAAACCTCTTTGTAACAAAATATGTAAACCACGAAACAATTTTGCCAAAATGTAAAGTTGGAATCTTTCACGGAGGAGCAGGAACATTAGCTGCTATGTTACGCAACAATTTACCAGTTATAATAGTTTCATTTTATACAGACCAGCCAACTTGGGGGAAAATCGTTGAGAGGAAAAAAATAGGTATTCATATTCCAGCCAAAAATTTGACAGGAGAAAATCTAATTTCTGCCATACAAAAGGTTCAAATTAATGAAATAAAAAACAATGTTTCAGCTGTTGGTCAACAAATAAGAAGCGAAAACGGTCTTGACAACGCAATTAATGAAATTGAAAAATACTTTAACGACAATCAAATTTATAGTTCATAACAAGGTAATGTCCAAAGCGGGGCTGAATGAATTAAATTGATGTTTGTTGCCAATAAAACCACGCCTTGGGTAATAGCAAAACGTAGTACGTAAGTTGATTTAACAG
Source organism: Chitinophaga pinensis (assembly GCA_943372255.1). Taxonomy (GTDB): domain Bacteria; phylum Bacteroidota; class Bacteroidia; order Chitinophagales; family Chitinophagaceae; genus Sediminibacterium; species Sediminibacterium pinensis_M. The sequence goes on from CALRXZ020000009.1 coordinate 36,270, forward strand.
TATTCAAAAAGGATACTCATTAAAATGTGAGATAAAAAAAACTATTCACTCTATTTATTCGTATACTATTTGAACCTTAAATAATTTATTATGAAACTAGTAATTCTAAGCATTTTCACATTTTTAAATTTTTCCGTTTTTGGACAAGACAACATTAAACTAAGTTTTAAGAATGACTACAAAGATGTTTATCATCTTTCATTAATAATATACACGCCTGATGGGAAAGGTCAAACAAGAGTAAGTAATGTTGACCCGAATACCATTAAAGAATATAATTTGCCCGTTGGTACTGAAATTTATGTTGCTGACAACAAGCAGGAAGAATTTGCAATGAAAGGAAATGACATAAGAAAAACAAATGCAAAACCCTGGCTAGTTATAACTACTGCTGATAAAAATAGAATTGTTTTGTTAACTAGTATCCAAGACTAATACCCCAGTATTTTAAGCAGATAGGAATAAGAATTTTGTATTTTTAATCTGTGATTCAAAAAGTTCAAGCATATCTTATTAAGCATTGGGATGCTTTGTTAGCAGCCCTTGCAGCCTGTGTGAGTATGTACTATCTCACAGCCTATAGCGGCATTGGACTTTCACCAGACAGTATTGCTTATAGTTCTGCGGCTATTAATTTAAAAAATGGCGCTGGATTGTTGGATTATAATTCTCTGCCCTTGGTAGATTTTCCTGCGGGCTATCCCTTATTCTTGGCGGGTCTTTCTTTGATCAGTGGATTGGCACCCATTGCCCTTGCACCGGTATTGAATGCAGGATTGTATGTTGTCTTGATTTTGCTCACCAGTCAGATTTTGCATGGGATGGAGGGCATCACAAGATTTTATCGTGCAGCCCTATTTTTGGTATTAGCTTGTAGTCCTTGTTTGTGGGAAGTCTATGGCATGCTCTGGTCTGAGACCCTGTTCTTGGTGTGGGTATTGGTATTTATCCTTCAATGGAAGCGTTACAGCATAGCACATGACTATCTCCATCTTTTAGTTTTATCCTTAATTGTTGCGCTTGCATTCTTAACCAGGATTGCAGGCATTAGTTTATTGGCCACCGGTTTTGCGCTCATCTTATTTGACGGACAGATCAACGGTCTAAAAAAAATCAAACAACTCACGCTCTTTAGTTTAGTAGCCACTATTCCTTTAGCCATTAATCTATATCGCAATCATTTGGTCACAGGCACGGCTGCTGGAGTAAGAGAGAAAGCACTGCGCTCATTTGGGCAAAACCTGATTGATAGTGGTTGGGTATTAGGAACTTGGTTACCCTTTTTTGGAGATAAGGGTTTTGCTGGCGCGATGGTTTTGCTAGCGCTGCTAATTTTAGTAATTGGCTTATTGCTTTTTCGAGTTTTTCAACAACAATATTATCATCGTATCAGCACGGCGGTAATGGCATCTTTCTTGGTCTATGCCATTTTTATATTAGGCATTTCATCAGTGTCTAGATTTGAAACACTGAGTAGTAGGCTATTGTCTCCCATGTACCTGCCCTTACTCATGACCATTTTATATTTTTTAGCTGCACTGATTAGCAAAACCAAAAGGATTTTCAAATATTTGACCATCGGCGCAGCCTTATTGGTTTTGGGTTTTGGATTAAAGCATCAATATGTTTTAAATGCTTTTAATTGGGAGGGCATCAAAGACGCGGGTATTCCTGGTTATTCGGAAATACAGTGGACAGAATCGCCCATGGTAGCCTATATTAACCAACACAAAGATTCATTAAATGGGGCTATTTATGCGGATGCTCCGGGAGGTCTGTACCATTTAACGGGTCTGCATTCTCTGCCATTACCCCACAAAGAAATTGCCAAAGAACAGGATGAAATGTTTTCACATAAAGACTTTATTGTAGTCTGGTTTTATGACGGTGTGAACGATGACCTCATTGATATTCCCATTGTTGAACAACACGCAACACTGACTTTGAAAAAGGAATTTGAAGACGGGATTATTTATTACTTCAAAACAGGCATGAACGGACAACGGTAAGTCAATAGCTTTCTGTATTTTGTGCCCCATGCAAATTGACCAATTAGTAGAACAGTTTATTACCGGAATCAAACAAACGGGACCGCTTGAATTTATTGCGGTTTTTGCTGGTATTGCCAGCGTTTGGTTTAGTAGAAAGGAGCATATACTGGTCTATCCTATTGGCCTGATAAATACCATCATTTACATTTATCTGAGTTTGAAGGGTCACTTATTGGGTGAAGCCAGTGTGAACTTATATTATACCATCATGAGTATTTATGGTTGGGTTTTATGGACTAAAAAAGACCCACACAAACAGGAATTGGTTTTGCACATAACCTTTAGCAGTGCTAGGGAATGGGTGCAACAATTAGCCTTCTTTGCCATCTTTTACCTGGGCATTTTTGCAGCACTTACCTGGGCCAAACAGGCTTTTGCGCCAGAAGCCATTCCTTGGGCCGATGCTTTTGCCAGTGCTACCGCTTATACGGGTATGTGGTTAATGGCCAGAAAAAAAGTAGAGAGTTGGGTATGGTGGATTGCAACAAATATGGCTTCTATTCCGTTGTACTTTATCAAAGGATATGTCTTTACCAGTGTTCAGTTTATGGTGCTATTGGTATTGGCCATTGCAGGTTTGATTACCTGGCAACAAAAAGCAAAGCAAGCATGAGTTTGATAAAAGTAGTAGTGATTGGTCCAGAGTCAACGGGTAAAAGTAGTTTGTGCGCAGAATTGGCGGCTCATTTTAGTACCCAGTGGTGCCCAGAATATGCTAGAGAACACTTAACCGTTCATGGTAAAACTTATGGTTATGATGACCTGCTCACCATTGCCCAGAAGCAACTAGCGCAGGAAGACCGTATTACAAATGAAGCTTTGAACAATGACCAATCTTTGCTTTTTATAGATACGGATATGTATGTGATGAAGGTTTGGTGCGAATACGTGTTTCAAAAATGTCACCACTATATTCTAGAGCAAATTACCCAGCGTCAATATGATCTTTACTTACTCTGTGATACTGATCTGCCTTGGGTGCAAGATGAACTCAGAGAATATCCGGCTGATGGTCCCAGAAAAGAATTATTTCAGATTTACAAAGACTTGTTGATTAACCAGTCTACTCCCTTTGTGGTCATCAATGGCAATTACCAAGAACGTTTACAAGAAGCCATTGAAGCGGTAGAGCAATTACAAGGCGCATTAGTGTGATTTGATAATATCCAACACGTCTGGGTCGTCTTCTATATTATGCATCTCACGCAAGATTTGCGGATAGCGCCAACTCACCCTTCTACTCTGTGGTTTTACCGTAAAGATTTTTGGATTGGGCAAACAAGCAATAATCATGGCAGCTTCTGCTCGGCTCAATTGTTTGGCTGGTTTGCCAAAATAAGCCTGTGCTGCGGCTTCCATGCCAAAAATGCCTGGCCCTGTTTCAATTACATTGAGGTAGACGTCTAAGATGCGTTCTTTTCCCCAGATCAATTCTATGAGTAAGGTAAAATAGGCTTCGGGTACTTTGCGGATATATTTGAAGACACCTCCACCCTGCCAGAGGAATACATTTTTGGCCACTTGTTGGGTAATGGTGCTGGTTCCAGCACCCAATGGGAGTTTGCGTTTTTTTCCTTTCTTTTTGGGTTTCAAACTTTTTTCAATGGCATCCCAGTCAAAGCCAGTATGATCTGGAAAAGCCTGGTCCTCACTTGCAATGGCTGCTAGCTTGGCATTATAAGACAATTCAGACCCAGACACATAATCTCTTTTTAAACCATAGCCAAAAGCATTGCTGATTTGGGTAATGGTAACAGGAGGCATGACCCATTTACAAATAATCACATACAATAAGGATGAGACAAACATCCAAAGCATTGCTTTCTTGGTAAAACGCCAGATTTTTTTGAGCATGTGGATCTATGGATTGGTGCCTAGTTGAATGGTGATCATTTTGTACCGGCTTCCCATTTTTAAATAAGTCTTGTGAGTAGATTGTAAAATCTTGCCTAAGATAAAAAATCCTCCGGCAATCCCAAGACCTGTTAGGTTTTGTGCTCCAAAAATAGCTTCTCCCTTGATTAGGCTATTAGTAATATTGAGTAAGATATAGGCTCCACCTCCCAATTGAAAGAGTGCTCCACTGCTAATGATATTTCCAGATTTCCTTTTGGGCATACCATAAATCTCGTTTACATGCAATTTGAGTAGACCAAAATGTGCGGTATCAGTGCTGGCAAATCCAAATTGATTTCCCACCTGTCTAAGTTGAATCTGGTCAATGGTAATAGAATCGTTTCTGACCATTTTCACAATACCCTCAATCCATTGTTTGCTACTAAACTGGAATTGAATATAGGAACCATTGGTCCAGGTTTGAAGGGTCTGAGTTTTGTCTTTGAGTAAGAGCAGGTCGTTTTGTGCAAACAGCTTCGCCGATAAACAACAACAAAAAAGAAAGCAGCTAAGTTTCATTGGCGGTAAGATACTTTGAATATAGATTGACCTTCCTAAAAATATCGTTAAACCTATTTCAAACGGTCTCCAAATTGAAGTACGCCCCAACAAAGGGCAATACCAAAACCAATCAAGATTAAACCGGACAATTGGTTAATATGGTGCAGGTTTCTGGGGGTCATTTTGGGTCTCAAACGCCCTGCCAGCATTACTTTTAGAATATCGGTGAGTAAGACAAACACCAAGCATGTTCCAAACACAACAGCTCGGTATTGAATGGGATTGGCATAAGTAACCGAATCAGCCAAGATGGCTGCTGACCAAACAAACCAGAAAATAAAGACCCCAGGATTGAGCATATTCATAAAAAAGCCAGAGAGATAAATGGCTACCCAGTCACGCTTTCTAAAGACTTTTTCCTTGAGATTATTGTCATCATCCACCGCCACTTTTTTAAAGAAAAAAGTATAAATGCCCACAGCAATTAAGAAGATACTTCCGGAAACCGCAATCAGGGTTTGGTGGGCCAAGGCCGATTGAAATAGTGAGGTAAATAAATTACAAATGAGTAACAATGCAATATCGCTAGAAGAAACACCGGCCACAAAAATATAACCCGCTTTGTGTCCGTTGTTGATACTTTGTTTAAGAATGGCAAATATCACAGGCCCTACTGAAATGGCCAGTAGCACGCCTAAACCCAGTCCCTTGATAATTGCTGCAATCATGCTCTTTTTTGAAAGTTCAAATCATTAAGGCGTAATGGGATCGCCTTTCAGAAATCGCTGCCAGTCTTGCAACAATGATCCCTTTAGCACCCTTGGAAATTTGTGTTGACCTCCAATCTTTCCTTTGGCTGTCATAAAATTCATAAAATCCTTTTCTGTTAACACGTCTAGAATCACATCTTTCAAAGCGCTTCTACGTTCTACTGCATAATCATCATTGAGTTCGCAAAGGTGTTGGTCAATTTTTTTGGCCAAATCTTTGGCGTCTACTTGATCATTACAAGCAACATACCAATGATGCGCAAAGAAATTGCCAAATGGCACACCCGCTACCGTAAATTCTGGAATACTAATATTCAATTCCTCACTAGCCAATTGAATGGCTTTGTTCATATTGTCTACGCTCAAGTGCTCACCCACCAGACTCAAGAAATGTTTGGTGCGTCCTGTAATAATGATTTCACAACGGTCTTTGTCAACAAATTTAACGGTATCACCAATTAGGTAACGCCAGGTGCCAGCCGTGGTACTGATCAAGAGGGCATAGTCTTTTCCTTCTTCCACTTCATGAATCATGAGCGCTTCTGGAAACTCTTTCATATCGCCATTGGCGTCAAAATTCACGTCATCAAAAGGTACAAATTCAAAAAAGATATGCTCACTGGTAACCAGTTTCATACCCTCTGCAAATTGACGGTCTTGATAGGCAATAAAGCCTTCGCTGGCCAAATAAGTTTCAATATAAGTAATGGGCTTGCCCAATAACTTTTCAAATCCTTTTTTATAAGGTTCAAAGCTCACGCCACCGTGTACAAAAAAAGCTAGGTTGGGCCACATTTCATGGATATTATTGAGCTTGTAACGCTCAATCACCATTTCCATACACATCTGAATCCATGCAGGAACCCCTACCAAAAACGCAATATCCCATTCAGGAGCTTTTTCTACAATCTCTTCTAGTTTCTTATTCCAGTCTTTTTCCTTGGCTATTTTCTTACCCGGTTTGTAAAAGGGTTGAAACCAGAAAGGGGCTTTCATTTGGGTAATACCACTAAGGTCTCCAGAATAATAGCCTGGTCCTTTTTGCAAATCAGTGCTTCCACCAAGGGTTAACCAACCGCGTCCCAAAGCGCCTAGAGGAATGTCTTCATAGTTGCGCAAAGTGAGCAAGTGCTTGATCATGGCCAACTTATTACCACGAAGCAGGTCATTGGTAATGGGCAAGAATTTACTGGCAGACTCACTGGTACCACTACTCAGGGCATAGTACTTGATCTTACCTGGCCAGCAAACATCAGACTTCCCTTCAAGGGTCTTATGCCACCATTCTTTGTAAATCTTGTTGTAATTATAAGTAGGTACTAGTTCTTGAAATTTCTTACCGGGGTGTTTGCTCAATAAGATATCGTCAAAACGAAAGGTTTGGCCAAATTCTGTAAACCTTGCTTTCCTAAGCATCTTTCTCAACACCTTTAATTGCTGCCTCCTAGGATTGTTCTGGGGCAGACGCAGGGCCTTGAGTATGGAATTGGGAAGCTTGATATCAAGAATAGCCATCGTTAGAAACCATTTTACTAAAGAAATACGAAGCTAAAGCAAATGCATTAAAAAACATGATTACCACCTGATTAAGGGGAGTATTGTGCAGTTAAATGGTGCTTGGCTGATTTGGTGCAACGGCTCTGCCACTGGTTTCTTTTGAATCACTACCAATGATGGATCCGCTTTCAGCAGCATGAAACCATAATTCACCCTCATAATTCGCAAAATTCTCTGATAAGGCAATGATTTGTTTCCAACTCAAACTGGCTCCCTCAGAAAATAAAATGGCCTGGTAATTGTTTATGTTCTTTAATACTTGCTTGTCTTCAGGTAAGTAAGTTAGGGTATTGCTAGCGCCAAACCCCGTATTGTTTAAGATCTCTTTGGCTCCAAGGCCCTGACCTTCCGCAGCCAAGAGTGCAATCTGCTTTGGGCGATGCTTGCTTTGGAAACCCAACATATGGTTCAAGGGGGTCAGTATTAACCTGTGCAAAATGCTAAAAGCACCCCTAATGATGATGGCCAACTGTATAAAAAAGGCAAATACTCCGGCACGCCCACCGCTATAATTCTTTTGCACAAATAGACGCATGGCATTGTAAAACAGCAATACATAGTTCAAACTTCCCTTTCTGGTGCTCTCCCCTTTGAAATGGATAATGGAACTGCCCGCAAAATAGTAATTCTTAAATCCTGCTTTTTGCACCCGATAACTTAGGTCAATATCTTCTCCATACATGAAAAAACGCTGGTCAAAACTACCCACCTGGTCCAATACTGTTTTGGGAAATAGCATAAACGCTCCCGCCAACACGTCTACTTCATGGTTTTGATATTGGCTCAAATGCCCCAATGAATAGCGGTTAAAAATGGGAGAACGGGGAAAAAGGGCAGACAAACCCGTGAGTTTGTATAATGCCGATACTGGTGAAGGGAATGCCCGCTTGCTTTCTGGTAAAAATTTTCCCGAACCGTCCAGCATTCGAATACCCATGGCCCCAGGGCTTGGTTGTGCTTTTATAAAATCCAGACAAAGCCTAAAACAGTCTTCTGCTACCAAGGTATCAGGATTCAAAAACAAAATATATTGCCCCCGGCATTGGGTCAATGCCTGATTATTGGCTTTGGCGTATCCTGTATTTTCTTGATTGGGTATAAAATGCACCCAAGGAAACAAGGGTTTTAAATAGTCTAAACTGCCATCTGTACTGGCGTTGTCTACTACCCAAACCTCGGCTTCCAGACCATGAATGGCTTTTGAAACGCTGTGCAGACACTGTTCCAGAAAGAACCGGACATTGTAATTGACTATGATAATGGATAATTCCAAGGCAGAATATGAACCACGAATTAAACCAAAAACTCTGGTAATACCACTGAATGCAGCATGAATTCATTTCTGAATCAAGCAAAACGGGGTACTTTTGCCGCATGATTAAACAGACCCTGATTAAGGCGGCTGAAGCTGGAGCCGCTGTAATGCAAAGTTATTTTAACGGCAGTTTTCAAATTTCCAATAAGGAAGGCATGAACAACCTGGTTACAGAAGCAGACCACGCTTCTGAGAAAGCCATCTTTGACATTATTAAAGCAGACTTTCCTGACCATTATATTTTGAGCGAAGAAGCAGGAGAAATTATCCAAGACAGTACTTTCAAATGGATTATTGACCCCATTGATGGTACCGTGAATTTTGCCAATGGTATTCCTATTTGTTGCGTGAGTATTGGGGTAGAACAAGATGGTAAAATGATCATGGGTGCGGTGTACAATCCCTTTATGAAAGAGTTCTTTTTTGCCCAAAAAGGTTTTGGCGCAACACTGAACAGCAAAATCATCCACGTGAGCAATAAAACGGAAGTGATCAAGAGTAGTATGGTTACAGGTTTTCCGTATACTTATTTAGATACGCCTAATGGTCCTTTGCAAGTGTTTGAAAAACTGATACGCAAAGGAGTTCCTGTTAGAAGACTGGGTAGTGCTGCTATTGATCTTTGTTGGGTGGCTGCTGGCCGATTTGATGGATTTTATGAGCACAAACTAAATGCTTGGGATAGCGCTGCCGGATACCTGATGGTAGAAGAAGCTGGTGGTAAAGTAACTGATTTTAAAGGCGAAGTTTATTCTCCTTATCAACCCCATATTATTGCTACCAATGGATTGATACATGATGAATTAGTAGCTATTGTAAATGGTGGTCCTGTAAACGGATAGTCACAAACAAAAACAAGTACATGGAAGAAAGAACAGAAATAGCCGAATTAGGCGAGTTTGGATTGATAGAACACTTGACCAAGAATTTTGAAATTCAAAATGTGAGCACGGTCTTGGGTGTAGGTGATGATGCAGCTGTGATTGACCATTTTGGCAAGCAGACCGTAATTACCACAGACCTTTTGTTAGAGGGGATTCATTTTGATTTGATGTATACCCCACTCAAACATTTGGGATACAAATCTGTGATGGTGAACCTGAGCGATATCTATGCTATGAACGCACAACCCACCCAGATTACGGTGAGCATTGGCATCAGCAATAGGGTAAGCATGGAAGCTTTGAATGAATTCTATGAAGGCATTTACCTTGCTTGTGAAAAGCATGGTGTAGACTTAATTGGCGGAGATACTTCCACTTCTCAAAAAGGATTTATCATTAGCATCACCGCAATAGGTGAAGTAGCACCTGATAAATATGTGAAAAGAAGTACAGCCCAAAAGGGCGATCTGATCTGTGTTACAGGTGATTTGGGTGGCGCATTTTTAGGCCTCACACTCATGGAGCGCGAAAAGAAAATCTATTTAGAGAATCCGCAGATACAACCCGATTTGGAAAATGAGTCATATATAGTGGGAAGGTTGTTGAAACCAGAAGCGCGCAAAGACATGATTGAATTTTTTGAAAAAAATGAAATCATGCCTACTGCTATGATGGACGTAAGCGATGGCGTGAGTAGTGAAGTCATGCACCTTTGCAAACAGAGCAACCTGGGTTGCAGAATCTATGAAGAGAAATTACCTATCAATGATGAAAGCCGAAAAGCTGCTTATAAATTTGGTCTAGACCCTACGGTTTGTGCACTCAATGGCGGAGAAGATTATGAACTCATCTTTACGCTGAAACAAGAAGACCACGAGAAGATCACATTTAATGAAGAGATCAGCGTGATTGGATATATGACCGATTTGGAAGAGGGTTGCAAACTCTTGACCAAGGGAGGAAATACATTTAATATTACTGCACAGGGCTGGAATGCCTTTCAACAATAACTTTTAAGCATGCAAAACAGAAGAATCTGCTGGCTGTTTTGCATGCTTGTTTTTTTAATGGCTTGTGGACCATCGCGCCAAAGCGCTTATTCCCCTCTGAATAAAAAGTCTCCTGTAATTTTACAAGAAGAGGTAGCGCTCTTACAAAAAATCTTGGAAGCCAACCATCCAAGTTTGTATTGGTATACACCCAAGGACAGCATGGATTTCTATTTTAAACAAGCCCGTGAAAGCATTACTGATTCCTTAAACGAGCTTCAATTTAAAAATCATTTAGCTCTGTTAGTTGCCAAGATTCATTGTGGTCATACCACGGTGCGTTTTTCAAAAGACTATAGAAAAACCGCTACGCAATTTCAGTTTCCCGCATTTCCATTGTCTATTAAAACCTGGGGAGATAGTATGGTGGTCTTGGGTGGTTCCTTTGCACAAAAAGCCGTAAGCAAAAGAGGTACCATTATTACCAGCATCAATGGAAAAACAAATAGAGAAATCTTAGACAGTATCTTCCCTTATATCAGCATTGATGGATACGCCAATAATTATCGCAGTCAATTGGTGAGCAACCAATTTGGAGCTTGGTATAAAACCATTTTTGGATTAGACAGTCAATACATAATAAAGTATATAGACAGCACAGGATTGGCTGCAGTAGATACTTTGCGCAATTTTAATCCTGGTCTTAGACCCACAAGAAGACCCTTACCCAATGATAGTTTGGCGCGCGTTGTAACAAGACCAAGCCGCAAACAAATTAGAGCAGCGAATAAATTTAACCAACGGTCTTTGCAAATTGATACCAGTATTAATACGGCTTATCTGCGTATCACTAGTTTCTCAGCTCCTGGCTTGCGTAAATTTTTCAAACAGTCTTTTAAAACCATTCAAGAAAAACGCATTCCACACTTGGTGATTGACCTAAGAGAAAATGGGGGCGGACAAATTATCAATAGTATTCGCTTAACAGCATACCTAGCCAAACAACCATTTAAAGTGGCAGATACGGTGGTGGCCATTAGTAGAAAATTTGAATACGGTTCACATATTAAACAGTCTTGGCTCTATTGGTTTCCCATGAATTTTTCAGCCCATAAAATGCAAGATGGAAAAATTCATTATCGCCGTTATGAGACCAAGCATTATGAGCCCAACAAACACTTAAGATTTGACGGAGACATTTATATTGTACAAGGGGGATTGAGTTTTAGTGCAGCCACCATGTTTGCTGGAAACCTAAAGGGTCAGTCCAATGTAACCATTGTAGGAGAGGAATCAGGCGGTGGTTATTATGGAAATTCGGCGTTACATCTACCCACTATTGTATTGCCAAACACGGGTTTGCAAATTAGCTTGCCCATGTATAGAATAGTGCTAGCGGGCAATAGACCAAAAGGTGCAGGAGTGCAACCAGACCTTCCGGTTGGGCCAAGTTCAGAAGCTATTCGCAAAGGACAAGATCTAAAATTGTTACAGATTAGAAAGTTGATTCAGTCTGCAAAAAATCCTAGTTAGGGGTAATTACAGCTTCTATTGCTAAGGACTCATTTATACAAACCAGATTTGCTGGTAAGCCTATTTCAATCAAGCCCAAACTAGTATCTCCAATGGCTTTTGCAGGAGTGGTACTCACCATGCGCAGAGCGTCTTCTAAGGGAATACCTACTTCTTTGACCAAGTTTTGTAAGCACTTCACCATTGTTAGAGCAGAGCCAGAAAGAATGCCATTGGATTCGTATTTATCTCCTACCAAATGGTGCGGATAAGGTCCGGTAGTGGTTTCAGCTACGGCATCAGTGATAGCAAAAAGTCTTTGCCCCATTTGTTTCCAGGCAATTTTGAGTGCAGCAAAATCTACATGAAAACCATCAGGTACCATGCTTGACAAAACGCTTGGATGATTAAACACAGCACCCACTAAACCTGGGGCGCGATGTTGCAGTGGACTCATGGCATTGAATAAATGCGTGACTGTTCCAATACCCTTATCAAAAGCAGTTGTGGCTTCTTCATAACTAGCATTACTATGACCAGCTGATACGGTCACGCCTGCAGCTTGTATTAAATCTACAATTCCTGGCGCCAAAACTTCCGGTGCTACGGTTATGATCTTGATGACACCCTTTCCATATTCCAACAAATCCATCACTTCTTGTTCTGAAGGTGAATGAATACAGGATTCAATATGTGCACCTTTTTTGAGTGGATTTATCCAAGGACCTTCTACGTGCAAACCCAAACAACCTTTTCCACCTTCAGCCCAATAGGCTCTAATAGCGTCTATGCATTGGTGAAAAACCTGGGTATCATTGGTTGCTACTGTAGCTATAAAATTGGGAGTCCCTCCCTTGATGCAATATTCATACAATCGGTAGAGAGCATCTACTTCTGGATACACAGCTAAAAGTTTGGCATCTGCACCATAGATCTGAATATCTAAAAATGCTGGCGCGATGATATCATAAAGGGGTCCTGCGTTTTCAGGCAATCCTTCATTGGGAAGTATAGCCACCACTTTACCAGCTTCCACTTGCACGGCGTGGTTGATCAAGCACTGATGACCGGTATATAATTGTTTGGCCAAATAGATTTTAGACATCTGAATTGTTTTGTAAAATTTGAAATGGATCTGCGTCTTTCCAGAAGGGGAATTTGGTTCTTATTGCTTCTAAGTGATTTTTGTCTAGTGCCATGGTATGCGTGACAACTTCATGGGCATTGGAATATAGCACCTGACCCAGTGGGTCTACCACCATGCTATCACCACTATGAATGATTCCATTTCCGTCTTCACCCACTCTGTTTACCCCAATAACATAGCATTGGTTTTCTATAGCTCGGGCAATAAGTAAGGATTTCCATGCATGGCTTCTGCGCTCGGGCCAATTGGCCACATAGACCAATACATCATATTCTGGTTGGTCAGCGCTTTGTTGTCTGGCCCAAACAGGAAAGCGTAGGTCATAGCAAATTTGTAGGTTGATTTTCCAACCATTCACACTTGCAATCAGTCTTTTGTTACCGTTACTATAGTGTTGGTCTTCTCCAGCAAATGCAAAGCGATGTCTCTTGTCATAATAACCATAAGATCCATTGGGTAACATCCAAATCAGCCTATTAAAATATTGGCCTGCTTCTTCTATAATCAAGGACCCTGTTAATATGATTTTATGTTGTTTGGCCATGGACCGCATCCATTCTACGCTTGGTCCCTCCATGGATTCAGCTAGTTTTTCTGGTTGCATGCTGAACCCAGTTGAAAACATTTCTGGGAGCACCACCAATTGGGTAGGTTGCCCAATAGCCTGAATCTGTTGCTCTAATAGGCGCAGGTTGGCATGCTTGTCTTCCCAGTGCAGGTTGGCTTGAACCAAAGTGACCAATAGTTGAGACATATTCTTGAATTGCTGTCTACAATATTACTAAAACCGACAGTTGAATTGTAAGGAAAGATATTGTTGATTGCCTACCTGTGTTTTGGTTTCTCTGGATTGATAGACCCAAGCGGCTTTCATACTAAATGCTTTTTTGGCATAACATAGTCCAATACTTTGTTGAAATACCCAAGGCAGTGGATCAGCTAGGATTGCATTTCCAGCACTGGCGTTTTTAACTCCTTGCAATGTAGCATTGTATTGTTGCCAGGTCCACTGGGGTTGAGCATAGATAAACCATTCTTTTTCCTGTTCAAATCCAAGACCTCCCTTGGTGACCCTAGCATTCCATAAAGCGGAATGTTGGTTTTTTTCAAAAATGCCCAAAATAAACATCGCGCCAGCACCAGCGTTTACAAAAGCATTGCCCCAATTGGCTTTAATTAAGGGAACAGCCTTAAATTTTTGAGAGGGTTGCCATGATAGGGGTGCATAGACTATTCCCAAGTTGGCGGTGGTGGCGTTATTGACCTGATAATCCCAGCCCTGAAATTTTTTGTATTTGAAAAGGCTATGATAGTTGTTTTGTAAGGATTCCCCTCCGGATTCTTTACCCACCATACCAAGACTGGCAGACCATCTAAGAAACCCATCGTTTTTAAAAAAACGGGTTTCTTGAAATTGGAGATAGAGATAACCGCAATAGGGTCTGTCAATACCTTTTATAGGAATGATTTCTCTGTTTACTGGGGTAAAAATCTGTTGCCCAATTTCTAGGCTATGGATCTTTTTGTTTTGTTTGCTTTTAGCAGCCCTGCTAAATTGTAGCATAAAACCATTGGTATAATAGGCATCGTGGTATTGGAGTAGATAAGCGTCATTTTCAGTGGTAAATGACAATTCATTGCGCTGAGCCAGACCTTGCTTTGGCAGAAATAATTGGGAAATGAATAGAGCCAATAGCAAAAAACAGCGCATCAGGGAAATTTTTGTCAAGTTACAATTAATCCCCAATGGTAGACCGAATCTTGGCTATGGCGCCCTGGATCAGACTGAGCTCAAAGCCCCTTTGCAGCAAAAAACTGGTGGTTTTGGCAACACGATTCAGGTATTGTTCTTTTTTTAATAGCGTCCATTTGCCAAGGGCCAGCTTGTCTAAACAATCTAGATAAGCCCCTTGATCTATCTCTTTCATGGCCTTACGAATATTATAAGCACTCACCCTTTTTTGCTTTAGCGCCGCTTCAATTTTGACCCTTCCCCATTTTTTCTGTCTAAAATGGCCACCCACAAACTGTTGGGCATAGCGTTCTTCATTCAAGTAATTCTCTTCTATAAGTACAGACAGAATGAGTTCTACGTCTGTTTTGAACAAGCCCATGCCATATAATTTGTCCTTGGTATCGGCATGGCTCCGCTCCTGATAGGCACAATATTGCCTAATTTTTTGTAATGCCTGTTCTGGACCCAAGTTCTTGCGCATTAAAATAGTTTGACGTTGGTATTTAAGAACATTATATTTGTAAGTACCTCCCTACCGTTAGTTCCGTTTGCAAATTAAACCAATAACGCAAGTAGTATGAGTGATGTTCGCCACAATGTTTGTTTGATAGACGATGATAAGATTTATCAGTTTACTGCTAAAATGATTTTAGAGGCAACTGGTCTTACTCATACTATTAAAACATTCTTTAACGGACAAGAAGCCATTGATTACCTCATTAGTCCTGAAAACCAGATTCCCGAAAACCTTCCAGATGTCATTTTCTTAGACATCAATATGCCTGTCATGAACGGCTGGGAGTTTTTAGAAGCATTCTCTCTTTTCTACAAAGACCTTCCAAAGCAGATTGTGGTCTATATGGTTAGTTCATCGGTAGACGAAAGTGATATTCAGAAGTCTAAAACCTATAAACCTGTTACGGATTATGTGATCAAACCCATTAACAGAGACAAGTACAGACAACTGCTTTCTGTACTTACTAATTAGGTTTTTCTTCCAAGTCAATCCACAACTCATTCACATTAACAGAAATCTGCTGAGAATCATCCATTTCTAATGGTGGAATATTAACATTTTACAGTAGGTTTGTTGCCAACCTAAATTCTGCAGAATGAAATTCATAGTCTCTTCCTCTTCCCTGTTAAAACACCTGCAGCAGATCAGCGGTGTCATCAATGCCAATACGGTATTGCCCATACTGGAAGACTTCCTTTTTGAAATTGAGGATAAAAAATTGAACGTTGTGGCCACCGATCTTGAGACCGTGATGCGCGTACAGATGGACGTGGAAAGCAAGGCCAATGGAAAGGTCTGCATCCCAGCCAAAATTCTTTTGGATACCTTGAAGAATATTGCTGAGCAACCACTCACTTTCAATATTGACAAAAACTTTGCGGTAGAAATCACCAGCGATAATGGTAAGTACAAAGTAATGGGTGAGAATCCAGACAATTTTCCAAAAGAACCAGCTGCTGATGATACTACCGGATTCAATATGTCTAGCAGTGCTTTGTTAACTGCCATCAACAAGACTTTGTTTGCAGTGAGCAGTGATGATTTAAGACCTGCTATGACTGGTGTGTTTTTTGAATTAACCAAAGACGGGGTTCAGTTTGTTGCTACAGACGCACACCGTTTGGTTCGCTACAAACGCACTGATACCAAGGCTAGTAAAGTAGATAGCTTTATTGTTCCAAAAAAGCCATTGAACCTGTTGAAAAATGCTTTGCCTGACAACGAAGACGAACTAACCGTGAGTTATAATGGCAACCACCTATTTGTGCAGCATGGTTCTACACAAATGATTTGCCGACTGATTGACGCACGTTTCCCTGATTATAAAGTGGTGATCCCAACTGACAATCCTTATAAGTTGATTGTGAGCAAGGCAGATTTTCAAGGAGCTCTTCGCCGCGTGAACGTCTTCTCTAATAAGAGCACCAACCAAGTGGCATTGAATATCAGCGGTAGCGAATTACAACTAGCTGCTCAGGATGTGGACTTTAGTTTTGAAGGTAACGAACGCATGAATTGCCAATATGATGGCGAAGACCTGCAAATTGCTTTCAATGCCAAGTTCTTAATTGAAATGCTCAACGCAGCAGACACAGATGACGTGAAGATGGAATTATCCACTCCAACCAAAGCTGGTCTGATCAAGCCTACCGAACAAGCAGAAGGGGAAGACCTACTGATGTTAGTGATGCCATTGATGTTGAATAACTAAGCTTTTTTCAAATCTTTATAAGGCTGCCTCTGTTGAGGCAGCCTTTTTTATGTGATCTATTACTTCAACAAGCCAATTTTGAAACTTGAATTGTTTGTATATTGAAGCCTAATCGATTGCAGCCATGGTAGAAAGCATTGTACACTATTTTGAGACCATTCCCAGTTTGCATAGGGCCCTGATTTTGGCGGGTGGAATCAGCTTTTTCTGGATCATTGAAGGCGCAGTACCCTTGTTTAGGTTTCAGTACAACAAATGGCGTCACGCTGCGGTGAATATCTTTTTCACCATCACTACCATTGTCATCAATTTTGCTTTCGCCTTGTTATTAGTCAAAGCCAGTGATTGGGTGGTGGGTAAAAGATATGGACTGATGCAGTTGATGGAAATGCCACTCTGGTTATTTATGATCCTGGGTTTATTGCTCATGGATTTAATAGGTGCTTACCTAATTCATTTTATAGAACATAAGGTTAAGTGGATGTGGAAATTCCATATGGTGCACCACGCAGACACCCATGTAGATACTACTACTGCTAATAGGCATCACCCAGGTGAAAGTGTGTTCCGCGCTGTCTTTGCGGTGTTGGCAACCATTATTTGTGGGGCACCCATGTGG
>CALRXZ020000010.1:0-53167 GCA_943372255.1 Chitinophaga pinensis
AACAAATGTTCTAATTAATGTGGCTGCAACAATGGCAAAAACACCAGCGTCAATCCATTCTCTTGATGCAGGTTTATGGTAAAGCGCCATAACAGATGGACCATGAAATACCGTGTCTTTTGAAAATCCTAAAAATGGAAAATATAGAAAGGGTACAAAAATAGTAGCAGCATGATCTAGAACGGTTACTTTTTTGAACTGCATCACAAATATGATGGTAATCCAAATAGTAACAAACTGACCTGCTACAGGTATTAATTGAAACCAAAACCAATACTTCTTTATGGCAGTTTTTTCAACAATCAACCATGTATTATAAAAAGGCACCAAAGCTTTCCAAGGTTCAATTCCAGCTTTTTTAAACATACCATACATACCAGCATGCCAACCAATAACACCTATAATAAATAAAATTAATCCCATTGTTTCTGATTATATTAACAAAAATATCCTTTTCAATCCGAGATTGGTTGCAATAAGGATAAAGTTTTCTTAAATAAGCCACTATGCTGGCAATACATAATTTTTTACGTCCTCTGTTTGAATGGTTTTTCCAGATAAAATGATTAGTCTTTCTACCACATTTCTTAGTTCTCTAATATTACCAGACCAATGGTGGGCCTGTAGGGCTTCTAAAGCTTTTTTATCTATGGCTTTTGGCGATTGTCCATAATCAGCAGCAATATCTAATAGAAATTTTTCTACCAATTCGGGAATATCATCTAAGCGTTGATTCAAAGAGGGGACATGAATTAATATTACGCCAAGACGATGATATAAATCCAATCTAAACTGCTTCTCCTCTACTTCTTTCAAAAGGTCTTTATTAGTAGCTGCAACTACCCTAACGTCTACATTTATCTCTTTATCTCCACCAACCCTAGTAATTTTTCCTTCTTGTAAAGCGCGCAATACTTTGGCTTGCGCCGATAGACTCATATCTCCAATCTCATCTAAGAAAAGGGTACCACCATTTGCTTGTTCAAACTTGCCTACCCGCTGCTTAATAGCAGAAGTAAATGAGCCCTTTTCATGTCCAAACAATTCACTTTCGATTAATTCCGATGGAATGGCGGCACAATTCACTTCTACTATTGGTCCAGAATTTCTAAGACTTTTTTCATGCAACCACCTAGCTACCAACTCTTTTCCAGTTCCATTTTCACCAGTAATAAGCACCCTTGCATCAGTAGGTGCAACTTTTTCAATGGTATCCTTGATCTTCCGAATAGCATCACTGTTCCCAATAATTTCTTGCACTTTGGAAACCTTTCTTTTCAATACTTTGGTTTCTTTTACCAAACTGGTTTTATCCAAGGCATTTCTAATAGTTATCAATAACCTATTAAGGTCTGGGGGCTTAGAGATATAATCATATGCCCCTTTCTTTACAGCATCAACCGCTGTTTCAATATTGCCGTGTCCACTAATCATGATTACCGGAGTTTCAGAATTTGCGGCTACCACTGCATCTAAAAAATCTAACCCATCTAATTTGGGCATTTTAATATCACAGAGAATCAGATCATATGTATTTTGTTTGAATTTCTGTAACCCTTCCTCACCATCAGAAGCTTCATCTACTTTAAACCCTTCATTACCCAAAATGTCTTTTAATACATTGCGGATAGATCTTTCATCGTCTATAATTAATATATGAGCCATGATCTTATTTTTTACTAAGTTAAAGATTGAACCGTTAGCGGAATTGTAAATTGAAGCCAAGAAAAAAGTTGCGTTTTGCAGCAGGATTGTAAAATCGTCTTCCGGCAGCATTAATATCATTTCCCAAGCTATAATTTTGATTGAGCAGATTATCTATTCCCCCAAAAAAATGTACTTGACAGTTACCAATTTTTTTCTTGTATCCTGTTTTGACTTGAACCAATTGATAGGCTTCTGCAAAGGCATCATTTGCATCAGTCAATGGAATAGGATCCACTGCATTAACACTTGCATTGATATAATATTTTTTCAGCCATTCCCAATCAACTCCAGTTACCCATGTATTTCTGGGAACTCCAGTTAGGGGATTTCCATTATAATTGTTGACCCCTTGTTGATAATCATCAAACTTATACGGCTGAAATGCAATGCTAGTATAGGCATGCAAAGTCCATTTTTTTGAATGAATTTGATCTTTCAAAGCATATTTGATTAAGGCTTCAATACCCTGCTGTGTAGTGGATCCAGCATTTACAAAATATTCATTCCCCGCTGAATTGTTTCTTCTAACAATGGCTTGATTTAAATGAAAATGATAATAGGCAAAATCAAATTGCAATCTGTTATTCAAAATAAACCCTTTGATTCCAATTTCTTTGTTCCATCCATTTTCAGCTTGAAGGTCTCCATAAAATTTACCATCGGATGGCCTAATTTCTGCCAAAGAAGGTGGCGAAAAACCAAATGAAGCAATGGCATATGCCGTAACTTGATTGGAGAGCTGATAGGATAATGCTATTCTAGGTGCAACTATGGGATTGGTTGATTTGGCTGTTTTAACCAAAGGATTGTTTGTTAACCTAATATAATCAACCAATTGCTGATTGATACTTAGACCCATTTGTAGCAACCATTTTTCTTTTATGCGCCAATGCAATTGAGAATAGAGGGTCCACTGTTTTGCATGAATATCATCTTTGTATTGAACTGTATCTACCACCCCCTTTCTATTGCCAAAATTGGCAATATTGGAATGATTAAATAACCACTCAGCACCATTGGTCCATTCAATATTTCTATTTTTAGAATTCCATTGCCATTGAATACCTGCTGCAGCATTGGTTTCATTTCTAAATTCGTAGTTGGTAATAAAAGGATTTTCAAACTGGGTATTGTTAATACTTGCAAAAGCCATAAATGTTGACCTGCTATTGAGCATCCATTTATCAGACAGTCCAGCAAAAACAGTTTTATTTGAAATACTGGCATGTTGGGTAATTGCTGAGGGCAATGTAGCGGTAGCTTGTCTAGACAACCTTGGATTAGTTTGCATTTGCAATAATGTAATCCCACCTGGTGTTTGATAAAAAAGGTCAGTATAAAAAGAAAGAAATTCCAAATGATGTTTCCCTAATTGCAAAGCAGCATTGTATTTTAGGTGTTTTTTATCCATTGCAGATTGCTCTCTATAACCATCATATTTCATATAGGATTGCTGCAAATTGCTGGAGAATTTTTTGTTCTGGTGTTGCCAACCAGCTATTTGATGAAACATGCCATCCGCACCTAAAGTCATTCCTAAATTTAATTGTTCCTCTTTGACAGCATTAAATTCATTCCTAGACGACAATAAAACTACTCCTCCAGTTCCTGCACCATAAATACTGGCTGAAGGTCCCTTTAGAATAGAAATAGCATCTAAATCTGCCAATTCTACAAGGTTCAAATAAGCATTACCAGTTGCATCAGACAGAGGAATTTGATTCCAATATAGTTTTATATTTCTAACACCAAAAGGGGACCTAAGCAAACTTCCTCTTACAGAAAGCCGATAACTGCCTGGAGATCGTTCTTCCATTCTGATACCTGGGAGTTGATTAATCACTGGTACTAATGAAACTGGAGAATAGCTTTTTAATTCCTTTTGAGACAAGCTAGCAATAGCTACAGGGGCAGCTTTCCATTGAACCTTGGTTTTAAAAACCTCCACTTGTACTAATTGAAGCGTGTCTGAGCCAAATGTTGGTGATTGCGCTTGCAAATTGATTTGTTTACAACCAATTAGTAATAGGAAAATTAAAATGATTCTTGCCAATGGATTAAAATTAAAATTCCCGGACTGTCAAAGGACCGGTCCGGGAATCATTTATTTTATAAAGGAAATTACTTTTTTGTTTGAACTAGTTCCTTCACCAATTTCACAGTTCTAGTGATATCTGGAATGGCTAACGCAGCCAAATTAGGTGCATAGTGCATAGGAGCATCAGCACTTGTAATTCTTCTAATAGGAGCATCTAAGTAATCAAATGCTTCTTTCTGAATTCTATAAGTGATCTCAGAAGAAACAGATGCAAATGGCCATTGTTCTTCAACAATCACCAAACGATTGGTTTTCTTAACGCTTTCTACAATGGTTTCCCAATCCAAAGGACGAATCGTTCTTAGGTCAATTACTTCAGCACTAATTCCTTCTTTTTCTAATTCAGCAGCTGCGCCTAAAGCTACTTTCATCATTTTATTATAAGAAACAATGGTAATGTCTCTGCCTTGTTTTTTAACATCGGCCTTGCCTAATGGAATATAATATTCTTCTTCTGGCACTTCACACTTGTCTCCGTACATTACTTCACTTTCCATAAACATTACGGGATCTTCCTCATAACGAATAGCTTGTTTCATTAACCCTTTTGCGTCATATCCATTAGAGGGTGAAACCACTTTTAAACCCGGAATATTGGCGTAATAACTTTCAAAAGCGGTGCTGTGTTGTGCTCCTAATTGACCAGCAGAACCATTGGGTCCACGGAAAACAATGGGGCATCCAATTTGCCCACCACTCATAGCCAACATCTTAGAAGCCGTATTCAGAATTTGGTCCATTGGTAACACAGCAAAGTTCCATGTCATGAACTCTACAATAGGACGCAAGCCGTTTTGGGCTGCTCCAACAGCTACTGCAGCAAATCCTAATTCAGCAATAGGTGTATCAATGATTCTTTTTGGCCCAAATTCTGCCAACATTCCTTGGCTTACTTTATAGGCTCCATTGTACTCTGCAACTTCTTCACCTAACAGAAAAACTCGCTCGTCTCTCCTCATTTCTTCACTCATGGCTTCTCTTAAAGCCTCCCTAAAAGCAATTGAACGCATATGCTATTTGAATTAAATGAGGTGCAAAAATATAAGATTATCCCCTATAAAACCAAAAGACTTGGGCTTTTACCAACAAAAAATCCTCTTCAAATTGAATGAAGAGGATTTCCTGCTTACTATTAAGATTAATTAATATACATTCCAGCCAAAGCTGATATAGTACAATCCACCAATTTGTGGGTTACCAAAACCAGTTCTATAATAGCTATTTAATAAATTGGTTGCACCCAATTTGATCAAAGATTTAGATTTAGGCAATTTAAGGCTAATCATTCCATCTAAAGTTGCATAAGAAGGAACTTCACCGCTAGCAAATGTTCCATCATAATGGAAACTATCCAACCATCTGTATACAACACTAAAACCTAACAGATTCTTTGGTCCAAATCCTGAGTTATTGATAGCAATATTGGTTCTTAAATTAGGTGTATTGAAATATGATACAAATCCTGTTGGCGTTTCTCCAATTTTGTCAGAATAAACATTGGCGCTAACAGAGAAATTTTTAGGCATCAAGTATTCTACTGACGCACCCCAACCACTAGTAGTTACATCTTGAGACTGATTTACAGATACACTATATACGTTTCTTGTTTGACTAGCATTACCAGGAGTAAAATTGGGGTTTAATCCAAGTAAACCAGCTGGAGAACCATTGTTAGATTGTATTACTGTTACTCCACCCAAGAAGTCTTTGTATTTAGCCCAATAAGCATACACATCAATCAACAATTTCTTAGCAATTAAACCTTTGTAACCTACTTCAAATGAAGTACTAGACTCAGGTTTGAATTCGCCAAATTGTTGCTCAACTAATAGAGCAGGATTAGGAACACCAGTTGTTTGTAAAGCTGTACCAAATGCAGTTACACTAGCCAATGTATAGGCTTTGTTGCCCGCAAAATTGAAGAAATCTCTTAATTGTGGCAGCCCCCCCATTAAACGACCTGTTGCAGTGTTTAAATTGATCCACTGATTTTGGGTAGTTGGAAAACGGTAAGCTGATTGGTATGAAAAACGTAGGTTATGATCTTTCGCTAATTTTACTACCGCAGATGCTCTTGGTGTAAATCGGCCTTTAAAGTTGGTATTCTTATCATACCTACCAGATAAAGTCAATTTCAAGACATCGCCAAACAATTTCTGAGACAATTGAGCATAAGCTCCAGTTTCATTGATCTTAATGGTACCTGCAGTATCAGCAAAAATGGTTCCTTGAGAATTCAATACATATTGTCTCCAAGATCCTCCAATTAAAAAATCTGTACCAGATTTTGCTAGTCCTAAAGCTTCAGTCAAATTATATTGACCTTCTACGGTATATACTTTTGTCCTATCTAAGAATAAGCCACCACCTTTAGAAATGGGGGTCTGTGCTACTTTCTGGAACATTGGGTTATACAAAACAGATCCAAGAGGTCTTCCTTGGTCAGCAAATGCTCTGGCTGAATTATGTGCAGTTGCCAAAGGTGCACCGGCATCAGCTGCAGTTACATAAGCTGCCATGTATTGAGGATACCATGTTGGACTGCTTTTCCAGGCTTCGTTGAACAAACGGGTAGAAGTAGTTGTCACGTAAGAATTACCAGAATTTTCTGATGTGGTATATCCGCGTAAATACCAGTTCTTAGACTTTAATTCTAATTTATACTGACCCATTTTGAAGTCTTTAATAGAATAACGATCAGCACCAGTATATACGGTAGTACCAGTACCCCAGTTTGCAGTAAAAGATGCTTCTATTTTGTCAGTTAATTTATAATACAAACCACCTGATAGTTTAAAGTTCATAGTAGTTGGATCAATCACGTCTTTTTCATCGTAACCTGTTCGGCTAACAAACTGATTTCTAAAGAGGTTACGGCTTGGTGATTGACCATAAATAAAGGGAGAGCCACCACCTGCTACAATGGCACCAGCGCCAATAGCATTTAGAAAAGTATTAAAGTCTCCTAATTTAGCCAGTGGGTTAGCAGCTAAGAAACCATTTGATGCAGTAACAACTGCAGAGGGGAATCCACTTAAAACAGTATTAGCAATACTGCTCATATTTTGATTGGTTTCATCTCCATAAACGTTTACCCCATCATAGTTAGGGTCTGAAGCTCTATTACCAGGAATTACATTACCATTTGGATTTGCCGCATTTGACAAACGAGAATAGTTTTCTGTTTGATTAGCCAACCAGTCTTGGGCCTGTGTAAACTGAGCGCCAATTTTGTAAGCAAATTTATCAGAAACCTTATCTGCGAATCTTATTGACCAATCATAAAAAGGAGAAGCTTGACGTTGATAATTATCAATATGGTTCATTCCTTGTTTGATTTGGAAACTCAAACCTTGATATTTGAAAGGGTTTTTACTGTTAATCAAAACTGTCCCGTTCATTCCTCCAGGACCATATAAAGCAGAAGAAGCACCTGGCAATAATTCAATATTGTCCACATCTAGTTCTGTAAGTCCAATAATATTACCTACAGAAAAATTTAGACCTGGCGCTTGGTTATCCATACCGTCTACAATCTGGTTCAAACGAGTATTACCACTACTATTAAAACCACGAGTACCTATACTTTTAAAAGTAAGACTGGCTGTAACCACGTCAACTCCTTTCAAGTTAGTAATCATGTCATAATAGTTTGTAGCTGGTGTTTGACGAATGGCACTTTGTCCAATTCTTTCAATTGATACTGGTGATTCCAAAATTCTTTCTGGAACCCTTGAAGCAGCAACAACTACTTCATCACCAAGTGTAAACGCTGCGTCTAATTCAACATCTACTACTTGATCATCAGTTTTAACAACTACCTCTTTATTAGTATAACCAACTGAAGAAATTATAACAGTTAGTGGTAGCTTTTGAACGGTAGTCAATTTGAAATTACCTTTATCATCGGTAAAAGTACCAGTTGTACCACCTTTTACAGTGACTGAAACGGCAGATACCGCTTCTTTAGATTTAGCGTTTTTGACACTACCCTTAATGGTAGTAGAATTTTGGGCAAATGAACTAATCGATAATCCCAAAGCCAAAATCACTAACACGCAATTCGTGAAGAATCTTCTCATAATAGCAAGTTTTATTAGATGGTTTTGATAAAAGTAGCAATTGTTAGTTTTCTGCAAAAATTTAATTTGTCCACAAAAGAATTAGATCTGTTGAGAAAAACAACTCTGCTTCAAGTGATTTTGGAAATTGAAGGTTATTTTTGTTTATGCATAATTTTCAATTCCCTGGTCAAAAATCCATCTATCACGGTAAAGTGAGGGATGTATATAGCATACATGATGATTTATTGGTAATGATTGCCAGTAACCGGATTTCGGCATTTGACGTCATACTTCCCAAACCAATTCCTTATAAAGGTCAAGTTTTGAACCAAATTGCAGCCATTATGCTGGATGCAACCAAAGATATATGTCCAAATTGGCTTATATCTACCCCTGCCCCAAATGTTTCCATTGGCAAAAAATGTATCCCTTTTAAGATAGAAATGGTAGTAAGAGGCAATCTAGTTGGACATGCATGGAGAACCTACCAATCGGGTAAAAGAGAACTTTGTGGTGCCATTTTACCAGAGGGATTAAAGGAAAATGATTTTTTCCCCACCCCTATTATTACCCCTTCTACCAAGGCAGATGCAGGACATGACGAAGATATTTCTCCAAAAGAAATCTTAGCAACGGGTCTTGCCTCTGAAGCGGATTGGGCCAGTTTAGAAAAATATGCGCTTGCCTTGTTTAACAGGGGCAAAGAAATTGCAGCTTCTAAAGGGTTAATTTTGGCTGATACCAAATATGAATTTGGAAAAATTGGGGATAATATCTATTTAATGGATGAAGTTCATACCCCAGATTCTTCAAGATATTTTTATGCCGATGGTTTTGAAGCAAGACAAGCATCAGGTGAAAAGCAAAAACAACTTAGTAAAGAGTTTGTAAGAGAATGGTTAATTGCCAACAATTTTATGGGTAAAGAAGGCCAAACCGTTCCAGAAATGACTGACGAGTGGATTGATACCATTAGCAAACGCTATATTGAACTATTTGAAAAAGTGAGTGGTAAAAATTTTATACCGGAAACTGTTGATGATAACGCGATTATTCAAAAAGTAACAGAAGCATTAGCATCAATTAAATAATAAAAAAGGGGGTGAAATTCACCCCCTTTTTTTGCCTTCAATTAGAATGAAGCTTTAAAACTGAAAACAAAATTCCTTCCAGGTGCAGAAATACCACTTGCAAAATATCGGTAATTGCGATCTAGCAAATTTTCAACCTGTACCTGCGCAGACAGGTTGTTTCCTATATTTACTTGACCTCTTAAATTCAAAGTAAACCAAGACGGCATACCATCAACGGTGGCATATTGTTGGTTATCTTCTCCATTGGGATTATAATCTGCTATTTTCTTCCAACCATTGAATAAACTATAGAATTCACCTACCCAAACTTTATTATCGTGTTTAAATCCTATTCTGCCAAATGTGGGTGGTATATGATCTAATGGCATGGATACTCCAGCATTTGTATAAGTACCTTTAGTATAAGTATAGATTGCGTCAAAACTATTTTGCCGATCTATTTTATAAGTTGCATTCAAACTAAAACCAACCACATAAGCTTTGGCTTTATTTTGTGGAGCAAATACTGCACTTTTTACACCCTGATAATTGATACTATCTTGGTTATTGAATTTAAACTTATCAACCACTATGGCATTCCTAAACCAAGTATAAAATACTGATCCCCCAAAATTAAAATGCTCGCTATACTTATTAAAATTGACTTCTGCATTATAGGTATATTCAGGTTTTAAATCCTTATTAGGTACCACCACATACCCGGTTCTTGTATCAAAGACCTTTGTTAAATCATCCACATTTGGTGATCTAAATCCACTATTTAATAAAAATGCCAACCTAAAATCTTTAGGACTAGCATACACCAATCCAAGATTACCTGTAATTGCTGCATGATTTTGCTCTGCTCTTACAAATGGAAAATGCATTAAGGTTGTATCTGCAAATCTAGCATCCAACTTTACCAAATTAAAACGTAGACCATCATTCAAGGTCCATGCATCATTGATTTTATAAGTATGCTGTGCATAAATAGCATTCGAGCTCATTTTGGTAGGGCCATCACTATATCTTGTGGTAATTCTACTTAAAACACCTGAAACTACATTCATTCGCTCAGCTGTAGACCTGACATAATTGGTATAAGATTCTAAGCCAATATGCAATTCATTCTTTCCAGATTTGTGTTTGACATCCATATTTAATCCCCAAACATTAACGCGTTCCCATCTTGAATCACGGTTATTGCTTTTGAATCGCCTAGTAATCCTGCTTTCCTCAATGTCTTGGTAGCTAGCAATGATTTTCAAATCTTGAAAAAATCCAGCCAATTTATTAGCATTGAATTGATAAGACGCTAAATTTTTAACCTGTGGTCCATAATACCATTCTGCAAATACGGGTGCTCCACTTGCAGTCTCAGTTAACCTATCATATCGTTGAACATTACTACTTGTCCCAATCTGAATATTTAATAAGTGCTGAACATTTTCAGATGGTTGAAATAGTATTTTTTGAGCTATATCAACTTGCTTATAATCACTGGCAACTTGCTTATTTGGGTCAGGGTTTATAAAAGCGCTATCTGTATTCCCAACTCTTTGAACATAAAATGGTTTTAAGCCAAAATTGGGATAAGCAGTTTGTCTTTGTTTTCCTTGCACCACGTCTCCAAATTCGCCATAAGTAATAGACGTTAAAGAAGCCCATTTTTTTGACGCTAGATTAAAATCAACATGCCCCCTAGCCTCTTGAGTTGCGGTTGCATACCTTGCTAATGCATTTCCTGAAACAACTGTTTTATCAGACTTTGACAAAACTGGATTTTTAGTATACATGCTTACAACCCCGCCCAAAGCATCACTACCATATAAGGTAGAAGATGGTCCATAAATTACTTCCATTCTATCTAAAATGGTATTGTCAACCGTAATAATATTTTGTAGGTGACCAGATCTATAGATGGCATTGTTCATTCGCACACCATCTACCATTAACAAAACCCTACTAGCTTCAAAACCACGAATTACAGGACTACTACCACCCTGTTGACTTTTTTGTACAAATACAGCACCGCTATTTAACAAAACGTCGCCAGCATTGGGTTGATTATTCAAAGCATTTTTATCCTTAATAACTTTAATAGTTTGCGTAACATACTTAAGCTTCTCAGGAAACTTATTAGCATAAACTACCACTTCTCCCAAACTTATGGGTTCACGTTGAACAGTATCTATATTTTTATTGATTTGCGCTTGTGCACAAATAGTTATAGTAACGGCAATAGCCGTTAAAAAGAAATTCCTTTTCATTCAGAAAGATTAGATGAGAAAAATGATTGAACTTAACTTTCAATCAACTCATCTGGAGGAGGAACCAAAATCTCAAGTATATTAGAAAGAATAGATTCTTCATAACCTTGAAACTTAAATTTTAATTTATTTGGAAACAAATAATGTCTTTGTTGCTTTATTGTTTCAAAACTCAATGAAATTAATTTTTGAAATGAGGCTGTAGAACTTGCTTTGGGATTATTTTGCTTTTGATGAATTTCATCCAAGCGTTTTTCAAGTTTGTCCTCACCACTATCATTATAACTATAGACAACCAATTTTTGGTTAGATACTTCCATTTTCACAACATCATACAGTGTATTGTTGAACTTGAATTCTTTACCCCTTTCTTCCCATTCAAAATTAGAAGCTTGTATTTCACCATCTTTCAAGTCAAATTCAAATACACTTAGAAATTCACCACTTGGATTGGTTTTAAGAAATTGATGTGCTTCAAACTTTAATTCTAGTCTATAGCAGGCACTGATAATTTGGTAGCCTCCCAAATAAACTATCATGCAAAATAATAATATGAATGATCCCGTTTTTTTCACAGTAGAACTTGCAATATAACCAACCTAATAAATTCTATTCAAAATTTTACCTTAATGGCATTTTGTTACTGGTTTATAATCTAGGACGGAGTCTTTGGCGGCTTTTATTGAAAATATGTTGACCATGGTCTTGTCCTTGGCGAATGGCTTTTTGTCTCTCTATTGGTAAGTGTAGGGTCTCTTTACATGGTTCACTACAACATCCCTGATATTTTTCAGCACAACTAGCACATTGAATAAATAACAAATGACACCCGTCATTGGCGCAATTGGTATGGGTATCGCAAACAGCTCCACACTGGTGACAGTGGGCTATAATATCATTGGTTATTCTTTCTCCTAATCTATTGTCAAATACAAAATTCTTACCAATGAATTTAGGAGTTAATCCCATTTCTTTAGCCTGTTTGGCATAATTGATGATCCCCCCCTCTAAATGAAATACATTATTAAATCCTTGGTGTTTTAAATACGCGCTGGCTTTTTCACATCTGATACCACCCGTACAATACATGACAATATTTTTGTCTTCATTTCCCTTTATCATGTCAATTGTCATTGGCAATTGTTCCCTAAATGTATCTGAAGGAACCTCTAACGCATGTTCAAAATGCCCTACTTCATACTCATAATGATTGCGCATGTCAATTAGAATAGTATTGGGTTGTTCAATTAAAGCATTCATCTGGGATGCATTCACATATTTCCCCTTGTTTTCCATACTAAAACTTGGGTCGTCAATTCCATCTGCCACAATCTTTTCACGTACTTTAATTTTAAGTACCCAAAAACTTTTGCCATCGTCATCCACAGCAATATTTAGTCTTAAGCCATTGAGGTATTCAACACTATATAAAAAGGCCTTAAAAGCTTCAAAATTGGTACTTGGAACACTTATTTGTGCATTGATGCCCTCTTTTGCTACATAGATTCTTCCAAAGACTTTTAACGCATCTAGTTGTTTATACAACATATTGCGAAATTCTAATGGATTGACAATAGGAAAATACTGGTAAAAACTAATGGTGGTCCTGGGTTCAGTTTCCTCCATGAGGCGCTGTTTTAGCTCCTCGTTGTTAACACGATTGTGTAATACTGGCATAATAGAAATTTTAGACATCCCAGAAGGATGTTCCATGTTTAATAGGAGCTGCTTGCAGGGCAGCCAAAATATCTATGCAAAGATACAAAAACCTTAGAATTGAAACTTTGGGGCTAAACTATCTAGAAAGCAATGGTAATGTTAACCTAAAACCAGTTGGCTTAGCACCAGATTTTTCAAAACCTTGAATAAAGTCAATTCTGATTACTTTAAAAATATTTTCTATTCCAAAGTAGGCTTCTAAATATTGTTGGTCAGGAGCAATATGCAATGCGCTAGCACCTGTTACAAAAAACCAATTTAATTTTTTAAACCCAGGAATCTTATTGGTCAACAATCCATTTAAATGATACTCAATGTGGCCGCTGGCATTAAATTTTGCATTATTACTATATTGGTAGTATGGGGCCAATTGAAAACTATTTAAGAAATTGCTAGCCAAGAAAAGCTGATTACCCTGAAAATGTAAATAATCTGGAATAAAGGTTTTTTGGTTATTTAAGAAACCTGATAAAGTGAAATTATAATTTAATCTTCCTGCCAATTTTAAATTCAAATTATCACTAACACTAAAACGCCATTTGGTATAATCTACATCGCTTCCAAGTAAACCATTAATACCCATAGTGATACTTGCATTGAATACGGGGAATCTAGATCCAATATTGATTTTTTGATCAGGGAATTCAATATACCTAGCCCCTGGCCTCCAGCGCATAGAAAGGGTTAATAGGCTTGCCTTATTGGCAACCATATTGCTATTAGTAATTTCTGTAGGATAATTGGGCGTAAAATCCCTATTGGGATAATCCTTCCACCTTGGTAGGTCTGGCAAATTTTCTAAAGGTCTTCTATTCTGGAATTGAAATTCTGCACCAATACTTAATCCATTACCAGCATCAGCGTCAAATCTAGCTTTGAAAAATCCGGCTTCATAAATCTTCATGTAATTGTACTCATCTCTCAATGTTACAATACTGTTCAAGATTGGTAATATGGGTGTTGCATTATTAAACTGAAAAACATCTGAGCCTCCAGAAATGGAAAGGTTTTTCCGATACTTTTTCCCATAAGTGTAGTTAAAAGCCAATGACCCATTCCAATGTTGGTTGGCCATACCATATCTAATAACTGGGCTGATAGATATTGCTTCACGCCCCTTGAATCCTTTGTTATAATCCATTGATAATTGTAGCACTCCGCCCTCAACGGTATTGTAATACAGACTTCTAATTAATGGATTAATACTAAAGGATGATTTATTCTTAGTATTTCCAAAATTCAATCCAGTTAAAACAAGCCCCATGACCCCAAATTTGTTTCTTCTTCTATCAAGAGAATCCATATAATGAGGATCCTTTCTAACATCTTCTAAACTATCTAATTTTTTGTAGGTTTTTTGTTCTTCTACTACTAATGGTATAGGCCTAATACTATCCCAATATGCCATGGACTTCTTATTGGCACTATCTTCAAATTTGAGGATGGTATTGTCAAAAAATTTACGTTTGAATGTTGGATTCAACTCAAACTTATCATATACCTGTAAGAAATTACCCCAAAAATCAAAACCAAATATTTTTCCTGAAGGATACAAAACCTGAGACTTGATTACCCAAGCCTTATTTGAAATTGGCACATACAATTGTTCAAGTGTCAAAGTATCCAAGAGTTGCATACCTTGTTCTTTTAACAACTTTAATTCAACCGCTTGAATGCGCCATTCGTCTTCCACTATATTAATATAACCAGCAAATAGTGGTTCAAATTTTCTTTTCGGAATTACTTTAATTCTACTAATCTCTTTCCCATTTTCAAAAAAAGTTCCCTCAAAATGGTACTTATAAAAAGACAACGCATTATTTGCAATGGGTGAAACAAAACCCCTAGGATTTAACCCCCTCCCTAAAGACACATTATTTTCATATAAAGAAATGATTTGTGGATTGGCAAATCCAAATCCATCACTTTGACCAGCAACTTTAGAAGATAGAACTTCCGTTTTTCTGGATATGGGTTCTTGAACAGAATATCGAACTACAGATTCAGACAAGAAAATCATTTTCTTTTTACTGGTATCCCCATCTTCAAAATCCACAGTTTTACCCATAAACTTTTTTGGATAATTCCTCAGTTGTAATTGTCCCTTTAAATAGACTTCACATTGAAAACGTTTGATTTCCTTTAAATGCTCCTCTCTACTGGCAATGGCTTTTCTGATAATGGCATAAGCCGGGTCTTCAGCACCTGAACTAACTATTACTTCTTTTAAATCATATCGTTGTAATGTTAACTCAAAATCAAGTACTAGATCATCCTTGCCAATTTCTACTTTTTTCTCAAAAGATTGGTGACCAACATGTTGTGCCACTAATACAACTGTACCTGGATTAACTTGAAAAGAATAATAACCTTTGGCATTGGCTGTTGTTCCTTTAGAAGATCCTTTGATCATCACAGAAGCAAATGGCAATGGTTGACCATTAGTTTCACGGACAATTCCGGAAACAGTAGCAGCTTGCGCTAATGGATAACTTAATAATATGATAAGAGATAGCAGTAGTTGCCTAAAAACTTGGTTTTGCATAAGCGGGAATTAATACGAAAATAACTACCACAAGCTGTATAGGTATTTCCACTTATGTAAAAAACTGGGCTTTAACGATTGTTTATAAAATTAATCAGCTTTAGACTTCCTAAAAGTACTACCAGATGTTGCAGCAAGCCCACTAACAAGTCCTCCCAAAAATGCGGTGATGAAAATCAGAACTGAGTAAGACCCTCCAAGTGGGAACAGTTTGGCTACTTTGGTACTAAGAATATGTTCATTGGCATTGTCTTTTAAAATGGCCAATAATCCCCACAAAAGAAATAACCCAATAAAGCCAGATAAAAAAGCTTTTCCTGATTTTTGGTGTACTGACATGGCAACAATAAAAGAAGTAAACACAAATGACCACCACGGTAAGTTGGTAAATAGTCCAATTACATAGGCCAAAAATCCAGTTAAAAATAATGCTGTTACAAATTTCATATTCATTTTTTATGCATTAGTAAATGCGATATGCCATTTAATCTTTTCTTGTTTGGTTACATCCTCTTTAGAGATAAAGAGTAACCGATAATATTTACCTGCCGCCCAACTATTGATAAAATTATCGTAGAACTTACTACCGGGATTACCATTCTGCCCCCCTGGATAAACACCATAGGCTTCAATAGTATCGGTCATTTGAACAATCATTCTCCAACTTGGTCCGTGAGTAGTACCTGTGGCATTGATACAGTTTTCACCACCACCAATAGGCAAGTGTAAACTACTCAATGCTGGTATTTTTAATAAATGCTCTACTTTGGTGTCTTTAAAAGCCCCCCAATCCAATTTCTTTCCGTCTTTGACCATTTTATCCATAGCTGCACTAGCTTTAACAACCGCTTCCATCACAGCATCCTGAATGGTTTCCGTTTTATTGGTGGTTAGAATATTGTCAGCATATGCATACACACTGTCTTTAAGTAAATGCTCTAATAAAGTAGATGATTCTGGCCAAGGCATGGGTTTAGCGGCTTTCTGAAAATCATCTTTCCAAACTACATTTTCCAGACTGTCCCAGATATTGTTAAAAACCGTAATCCCCTGTTCCGTTATATCATTTCTTAAACTCCAATTCTTAAGAATCTCAACATAGTTTTTTTGAGGCTTGGTCAGTTTGCTCTCGTTAATATATTTTAAAAGCACGGGTCTGGCCATTTCTGCAAATACATTTACATTTTCCATTTGAAGCATTTGCATATCGGTGGTTGTGATATCGTTGAGTACCGCTAATTTTCTATTAATAATTATCCCCCTGTAGATTGGAAAAGCCGATGCCCCACCCAAATAATAGGGATAGCTGGTATCTGTAGCCATTTGATTGGCACTACTTACAAATTCCCTAGCGGGGTTTTTAATCATGGGATTCTCGTTTTCAGGTATAAATCCCTGCCAATTATAACTACTATCAGAGCCAGGCATAATAAAATCACCCTGCCTATTCCATCTGGCAACAAATGAGCCTTGTTGCTTTATGGCGATATCACCTGTTTTTGAAGCAAATGCAAAATTCTGACCCGGACACCACCAATTGCTGATAGCAGTTTGATAATCCTCAAAATTTTTAGCTCTATTTAATTTATAAAATGTTTGTAACCCGTTACCTGCAATATTGGCTGTCCATGCAACCGCTAAACTTCTTCCATTGGTACTTTCATTGCTATAACTATGATCATACATAACAGGACCATACACGGTCATGGCAATTTTTTCTTCCCTATCAGGTTTACCTTTTATTTTAATTACTTCTACCCTTTGCTCAGCTTTTTTCCAAGCGCCATTATACCAATATTCTTTCATGCTGGTATCCCTGAAATGCATATCATAATAATCAAACACGTCTCTACCGGCATTGGTAACACCCCAGGCTATACTATCATTAAATCCAATGATAACGGCTGGTGAACCCGGAAAACTAGCACCATAAGTGTTATGTGTTGGGGTATTAATTTGTACTTCATACCAAAGAGAAGGCAAGTTTAAACCCAAATGAGGATCATTACATAATATGGGTCTACCTGACCTGGTTTTCTTTCCAGAAACAGCCCAGTTATTACTTCCATTGTTCTTATTTGGAGCGGGTGGATTACTTACGTTTACTGTTGATTTTACTTGGTGTAAGTAAAGTGAATCAGATTTTGCTGGTTTAATGGGTGTGATACTTGGTTTGCTATATATGGTAGAGGGTGGTAAAATGGGATCCAAGGAATCCTGCACATTTGGAAAAAGTTGGTTAAAAGATTCAAAACCCAAATAATCCCGGGCATTGGTCATTTTCAAGTCTGAGGAAACGCCCCTTCCTGAAAGATCATAAGACATAAACATCAGGAACAAATAAGTTTTTAGGGGTGTCCAATTTTCAGGGCTATAGTCTAATAACTTGTATTCAAATGGAAGATCTTCCGGTTTAAGTAATTTAATATAGGCATTTACCCCTTCTGTATAAGCATCTACAGTAGCCTGCATTTCACGGTTATTGTCCATCTTAGCCATGGTCTGTTCCGCACCATAAACCATACCCATTCTTCTGAAATAACGATCTATATCTAATTTACTATCACCCAAGATTTCACAAAGTCTTCCAGAAGCAACATAGGTTTGGAATTCCATTTGCCATAGACGGAATTTGGCATGTAAAAAACCTTGCACATAATAGGCATCCAAGTCATTTTGAGCATAGATATGGGGAACCAAACGTTCATCCATATAAACGTCTACCTTGTTTTTCAACCCCCTGGTATTGATTTGAGCATTGAAAGAACTATTGGTGGGTTCGGCGTTTAGCCAGAATCCTTGTTGCGGAGAAAGAAAATATCCTAATCTTGGTGTTTTAGACGCACCAAGTGGGATTTGCATATTCAGAACCGTTACTAAACCAATAGTAATAGCTGTGGAAGCAATGAATGGAAGAATTCTCATGGCCATGTTTTGTTGGATAAAAATACCTAATTTTCAATTGACCAAGCCTAGAACATGGAAATCCCAAAACAAAAAGACCCTTTACACGGCAAAACACTTGAAGCCATAGTAACTTTTCTAGCCAATCATTATGGATGGGAAGAATTGGGAAAAAGAATCCGAATCAATTGTTTTTTGGATAACCCAAGTATCCAATCAAGTTTGAAATTTTTGAGAAAAACGCCTTGGGCAAGGGCCAAAGTTGAACAATTGTATATTGAAAGCTATCAGAACCTAACATCTATTTAGCCAATACAATCTTATATTTTGTACCCTTGATTTTAAGGGGCTCTACCAATTTTAAAAAGGCAGGGACTTTGGTTTTCTTAACAGCCACAAAGCTGTTAAAATCTTTGACTACAATTAAACCCAAATCTTCTTTTGCCAATTTTCCCTGCTGCAAAAAGAATCCTACAATATCCACTTTATTGAGTTTGTCTTTTTTACCTCCATTAATATAAATAGTGCTAAAAACAGCTGGCTTTGGTGGTTTGAGTTTAGCAGGCAATTCTAAAGGAACAAATGATTCTCTTAAATAATAGGGCATTGGCTCCTCTTGATGCATGAGTAAATAAGCTGTACCAGTGGCGTGCATCCTAGCTGTTCTTCCATTTCTATGGGTAAATTCAGCTTGTGTAGATGGAAGGTGATAATGAATCACATGCTTGATTTCTGGAATGTCCAGTCCCCTGGCTGCAAGATCAGTTGCCACTAAAAACTGTACAGACCCATTTCTAAATTGGATCAAGGTTTGTTCACGTTGCATTTGCTCCATTCCACCATGAAAAGCGGCATTAGCAATTCCTTTTTCCGTTAACAATTGAGAAGTCCGTTCCACTGCATCACGATGGTTACAAAAAATAATTGTAGACTCATTACCAATATAACAAAGCATTTGAAAGAGTCTTTCTACTTTGTCTTTGGTAGGCGACACTACCAATTGCAAATTCAATTGCCCCTCTTCTTCCTTATTCATAAAGTCTACCACATATAAGTCTCTTACGCCAGTAAACTCTGGAATGGCAATGGAGGCGGTGGCCGATACCAAAACCCGTTTGGACAAATGAGGAATTTCTCCAATCACATAACCCATTTCGTCTTCAAAACCAAGGGCTAGCGATTTGTCAAATTCATCTAAGACTAAGTATTTGATATTATCTAGAGAAAGGGTTTCTCTTTTAAAATGGTCGGCTATTCTACCAGGGGTTCCAATTAATAAAGCAGGAGGTTCAACTAAATTCTGAATCTCTGTTTGCATATCATGACCTCCATAGCAACAACTTACTTTGAAGCCTGTTTGCATTTTTTTCCAAACCTGTTCAATTTGAATGGCAAGTTCCCTAGAAGGTGTCAAAATCAAACATTGTACTAAGTTGACTTCTTTGTCTAAAAGGGCTTCAACTGCCAATAAAAAGGCCAGTGTTTTACCAGAACCAGTTGGTGCTAATAATAGGGTGTCTACTTTATCCAATATGGCTTGAGAACCCTTTTCCTGCATGGGATTGAGGGTCTTAATAGAAAGATTGTCCAATAGATTGGCTACACGGCTCTGATTCAATTGCATGCGCAAAGATACAGAATTGGGTTGGCAAGGTTAAAATAGCCATTTCAATTTCGTCAATAGACGGTTCTGAAGGATATTTGCAGCAATTATCTAATTCATGGAATTATCACAACATACTAAAAACATACTTGGGCTTCAATTACCAACAGACCCAAGATGGGTAGACTTGGCCAGTATCTCAATTGAAGCCATACTAACTGACCATGCTTATTGTGAAATGAAAGCAGCACTAACCTGCATGTCATATATTCAACGCTATCCTCAAAATAGTCTGATGGTAGAATCACTAGCCCCCATTGTTACAGAAGAATGGGGACATTTTAGAATGGTCTTGGCTGAATTAAAAAAACGCGATTTACCACTAGGGAAACAAAGAAGGGATGAATACGCAAATAGATTAATGGACTTTCAAAAAAAAGGGGGGCACCCAGAAGATAGGTTTTTGGACCAAATGCTAACTATGGCACTAATAGAAGCCAGAAGCTGTGAGCGATTTAAACGATTAAGTGAAGGTCTTGAAGACGAATATTTAAGAGGATTCTATAGAAAATTCATGGAAAGCGAAGCAGGACATTATACACTTTTCATCAATTTGGCTGACCATTATATGGATAAAACGATGGTTAGAAATAGGTGGAAAGAATGGCTAGAATTTGAAATTGGCGTAATGAAAGATTTAGAAATTAGTGGAGAGCGCATTCACTAGTCTTATTTATTGATCTTTTTGTTTCCCTGATTCAAAATAAGAGCGTTCTTTCTCAAAGTCTAAATAGGGATATAGATTTGACAATGCACGCGTTTTTTCTAAATAGTTGTTTAAAAACTGCTGGTGTTGTTGAGACTGTTGATTAAATGGTTTGTGTTGATAGGCCAAATTAATTTCTGCAATTTCTTTCATGAGTTCCTGCGTTGGTTCATTCATGCAAGCACCAATTAATTTCTCCCAAACATATTGTGTAGCATGGTAATTGGGGTGTACAAGGTCTTCCGCATAAAAACGATAATCGCGCAAGTCATCAATGACCAATTCATAAGCGGGAAAATAATAGAGCTTACTAAACTTGTCTACCAAATGGTGCACAGCTTGAATTAAAATAGCCTTACTCCTATTGTTTTCAATTACACCTTCTCTCAGATGCCTTACAGGACTAATGGTAAAAATGATATTCAATTTGGGATTGAATCTAAACAATCTATGCAAGAGATTATCCAATACCACTAAGGTTTGCTCTACCGTTAACAAACGCTTAGAAAACCAATCAGCGGGTGCTTTATGATTATTTGCAGCTACAAATCCAGTTTTATTTCCTGCGGCTTTATCTGTTAACTCGTATATCCAAGCAGACCCCAAAGTAAGCACTAAAAAATCAGCCTCTTTTAAATAGGCATGAGCTTCTGCCGTTGATTGATTAATGTCATTTAAACATTCCTGAGCTTGAAAATTGGAAAACCTACTATGATGATCCCAACTATGCCAAGCTTCATTGTATTGGAAAATATCTGATTCGGTGACCAATTTATTTTCAATGCAATGGGTAATGGTTTGTGAAACACTAACAGGATTAAACAAAATTCCTGAAGGATTTTCCAAGACGGAAAACTTCATCTTTCTTAACTTATCTCCTATATTCTCCGTAAAACAAGAACCCACCAGCATTAATTTTTGTTGGTGAGAAATAGGGTTGCTTAGTTTTTTTATTGCAAACTCGTAATGAAACTTCATGCCTTAGTGGTTGCTGGTGGATTCAAATATTTGGTCTGCAATCATTACTGCTTCAGACAAAGCCATTTCATTGATATTTAGGGTCAACCCTTTTGCTTGTAAATAAGGAATAATTTGAAGGGTATCCATATTCCCTATCAGTTGGTCTTGGGCCATTGGACAACCGCCAATCCCCTTGATGGCTCCATCAATTCTTTGACAACCTCCTTCTAAAGCGGCTTGGACTTTTTCTTCAAAATTGTAGACACTACTATGTAAATGAACACCAATGGTAGTATTACTAAACCTTGGAACCAATGTGGTTAATGCATCATGAATTGCTTCTGCAGTAGCCATACCAACGGTATCGGCCAAAGAGATAATTTGAATACCCATTGCAACCATGGTTTCTGTCCATTGTATCAAAAGCTTACTATCATAAGGATCGCCGTAAGGATTTCCAAAGCCCATACTCAAATAAAGCACCAATTGCTTGTTATTGTCTTGGCAAAGAGATTGAATTTGGCTCACGGTTTCTAGACTCTGCTCCATGCTACTATTGGTATTGCGCAATTGGAAAGTTGGAGAAAGAGAAAAAGGGAATCCTATATATTTTATGGCAGAGTAAGCCATAGCTGTTTGGGCCCCTCTCAAATTGGCTACAATGGCTAATAATTGATTCTTAGCCACCAAATTTTGATCTAATCCCTCTAAGACCTCAGCCGTATCTGCCATTTGTGGTATGGCTTTGGGCGATACAAAACTGCCAAAATCTAAACTATGAAAACCTACTTTCAACAAGCTATTCAAATATCTAATCTTATCAACTGTGGCAATAGCATGAGGCCACCCTTGCATAGCGTCGCGGGGGCATTCTATTAATTGAATGGTATGTTGGTTTACACTAGACAAGAAGATGTTTTGACAATGAGTTAGATTCTTTGTTTAAGGGCTTCATATAAAATAATTCCGGTAGCCACAGATACATTATAAGAATCAAAACTACCCGCCATTGGAATTTTAAAAAACTGGTCTGCCGCTTTTGCTAAATAGGGTTGCACTCCTTTACCTTCATCACCCATGATAATACAGCATGGTTCTTTCATAGATAAATCTGCTACTAGTTTTTCTGCTTTCATACCACTGGTATACACTTGAATCCCGTTTAAATGCAGGGTATCAACCGCTTTCAACAGACTGTTTACCCTACAAATATGAATAGACTCCAATGCTCCAGCACTACTCTTCATGGCTTCTTCATTTAAAGCACCTACTCCTTTATCAGGAATAATAATGGCCTGCGCTCCAGTACAAACTGCAGTTCGTGCAATACCCCCAATATTTCTTACATCTGTAATCCCATCTAACATTAGAAACAAAGGACTCAAACCATCTGCCACCACTTGATCAATAACTTCTTGTAAATCCATGTAAGCTACTCTGGCTACAAATGCCATAACACCTTGGTGATTAGCCCTAGAAAGACCATTTAGTTTTTCAATGGGGACCACTTGAATGGGAATATTTTTTTCTCTAGCCAATTGTCTGATAACAGCAATATTTTCTCCTTCCACATTTTTTTGAAAAAGGATTTTGTCTATGTCTTTACCAGACTTAATAGCTTCAATTAAAGGCTGTCTTCCAATGATTAATCGATCTTGATTTATGGGCATTTGCTTTATTTTAATTTCCCTTCTAGGAACAATAATTTTGTTTTTTGTATGGCAGCAACGCTCATACTGTCTTTGATTTTTCCATCCAGCACCATTTGATAGGCTTCTTCAAAAGGCAATTTTTTTATTTGTAATTGTTCGGTTTCTTCTGGTTCAGCCTGAAATTGGGTTAAATCGGTTGCAAGATACAGAATGGCAAGCTCGTCACTTACGGAATTTGACAAATGCATCTCTAATAATAGATTCCATTGCTGAGCCACCAATCCTGTTTCTTCTAATAATTCCCTTTTGGCACTATCTAAGGGATCAGTTCCAACTGGACCGCCGCCTTCCGGAATTTCCCAACTGTACTCATCTATCGTATAACGGTACTGACCAACTAAATACGTGTTCTGATGTTCATCTAACACTATAACCCCAACTGCTCTATTCTTAAAATGAACTTTTCCATAAATGCCTGTTCCTCCACCGGGATTAATTACATCAAACTCAGTTAATTGAATCCATGGATTTTCATAAATAGATTTGGATTTAAGGGTTGTCCAAGGATTCTCTTCTTGATTCATGGGCTTTGTTTTTTGAACAAATTGGGTAAAGAGATCATCAAATACAACAATACTATACCAACCAAACCAAACTTGATAATTGCTGCATATCTAGTTAGATTAAGTGATAAAAGGCTATAGTGTTGATCAATGGTTTGAAGCATCAACAAATTCTCGGCAATGTCTAAGATACCTGCTACTAGGGCAAACCTGGCCATTAACCATCCTAAAAACTGCATTTTTGAATTAGCCCATTTTGAGGCCATCCCTTCTGCTGCCAATGCTAAAAAAAACACATAGGCAACTATAAATAAAAAGTCTAATTGAATGTTTAATCTTACGTCCTTGATAGTCCATACATTTAAAATGGCCTGTACTTGTTTTGGTTCATTGGCCAATTCCAAATCAACTATCGCCCTTGGGCTTTCTGGGGTCTTTAATACGGCACCCTGCCAGCGAAGCGCTGTCATCATCAAAATGCAGAACAAAGCTGCAATATAGATGGGTTGTTTAAACATAGCTGTACAAAGTTACAGATAAGACCTGCCCAATGAAAATAAAAAACCCCCGCATATGAGCGAGGGTTTCAAATTGATATTGTTGATTACAGACCAAAAGCCTGTTTCACTTTTCTAACATAATCCAGTTTCTCCCAAGTAAAGAGTTCCACTTTTACGGTTTTCTCTTTTCCAGAAGGATCTTTGAAAGTCTTGTACACCACTTCATTCTTACGGCCCATATGTCCATAAGCTGCAGTCTCACTGTAAATAGGCGTACGCAATTTTAAGCGTTGCTCAATAAAGTAAGGACGCATATCAAATAAACCTTGTACAATCTTACCAATTTGTCCGTCAGTCATCTTTACCTTGGCAGTGCCATAAGTATTCACGTTGATACTGGTTGGTTTGGCTACGCCGATGGCATAAGATACTTGTACCAACACTTCATCAGCCAATCCTGCAGCAACTAGGTTCTTGGCAATATGCCTTGTAGCATAAGCTGCTGAACGGTCTACCTTGCTAGGATCTTTTCCGCTGAATGCGCCACCACCGTGTGCACCCTTACCTCCGTAAGTATCTACAATAATCTTACGACCAGTTAAGCCTGTATCTCCGTGTGGACC
Source organism: Chitinophaga pinensis (assembly GCA_943372255.1). Taxonomy (GTDB): domain Bacteria; phylum Bacteroidota; class Bacteroidia; order Chitinophagales; family Chitinophagaceae; genus Sediminibacterium; species Sediminibacterium pinensis_M. The sequence goes on from CALRXZ020000010.1 coordinate 25,048, forward strand.
ACCAATCACAAACTTACCCGTTGGGTTAATATGGTATTTGATGTCTGCATTAAACAGCTTGGCGTATTTCTTGTATTTCTTCTTTACCCTTGGAATCAGGATATTGATGATATCATCCTTGATCTTGGCCAACATTTTGGATTCTGTATCAAAGTCATCGTGTTGGGTAGATACCACAATAGCATCAATCCTTACGGGTTTGTTGTTATCATCGTATTCCAAAGTCACCTGGCTCTTAGCATCTGGACGCAAGTACTGGATGGCTTTGTTTTCTCTGCGTAAGGCAGCTAGTTCAATCAAAATCTTGTGGGCAATATCCAAGGCCAAAGGCATATAGTCTTCGGTTTCATTGCTGGCATAACCAAACATCATCCCTTGGTCACCAGCACCTTGCTCTTCTTTCTTCTTCTTATCAACTCCTTGGTTAATATCGGCACTCTGCTCGTGAATAGCAGACAAAATACCACAGCTATTGGCTTCAAACATGTATTCGCTCTTAGTATAACCAATCTTGCGAATCACACCTCTAGCAATCTCTTGCACATCCAAATAGGCTTTGGATTTTACTTCTCCAGCCAAAATCACTTGACCAGTAGTTACCAAAGTTTCACATGCAACTTTTGATTCTTTGTCAAAAGCCAAAAAGTTATCAATCAACGCATCAGAAATCTGATCCGCTACTTTGTCCGGATGGCCTTCTGAGACACTCTCGGAAGTAAACAAGTAAGGCATAATGGGTATTTTTGAAAGTTATGGTTGCAAATATAAAGCAACCAATCATTTAAATCTTGGAATAAACAATTCTCAATCGCATCCTAAACCTTGTATTGGTTCCACCCCCTAGCCTAACCCTTCCATTTGAAATTTCATTGGAATACGTAGGTGAAAGAAAGTATTGTTGTTGAATAGCTTGATTAGGATAGGGAGATGTATAATACATTGAATCGTTCACTGGAGCCGTTAATATCATATTAAAAGCGGTGTCTCTTCTAGTGGCCACACCTTGAACATATCTACTAATATTAAAATTGTAAGCCGCTACCCTATTATATCCTTGCATGGATTTATAGGTCAAGAACCCTCCAAATTCACCAACATTAGGTCCAGAAAGTGATACAACATAATCATTGGGGATATTTTTCTTGCGCCTATTGACGCTATCATAGATACCCAAAAATAAGTACCTAGGCGGATTCATTTGAACATCCGCAGTAACCAGATTGGCGTCATCAGGTACTTGTTCTGCAATAAATTCAGCTCTATGTATAATTCTATTTGAAATGGATTGTAAACCGGGCACCCTGATTCTTACTCCAGTACCTGGCATGGCTTGAACATATACTAATGAATCTGATTTTGGTGTTGCTGTCAAATATTTGGCTACTTCAGATCCAGTTCTGTTGCGAGTTACATAGTTTACATCGCCGGAGGCAAGGGTATTAAATTTTAAATAAGTAACAACAGTATCTCTGGCGGTTGAACCTGTACTAGCTGTGCTATAGTATAGGGCTAATTTGGTATTAGAATCACCCAAATTCACATGCAACATGGCATTGGCTGGCGTAGAAGGATCTGGGATCACTGCAAATCCATTAAAATAGGCTCTAAAAGCGGAATCAGATTTGTAGGCATTTGTGGTATCATAGCCTGTAATCATTCTTCTAGCAAAACTTTTATTCAAAGGAATGCGTATTTGATTTACCGCATTTTCATATCTATTCTTTACCGAATCACCCAATCTGCGTATATCTACTGTTTTAGTAGGTGCAATTGGTGTGCTAAAATAATTAATTGGATATACTTGTGGATAGTTAACAGGATACACTTTAAACTGTTCAATCATTCCATTTACTTCGTGGACATTCAATTTTAAAGGTTGTGTGGAATCCCCATAAAAACCTCTATAACTTAGGATTAACACAGCAGAATCTACAATAATACTGTCTCTAACACCCTGCATTGATAAAGGATATATATTGGATGCTACTTCAAAAAAGAGATTTGCATTGGATTTTCCAAATAAGGGGTCATTATTAATGACTCCCAAAACATGGTTATCCGACTTGTACAATCGGATGGTATCACGGTCATCATAACTATCGGTAGTTACATTAAATACAGTATCAAAGGTATTCACACCATCTGCTGCAGGAATCAATCCACCAGCTAGTTCAGTACTAGAAATACGGGTGCATCCAAAAACAAAAAGCATACCTACAATAACAAAAGAAAACAGCCGACGCCGTGTAAAAAATGCATCCATCAGTTATAAATTACTTGCCCGCAAGGTCGTTGTACAATTCTAAATACTCTGTTAAATCAGAATCCCATCCTTTAAATGGAACCGTCTTTTTGCCCTTCACTTTTGAGAAATCGTCTATCAGTTTCTTTTCAATGACGTCAGAACCAAAAGTAATGGCATCTGCATAAGTGGCCCCACCTTTGAACATAGCCGTATTATTATGGTCTTTGAAACTTTCTAAATCCTTTTCCTTGATATTGGCATTAATCATGGCTTTTTGGATAAAATCAGCTCCCAATTCTTCCGTAAAGGTATTTTGACCAATAGTGAATATTACTTTGCTATTTCCAAAAACAGGTTCTTTTTTATAGGCTGTTTTAATATAAGCAGGGATTAAACCTGTCATCCATCCACTACAATGAATAATGTCTGGAGGCCATCCAAATTTCTTTACAGTTTCAAGAGCACCTTTGCAGAAGAAAATGGTTCTCAATGCGTTATCGTCAAACCAAGTTTCTGATTCATCGTGAAAAATTTGCTTTCTTTTAAAGAAATCTTCATTTTCTAGAAAATAGACTTGTAAACGGGCATTTGGTAAAGAAGCCACTTTAATTTGCAAGGGATAGTCATCATTATCAACTGAAACATTGATTCCTGACAATCTCACTACTTCATGCAACCGATGCCTGCGTTCATTAATAACCCCAAATCTGGGCATGATACACCTCACTTCCAACCCCGTGTCATTACTCTTAATGGCCAACTTATTAATTACTTCGGCAAACTCCGTTAGTTCTAAATAAGGCGACATTTCAGTGGCAATGAATAAAATTCTTTTCTTTGTTGACATTATCACGCCATTTAATCAATACTTGAAAATAATTTGCAAAGGTATATAAAATAAAAGAACCGATAACGTAATAGTCTCTACTCCCATCTAAACCAAGCCATGATCCTGCTAAAAACCGCTACTGAACTTCAAAATTGGATTGCTAAACAGCAAGAAAAAGCTGCTAAAATTGGGTTTATCCCTACCATGGGAGCCCTTCATAATGGACATATCTCATTGATAACCAATTGCAAAAATCAAAATCTCTTGACTGTTTGCAGTATTTTTGTCAACCCTACACAATTCAATGATAGTTCCGATTTTGAAAAATATCCACAAACCATTGAATCTGATATCTTAGCCCTAGAAAAAGCTGGAACAGATCTACTTTTTATGCCATCACAGGCTCAAATCTATCCAAATGGTACGGCAGACTTACCGGTTTATGAGCTTGGTAACCTAGAAAACCTACTGGAGGGAAAATATCGCCCCGGGCATTTTCAAGGCGTTTGTCAGGTGGTAAACAGGTTGTTAGATTTGGTAGAACCGGATAAGCTTTTTTTGGGACAAAAGGATTATCAACAATGTATGGTTATTTCCAAATTGCTAGCCCTCAAGCAATCCAAAACAGAACTGGTGATTTGCCCAACTTTGAGAGCATCTTCTGGTCTTGCTATGAGTAGCCGGAATATGCGTTTATCGGAAGCCGGCAAACAAAAAGCTGCTACAATCTTTCAAGTATTGCGCAATATTCAAACCCAATTGCACCCCAATTCTTCAATTGATCAATTTATTGAAGCTGGAAAAAACTTGCTTTTGGAGTCCGGTTTTGAAAAAATTGACTACTTAGAACTTGTTGAAGCCCATAGTTTGGATTCAATTACCCAATGGGAACCCCAAATGCAAGCTGTATTATTAATAGCCGTTTATTTAGAGGGGGTTAGACTAATTGATAATTTACCGCTGATAAATGATAACATTTTTCTGCAATTTTCTTGAATACAAATTTCTAGTTTCGCGCCCATGCAAATAGAAGTTTTAAAATCCAAAATCCATAGAGCTACCATTACGGAAGCCAACTTACACTATGTGGGTAGTCTAACCCTTGATGAAGACCTAATGGATGCCGCCAACTTTATTGAAAACGAGAAAATACAAGTGGTAAATGTAAATAACGGAGAAAGGTTGGAGACCTATCTAATTAAAGGTAAGCGAGGAAGTGGTATTGTTTGTTTAAACGGACCCGCTGCCAGAAAAGGAGCTGTTGGTGATTTGGTGGTGATTCTTTCTTATGCTATCATGGACTTTGAAAAAGCAAAAACCTTTCAACCCTGGATTGTATTTCCTAAGCAAGGAAATAAACTCTAATTGAACAAGCTTGCTTAACTTGCCAAAGAATGAATCCTTCATGAAAAAAAGACTGGTTGCTATTTTAAAATATCTTTTCTTCCTAGGCATTGGGGTGTTTCTAGTCTGGTGGAGCTTGCACCAGATTCCACCAGACAAATGGGGAGAATTTAAAAAAGCCTTACAAACTGCCAAGTTTGGGCTAATTGCTCCAGTATTCCTCATCCTGTCGTTGAGTCATGTTTTGCGTGCATTAAGATGGAGAATTTTGATGGAACCAATGGGTTATAAACCCGGATTTGCCAATAGCTTTTTTGCAGTCATGATTGGTTATTTAGCCAATTTAGCGGTACCCAGACTAGGCGAGGTTTTAAAATGTACCATCTTAGCTAAATATGAAAAAGTACCAGCAGAAAAACTGGTAGGCACTATTGTTGCAGAAAGAGCATTTGATGTAATCTCCCTTGGGATAGTTTTTTTGTTAGCATTTACCCTACAATTTGAAATTGTAGGTGAATATGGCAAACAATTGTTTCAAGAAATGTTTCAAACAAAAACTGGCAGTTTTTCATCAACTAAATTGATGATTGTTGGACTAGTCATCTTAGTTTTATTTTTAGCAATAAAATTTTGGTTCAAACAATTTGCCCATTTAAAATTGGTGATCCTATTTAAAAAGATACTCAAAGGAATTTGGGAAGGTTTAAGTAGTGTAAATAAGCTCAAAAACAAGGGACTATTTCTTTTTTACAGCGCTGGCATATGGTTCCTGTACATTCTTGGAACCTGGGTAGGTCTTTCGGCTACCATGGGTACTGAACATCTGGGGCTACCTGATGCGCTATCTGCTCTGGCTTTTGCTAGTATTGGCATGATTGTTACGCCTGGTGGAATTGGTGCATATGCTTTTTTTATGGCAAAAGTGCTAGAGAAATCAGGGGTTCCATTTGAACTTGGTTTTGCCAATGGCACATTGCAATGGTTTGCGCAATTCCTGATTGTTTTAATTGTGGGCACAATTTGTGTTTTGGCTTTACCAGTATACAACAAAAAAAAATTACATGAAAGCGGTCAATAGTATCCCTAAGAAAATTGTGTCTCTAACACAATTAAAAGCAATGGTTGCTAGCTGGAGAGCAACTGGCAAAACAGTTGCTTTTACCAATGGATGTTTTGACATTTTACATGAAGGACATATAGCTTCTTTATCCCAAGCCGCACAGGAAGCAGACTATTTAATTGTTGGTGCTAATAGCGATGAGAGTGTAAAAAGGTTAAAAGGGCCCGAGAGACCTATTAATCATGAACAAAGTAGGGCTTTGTTATTGGCTAGTTTAGCCATTGTAGATGCAGTTGTTATATTTGAAGAAGACACCCCTTTAAATCTCATTACCCATCTTTTACCAGACTTATTAGTCAAAGGTGGAGATTATACAATTGAACAGATTGTAGGTGCCAAAGAAGTGATTGCAAATGGGGGCAAGGTGATCATCAACCCAATTGTGGAAGGATTTTCAACTACGGGTTTAATTCAGCAAATCAAAGCCTCACATTCTTAAAACGCAAACTTAACACAACCTAATTGTCCTCTCTTGTAAATTTGTAGAAGACCTTTTTTTATGGCAAAGAAACAATTTATACAAAGGGATATTAGTTGGCTTAGCTTTAATGCAAGAGTATTACAAGAAGCAAATGATCCAGAAGTTCCTTTAAAACTTAGGATTAAATTCCTAGGCATTTTTTCCAACAATATGGACGAATTCTTTAGGGTTAGAGTGGCAACCTTAAAGCGGATGTTGGAGTATGCTGAAAAAAATAAAAAAGGCAATTTTCATTTAGAAGAAGCCCCTCAGGAAATTCTAGACCAAATTCAAACAACTGTATTGAAGCAACAGGGAGAATTTAATAGAATCTGGGAAGGCATTTTAAAAGAATTGAAAAAAGAAAAAATTTCATTAATCAATGAAAAGCAGCTTAATAAAGAACAACAACTTTTTGTAAAACGTTTTTTTGATGAGGAAGTACGTTCAAATATCATTCCCTTAATGATTGAAAGTCTTCCGCAACTACCCTATCTAAGAGATAAAAGCATCTACTTAGGGGTAGTAATGTCTAAATCCAATTCTGCTTACAAACAGAAATTTGCTTTAATTGAAATACCTGCAAAAGCTGTAGGACGTTTTGTAATACTTCCATCAAAGTCCGGTGAAACACAGATCATATTATTGGAAGACGTTGTTAGGTATAATTTACCTTTTATTTTCTCTTACTTTGAATTTGATCAGTTTGAATCGCATGTATTTAAAGTAACAAAAGATGCAGAAATTGATTTAGACAATGATGTTAGTACCAGTTTTGTTGAAAAGATTGAAAAGGGTTTAAAAAACAGAAGAAAAGGTAAACCAGTAAGGTTTGTTTATGACAGAGAAATGAATCCTGGCTTATTGGAGTACTTAATTAGAAGACTGAGTTTAAACAGAAAAAGCAATATCATTCCAGGAGGAAGAATCCATAATTTTAGACATTTCATGGATTTTCCTGATGTTTTCAAAACTACCAATAAAAGAAATCCATCTTTTGCACATCCTCAATTAAAAACTTCCATGAGGGTAACAGATGTGATTTTAAAACAGGATCTTTTATTAAATTTTCCATACCACTCATTTAATGCGGTGATTGACCTTTTAAGGGAAGCTGCAATGGATCCAGATGTAAATTCCATTAAAATCTCGGCTTATCGTTTGGCGTCAAATTCTAAAGTAATCAATGCTTTAATTAATGCGGCAAGAAATGGAAAGGAAGTGGTAGTCATGTTAGAATTGAAAGCCCGATTTGATGAGGAAGCTAATTTGGAATGGAAAAAAGTATTGGAAGAAGAAGGTGTAAAAGTTTTATTAGGCGTTCCAAAAATGAAAATCCATGCAAAGCTTTGCATCATCAAAAAAAGAAAAGACAATAAAACCATCCAATATGGATTTGTTAGCACTGGTAATTTAAATGAATCTACTGCAAAAGTGTATGGAGATCATTGCTTAATGACCAGTAACCGCAATGTAATGGCTGACATCAATAGGATTTTTAAATATTTGGAAAACTGGCGTAACGGTTCTGCACCATTGGCAGCCTGCAAGACATTGATAGTTTGCCCAAATAATATGAGAAAGGAGATTGTATTGCTTATTAATAAAGAGATTAAAACAGCTAAATCTGGCAAACCAGCAAAAATTATACTTAAAGTAAATTCGCTCAGCGATATTATACTCATTGAAAAGTTATATGAAGCAGCAATGGCTGGAGTTGAAATTAAGATGATTGTAAGAGGTATTTTCTGCCCAATACTTGAGAATAAAAAATTTAAGCATATTCCTACTGCTATTAGTATTGTAGATGAATATTTGGAACATGCCAGGGTGATCATTTTCCATAATGGAGGTAAACAAAGGGTATTTATTTCCAGCGCCGATTGGATGGTGCGCAATTTAGACCACCGTGTTGAAGCTGCTTTAGAAGTTACTGACCCTAAATTGAAATTGGAATTAACAGATATTATCCACATTCAATTAAGGGATAATGTAAAAGCTAGAATCCTCAATAATGAATTAAGTAACAACTATGTACCTTACACTGGAAAAAAAGCGGTACGGTCTCAAATTGAAACCTATCAGTACCTTTACAAAAAAACATAGATGATTTGCGTTTAGCAGCAATAGATATTGGAAGTAATGCGGCAAGGTTGCTGATTGCGGAAACCGCATTTGACAACTTGGGCAAACCGGTTTTCAACAAATTGAATTTAGTAAGGGTTCCATTACGTCTTGGTTTTGAGGTCTTTGAAAAAGGCGAGATTTCAAAACAAAAAAAAGGAATGATTCTTCAAACCATGAAAGCATATAGTCATTTGATGAATGCATATGGAGTTGAGCATTCAATTGCTTGTGCTACAAGCGCAATGCGCGACGCAAGCAATAGCCAAGACGTTATCAGAAAAGTAAAGATGGAAACTGGCATTAGTATTGAAATTATTAGTGGAGATCTTGAGGCATCCTTAATTTATGAAAACCATGTTGCAGAGCAAATGGATACCGACCATAGCTATATGTATATGGATGTTGGGGGTGGAAGCACAGAATTGACTTTTTTTGCGGAAGGCAAGCTAATTTTTAAGCAATCATTTAATATTGGAACCATTCGTTTGTTAAAAGATATGGTGGAAGACCGGCTTTGGACAGAGATGAAAGACTTTATTAAACAGAAGACAAAAGGGTACAAGAAAATTGTGGCAATTGGAACAGGGGGAAATATTAATAAAGTATTTTCATTAAGCAAGAAAAAAGACGGTAAACCATTAAGTCTTGAACTTTTAAAAGACTATCTCAAAGAATTATCAAGTTTTAGTTTACAGGAAAGAATTCAAACTTATAAATTAAGAGAAGATCGCGCAGATGTAATAGTCCCTGCATTACAGATCTATATTAATGCCATGCGATGGGCAGATGCTGATGAAATTTATGTTCCAAAGATTGGACTGGCCGATGGCTTAATTCAACATTTGTATAGTGAATTAACTTAAGATCAATAAGGCAAATTATCTTCTCAGAAACCCAAATTAAACATGTCAAAAGATCTAAAAAAAATCACTACCCATACCCTGTTAAGCCTGAAGAAAAAAGGAGAAAAAATCTCCATGATTACGGCATACGATTTCTCCTTTGCCAAAATCTTTGACAATGCAGGTATAGACGTGATATTGGTTGGAGACAGTGCTAGCAATGTAATGGCCGGAAATGAAACTACTGTAACCATTACGCTTGACCAGATGATTTATCATGCACAATGTGTTAGAAAGGCTGTTGAAAGAAGTTTAATGGTTGTAGACCTGCCCTTTGGATCTTATCAGTCTAATTCAGACATTGCCCTAGCTTCTGCCATTCGAATTATGAAAGAGTCTGGTGCCCATGCTGTAAAAATGGAAGGCGGAGCTGAAATTGCAGAAAGTATTAAAAGAATTGTTGCCGCAGGCATTCCAGTTATGGGACATTTAGGATTAACCCCACAATCCATTTATAAATTTGGCACTTATGCAGTAAGGGCAAAAGATGAGGCAGAAGCTGAAAAACTACAAGCTGATGCCATTTTATTAGAACAATCAGGTTGTTTTGCCATTGTGCTTGAAAAAATTCCTGCCCAACTTGCCCAAAAAGTATCAAAAAGCATTGAAATTCCAACAATTGGTATTGGAGCCGGCCAAGATTGTGATGGTCAGGTATTGGTGATGCATGACCTTTTAGGTATTAATCAAGAATTCAAACCTCGCTTTATAAGGCAATATTTAAACCTAGAAGCCAGTATACATCAAGCGGTTTCTCAATATATTGTTGATGTAAAAAGTCTGAATTTCCCTAATGAATCAGAATCCTATTAATCTGCTTCACCGATAAGAGTCCCTTATTCACCCATATTAAAGCCCTTGCTCTGCCGCAGGGGTTAAATTTGGAAACTTTTTCAGGTGGATTTTTTACATTTAATGAAAATAATAGGACTTTGATAAGCTCAAATAAAAAAATTGTTACCATCATTGCTCATATAGCGGCTTGGGCTTGTTTTTTTGCCCTACCCTATTTGGTATTCTTTCCAAGGATGTTGGATGCTAATTTTTCCATGAGCGATCATATGATTGCGAGCATAATTTGCAACAACCTTTTTTTGGTTTTTTTCTACTATTTGAACACTTTGGTATTAATTCCAAAACTTCTAATGAAAGAAAAATGGCTGATTTACACATTGACCATGTTCTGTTTTTTGATTATGTACCTATATGTTCCCAAATATATAGCCACTTGGATTGCTCCTCCTGAAATTAGGAACTTCCCAACCAATATTCCAGGTAGAGGCAGACCCCGAACAGGTAATAGTAGAAGGTCTTTTGTAGATTTTTTCAATATTGCCATATTTCTATTGGTTTTCACGGTTGGAACCTGCATTTCTGTTATCCAAAGGTGGTTACTGACAGAGGAAACCAGAAAAGAAACAGAGAGTCAAAAACTCCAAACAGAGCTTTCATTTTTAAAATCGCAAATCAACCCCCATTTTTTCTTTAACACCCTTAATAATATTTATTCATTAGCGGTGGTGAGAAGTGAAAAAACTGCACCAGCAGTTATGAAATTATCCTCTATTATGAGGTATATTTTAACTGAAACCACACAAGAATTGGTTGCCCTTTCAAATGAGGTGGATTTTATTAAAAATTATATTGAATTGCAACAGGTAAGGTTAACCGAAAAAACAACGGTTGCCTTTTCTTCAGAAGGTTTGATTGATGAAAAACTGGTAGCGCCTTTGGTTTTTATTCCATTTGTAGAAAATGCTTTTAAATATGGTATTAGTACAAAGTCAGTGTCGCATATAGAGATTAAAATTGAGGCATTGGCAAATAGTATTACTTTCTTTTCCAGCAATTTTATTGTTCCGTCTGAAAACAATATGATGGAAAATACCGGAATCGGTATCAATAACGTAAAACGTAGACTAGAATTGATGTATCCCGGAAAATACACACTTACAAATGAAATAAAGGATAACTTCTATCTTGTACACCTTGAGATTACTACATCATGATAAACTGTATAGCCATAGATGACGAGCCATTGGCACTTCAATTAATCAGTGAATACTGTGCTAAAATATCTTTTCTACAATTGGATAAAGTGTTTTCAAATACTGATGAGGCAAAAAAGTGGTTACAGGAAAACAAAGTGGATCTTCTTTTTTTAGACATTCAAATGCCTGATATCAATGGGCTTCAATTTTATAAATCTCTAGCACAAAAACCAGCAGTTGTATTCACCACTGCTTATAAAGACTTTGCAGTTGAGGGTTTTAATGTTGACGCTGTAGACTATTTGCTGAAACCTTTTGAATATGATCGCTTTTTAAAAGCAGCGTATAAAGCCAAAGAATATTTAGATTTCTTGGGTTCGCAGGAATTACAATTGAATTCCATCTTCGTAAAAGTGAATTACGAAATCATGAAAATCAATCTCAAAGACCTTGAACTTGTTGAGGCTTTAGATGATTATATTAAATTATACATCAAACCCAGTCCCGTATTGACCTTGATGACCCTTAAAAGTATTCAGGAAAAACTCCCACCAAGGGATTTTATTCGGGTTCATAGATCCTTTATTGTTCCTTTAGCCAAAATTGAAAAATTTAGTAAAACCAAACTAGTAGTGGCTGGAAAAGAAATCCCAATTGGAAGTAGTTATAGCAATGTTTATGATCTTTTATTGCAACATTCCAAAAACAAATAAGCCATATAACTAAGCCAGCAAATAAAGCTTTAGTCCTAACTTTGTAAAAAAGCTGTTATGGACTTCTTACGTGTGCTTGCCATTGAAAATCAAAACAAAGGTGTTTCAACTGGTATCAATTGGATTGAAACCAGTGGGACTATCATTGAATCCTATTCTCCAGTTGACGGCAAATTAATTGCTAGTGTAGAAACTGCTGACAGGACAGCCTATATGCAAACAATGGAAGTTTCTAAAAAAGCATTCCTAGAATGGCGCAATTGGCCAGCTCCAAAAAGAGGCGAGGTTGTTAGACAAATTGGACAAGCTTTAAGGGAAAATAAAGAAGCATTAGGTAAATTGGTGAGTTTTGAAATGGGTAAAAGCTTGCAAGAAGGATACGGGGAAGTGCAAGAAATGATTGATATCTGCGATTTTGCTGTTGGTCTTTCTAGGCAATTATATGGACTGACCATGCACAGTGAACGGCCCTCGCATAGAATGTATGAACAATGGCATCCATTAGGTGTAGTTGGCATAATCTCTGCTTTCAATTTTCCAGTAGCTGTTTGGAGCTGGAATGCAGCCCTTGCATGGATTTGTGGCAATACTACCATTTGGAAACCAAGTGAAAAGACCCCACTTTGCGGAATTGCCATTCAACATATTGTAGCAACTGTTTTCAAAAAGAACCAAGTACCAGAAGGTGTTAACTGCTTGGTACAAGGTGGGCGTGAAATTGGTGAATGGATGAGTAATGACCTTTCTATTCCTTTGGTTTCCGCTACAGGATCAACTAGAATGGGGAAGGCTGTTAGTGCTGCTATAGGTGCTAGGCTCGGAAAAAGCATCTTAGAATTAGGTGGCAACAATGCCATTATTATCTCAGAACACGCAGACCTTGATATGTCTCTTATTGGGGCAGTATTTGGAGCTGTAGGTACAGCTGGACAACGCTGCACCACAACTAGAAGATTGATTATACATGAAAAAGTATATGACAGTTTTAAAGAAAAACTAATTAAAGCCTATGGTCAACTAAGAATTGGCAACCCGCTAGATGCAAATAACCACGTAGGACCATTGATTGATCAAGCTGCCGTTAACATGTATTTAGACGCTATAGAAAAAGGCAAGAAAGAAGGCTGCCAATTTATTGTAGACGGAGATGTACTTGCCGGACCCGGTTATGAGAGTGGTTGTTATGTAAAACCTTGTATTGCAGAAGCAGAAAACCATTACCAAATTGTTCAACACGAGACTTTTGCTCCTATTCTATATTTAATCAAATATCAAACCTTAGAACAAGCTATTGCCCTTCAAAATGCAGTTCCCCAAGGTTTGTCCTCGGCTATCATGACGCTCAATATGCGTGAAGCAGAAAAATTCCTTTCTCAATCTGGCAGTGATTGTGGCATTGCCAATGTTAATATTGGTACAAGTGGCGCAGAAATTGGTGGAGCCTTTGGTGGAGAAAAAGAAACCGGAGGTGGTAGAGAAAGCGGAAGTGATGCATGGAAAGCCTATATGCGTAGACAAACCAATACCATCAATTGGAGTGATCAATTACCATTGGCACAAGGCATTAAATTTGATTTGTAAGAAGGAGATTGTTGAAATAAATGCTAAAGCGAGTTCCTATACCTAATTCGCTTTCAACTTCAACCCTACCACCCATTGCGTCTATTTGATTCTTAGTGATAAATAAACCAATACCCCTAGCATCAGGGTTGTTACTAAATGTTTTGTACATACCAAAAAGCTTATCCCTATTGCGATTCAGATCTATTCCAATTCCATTATCAGCAAACTCTAAAACTAATTGATCTTGTTGTTGATGAGCTTTGATTTCTAATACTGGTATCCTATCAGGATGACTATATTTAATGGCATTTGATATAAAATTTAGCAAAATACTTTCTAAATACGCTGGATTACAATTGATGATACAATTTGCAGGAACGTTATTAAATATTTCTGCTTTTTTAATGGCTATTAATTCACTTTGAACTTTTAAAGCTTGATTAATATAATCAAATAAATTTAGAGGCTCAATAACCAAATTAATATTGTTTCTAATAGACACCACTTCATTTAGATTGAATAATGTGTCATTTAAAGACCTTGAAACTTTTTTAAGATGCATCATCAATTCAGAACGCTCCTTTTCAGAAGATTCCTTTTCTAAAAAATTCAAAATAGATAAAATATTGCTGGTGTGTGACCTGAGATTATGAGAAACAATATAAGAGAAATTCAATAACCGCTTATTTTGTTCATTGACCAAACCAAATGATTTATTCAATTCTATTTCTGCATTCTTACTTAAGGTTATATCTCTTTGAATAGCAATATATTGATAAGGATTTCTATCCTTGTCAATAAAAGGAACAATGGTACAGTCTACCCAAAAATATTGACCGCTTTTATTTCGATTTCTAATTTCACCTTTCCAAATTTCTCCCCGTTGAATGGTTTGCCAAAGGTTGGTAAAAAATTCTCTGCTATGATAACCCGAATTAAGAAAATGCATGCTTTTGTGCAAAATCTCATCCTTTGTAAATTGGGTCATCCTCAAACAATTTTCATTTGCATAACTAATCATCCCCTTTTCATCTGTTAGGAAAACAATAGAAGATTCATCAAGAGCCAGTTTATAATCAGTAATTTCTTTGACTATTCTATTAAGATGTAATTCGTTTTGCTTTCTTTCATTAATATCTTCAACTGCCATGATAATTCCAGCAGCTTTTTCGTTTTTATCAAATACAGGATACATATTCATCCTATACCACTTGTCTGAACCATCGGCCTGCACATAATTAATCTCATAACTAATGGTTTGCCCCTTTAAAACCGCGTTCATTGCCTGCAAAAGAGCCTGTTGGCGGGCTTCTGCAAAATATAAAATGGAATAAGTATGTAAATGAAGGGTCTTAAATAAATCTGCCTCTGCAAATTTTTGCATGGCCTGATTAAAAGACATGATATAAAAGTCTGCATCCAATAGTGCATAACCTGTATCGGTATTTTCAAAAACGGTTCTTAAATTGTCTTCTGATTTCTGTAAAGCAATGTCCAGTTTTTTCTTTTCTGTAACGTCCTGCATTACTGAAAGGATCCGTTGATTTGGTCCATCTTGATCCTTTTCCAAAATGGCAGAAACTAAAACATCCATGGTCTCGCCATTCCGCTTGATAGCTTGATATGAGATATCAAAATCATAGCCTTTTTTAAAGAATTCATCCATTCTTTCTAATTCTCTTCTCACGATGGAACTCCTGGTAAAAAAATGGCTCATATGTTTGCCAATCACTTGTTCTCGTTGATAGCCCATTTTAGCTAACCAATAATCACTCACACTTAGAAACTCTCCTTCTTGATTCAATGAATGCAACATCACTGGCGTTCTATTATACAAAGACCTAAATCTTTCTTCATTTATTGCCAATAAGGTTTCTGATTGTTTTCGTTCAGAGATATCTATAAAACCAGAAAGCAACATGGTTTCGCCATGAAATGATATGAGTTCAGTTGAAACCAAACAATCAGCTTTATTACCACCTTTTTTATTTATTTGAATTTCCAGATTTTTTACTGCTCCATCTTTACTCAGTATTTCTAACAGTTGATTCCGCTGATCTAAGTTGGAATAAAATTCAGTGGTGTATCTACCAATCAATTCTGTTTCTTCTGTTTCTGCTAATTTTTGAAGCTCTTTATTAACCATGACAATTTTCCCATCTGTTGGTCTAGCAACAAGCATAGCAACAGGAGCATTACTAAAAATGGTCAACAAATCTGACTGTGCCAATTTCAAGTTGATTTCTGTAATCAACACATGGGCCAATTGTTTGGCTAAGAGCTCAAATAATTGAATATCCTTTGAAGTGAAAATCCGGGTATGAATATCCATTAACTCCAACCTACCAATGGATTCCCCAGCTGAATTTTTTAAATTACAACCAGCATAGAACTGAATCTTGGATAGTCCTAAATGGGCAAATAATGGCTGTGATTTTTCAGGCTCATGAAGAATAAATGCATTTCCATCTTGGCTGTCTACCTCTGGTAGATGCATGGTGTTTAAATTGACCTTACTTGTGTTAAGACCCATTTGATACACCAAACGGATACCATTATTATGATACATATATATCAAAATAATGGGGGAAGCAAACATGGATTCTGCCATGGTCACCAGCCCTTCAATTGCAGCAGTATTTTCTTGAATCTGCACCAAATGGGAAAACTCTTTTTTCAACTGCTGCATGATTCCTTGCGATGGCATGTATTGGGGTATTGCAATTCCTGATGATTCTTTAGAACAATACAATTTACGCAAAATCCCAAAGCGAGGAAAATAAAAACCCTTTAAATGTTGCTATTTACCAAACCTTTTTTTAAGAAGGGCCAATGCATCAGAAACATCCATATTTGACAAATCTTGCTTCTTTGTTTGGACTTGTTTTATTGGTTGTTGACTTCTTTGAGGTCTTGCTGATTTATTTGAAGACTCTTGGGTTTGTTTTATAGATAATGCAATCCTTTTGCGGATCAAATCAACTTCTAAAACCTTTACTAGTACTTTGTCATTGAGTTTTAGAGCTTCATTTGGATCGGTAATATACTGATGTGAAATTTCACTAACATGTACTAATCCATCTTGTTTTACACCAATATCTACAAATGCCCCAAAACGTGTAATATTTGTAACCATTCCAGGCACTATCATACCCAATTTCACGTCTTCCATTTTATAAATAGCTGCATATTCAAATTGCTCTATTTCTGAACGAGGGTCCAAACCTGGTTTGCCTAATTCTTTAAGAATATCACGAATAGTTAATTCGCCCAATTGTTCAGAAACATAGTTTTTGGGGTTTAATTGTTTTAACACAGCTTCATTGGCTACCAAGTCTGATAGGCCTAAACCTAAATCCTTTGCCATTGTTGCTACAACTGGATACGCTTCTGGATGCACCGCACTTTTATCTAGAGGATGATCTCCGTTAGGAATTCTCAGAAATCCTGCACATTGTTCAAAAGCTTTTCCACCCAATCTTGGCACTTTCAACAGTTGTTCTCTATTGGAAAATTTGCCAATTTCAGAACGGTATTTGACAATATTCTCTGCTAACCCTATTCCAATGCCACTTACATAAGCCAACAAATGTTTACTTGCCGTATTTAAGTTAACCCCAACATTATTTACACAACTAACAACGGTCTGATCTAGCCTTTCTTTTAACCTGAATTGATTAACATCATGTTGGTACTGTCCAACTCCAATACTTTTGGGATCAATTTTCACCAATTCTGCCAATGGATCCATCAGCCTTCTTCCTATACTTACGGCACCACGAACTGTAATGTCTTGTTCTGGGAATTCTTCTCTAGCAGTTTCTGAAGCTGAATAAACTGATGCACCATCTTCATTTACCATAAACACGGGTAAGCCTAAATTCATTTTTTTGATAAACTGATCAGTTTCTCTTCCGGCGGTTCCATCTCCTATTGCAAATACTTCTATTTGATACATTTTTACCAACTCCTTAATGCGATATTCCGCATCAGAAAGTCTATTGGTTTCATGAATGAATATTAAATCTGTTTTTTTCAACTCCCCTTTTTCATCCAAACAAACAATTTTACAGCCAGTTCTATACCCTGGATCAATGGCTAATATGCGCTTGCTACCCAATGGGGAACTCAACAATAATTGTCTTAGATTTTCTGCAAAAACAGTAATTGCTTCTTCGTCTGCTTTTTGCTTTAAAGCTGATCTAAATTCAGACTCCAAACTAGGCTGAAGCAATCTTCTATATGCATCCCTAATTGCTTTCTTAACATGGGTTGATGATTCAGTAAACCCTTTGATATATTGTTTTTCTAACAACTCCAATGCTTCCTCTTCCATTGGCTGTATACCCATTCTAAGAAAACCCTCTAAAAAACCTCTTAATACAGCTAATATTCTATGAGATGGGATTTTGTGAATAGGTTCTGTAAAATCAAAGTAGTCTTTGTATTTAACGCCTTCAGTTTCCTTTCCTTCTAACACTTTACTTTGTAACAAAGCAGCATCTTCAAATAATTTGCGCAATTTAGCTCTGTTTTCAGCATCTTCATTTACCCATTCTGCTATAATATCCCTTGCACCCTGCAAAGCATTTTCAATAGAACTTACCTGCTCATTTAAAAATGCAGGCAACTCAGCTTCCAATTGATTAGAATTTTGCTCTAAAATTAGTTTTGCCAAAGGCTCTAATCCATTTTCCCTTGCCGTTTGGGCCTTCGTTTTCCTTTTGGGTTTAAAGGGTAAATAAATGTCTTCCAAAGCAGACATGGTGCTTGCCATTTGCAATTTTTGCAAAAGAGTTTCGGTCATTTTTCCCTGTTCCTCAATTGTCTTGATGATAAATGACCTTCTTTCCGTGATTTCTTTGAAAAACTTCTGTTCGTCTTGAATTAGCTGAATTTGCACTTCATCCAAACCGCCTGTCTTATCTTTTCTATAGCGCGCAATAAAGGGAATAGTGGCTGATTCTTCTAACAATTCTATCACCGCTTCTACTTGGGTTTGACGGATATTCAACTTACTGGCAATAAGGGAACCGAATTCACTCATAATTCAAAAAATATTTGATGGCTTTACAAAGGGATGCGAATGTAGGTGCTGGTTAGGAAAAGAAAAAATTGAAATTCCAGAAGTTTGGCACAATCATTCATTAGGCAATCCGAATAACTTTCTTTGGATTTCTTTCCACAAAATTTCTAATCATAGATCTGATCATTTCATTTTCTGGATAAGGAGTAAGTAATGATTTGGCTATTTCTAATTCTGTTAAGGATTCTTTGGCTTCAACAGAACCCATACCAAAAAAACGTCCTTCTTCTACAAGAATGCAACTGTTTTTATCACGTATCAAGAAGGTTTCATTTTGAGATTGTACCCAATGGATGGCTGCAGTTACGTTTAAATTATAGGTTTCCGGATCTGGGTATTGTTCCATTTGGGTTTTATCTAGGAAACACAGAACTGGGTCTAAGGAAAAATCTCTTACCAATTTCCATAACATTCTATGTGCATCTGCAAGCATTGGAAAAACGGCAAAGGGTTGGCTGTGTTTTTGTTTTTTATCTATCGCAAGTCTTAAATACCCACGATTGTCTTCAAAATGATAAATCCCCCATAACTGTTCATATCTTTTTTGACTTTTATTATAGGCAGGCCAGAGTCTTTTAATTTCTACACTTTCTAACAAACAAGCACTAAATTCAGTTGGACAGGTAGTAAAATCAATACTATGAATATTTCTCAAAAACTCTTGTCTTTTTTTGCTGGTATCCAATCCTGTAAAATGGCTGACGACCCTCTTACTTAAGTGTTTTGCTTTTCCAACATAGATTACTTTTCCCTTAGCATCTTTAAAATAATATACCCCTGGTTGAGCTGGTAAATCCTTTATTTGTTGTTCTGGAAGATGGGGTGGTAATATTTGAAACCGGTTCTCTTTTTTGAGCATGTCCTTTATAACAGGCATACCATCTTTTGCAAGTATCAATTGCAATACTTTTGCCGTTGCCAAAGCATCGCCTCCGGCCCTATGTCTGTTTTCAATATGAATACCCAGTTCTCTGGTAAGATGCCCTAATCCATATTTTCTAAACCCGGGAAACACTTTTCTACTAGTTCTAATAGTACAGATCTTAGGGGTTTGTAAATGAAAACCTGCTTCTTGTAAATGGTATTTAACAAATGAGAAATCAAAATTCACATTATGTGCAACAAATACTCGATTGTGAAGTAGTTGATAAATTTTTTCAGCCACAACATGAAATGAAGGCGCCCTAGAAACCATGGCATCACTAATCCCTGTCATATTTACAATAAAGGGAGGTATGGGTTGATGAGGATTCACCAAGGTGGAATATTGTCCTTCTATTTCGGTTCCATCCATTAAAACAATGGCAATTTCTGTTATGCCATGTTGTTGGGGAAATCCTCCTGTTGTCTCTATGTCTACTACTGCAAATCTCATTAAGGTTTCAATATTTTAGTATGCTACCTAAAACAAATTATTTTGGAGCTATACCATTATCTTCAGGCAGATCCTCTCCATCATCTAACAACTGTTGTTTATCTAACTCATGTAATCCTTTCACAGATTTAATATGTAAATCCCTTTGTGGAAAAGGAATAGTGATATTGTTTTTGCGGAAGCTATCAAACAATTCTAACAAAATAGTACTTTTTAAACCTGTCCAAGTATCAAAATCCGAAGTCCAAAACAACACCCTAAAATTCACTGAATTATCAGCAAATTCATGAACCAATACCACCGGTTTTGGATAAGACATCACTTCTTTATGGTGATGAATCACTTCTGATATCAATTCTTGAACTTTACGTAATTCAGAATCATAGGCTACCCCAACAATTAATTCAATTCTTCTATAACTGTTGGTTAGGGTCCAATTAATCAATTGTTTTGAAATAAATTCCCCATTGGGTACAACAATATCTGCACCATCATAAGTGGTAATCTTACTACTCCTAATACCAATCTCTTTAACTGTTCCTGTTTGTTTGTCAATTTCAATCACGTCTCCAATTTGCATGGGTTTCTCAAAAGCAAGTATAATTCCCGAAACCAGATTATTGACAATATTCTGTAAACCAAATCCAATACCAACACCAAGTGCCCCAATGACTATGGTAATTCTGTCAAATGGAATACCCGCAGCAGCTACCGCAACAAAAAAGCCCAAAGAAAATACGCCCAATCGCATTAATAACACCCATGACCCATTCTTATTTTTCTTGTTTGCCGCAAACTGCCCACTTGTTCCAAAAAAGAAGGTAAGAAGCTTTGATATATTACTAGAAATCCAAAGTATAAAAAAGAATAAAAAGATAGTGCCAGCAGTAAAATTCAGGTTCCCTAGCTTAATAGAATAAGCCAACCATTCTCCAATTTTCTCACTCAAAAAATCATATAGATTTAAAGAGAAAAAGAAGATCATGATCCAAACAATCATTAAAATAACCCTAAGGGTTGACTGAAAGTTTTTCTTGATTTCTTCATAATTAAACATGATAGAAATCTTAGATTTTTTAAATGCTTCTAAGTGCAAATAAACAATCTCAAAAACAAGGCTTTCCAACACGTCAATGGCAAGGGCAAAACTGATACTAATAATGGCACTTGAAGAAAATAATTTAGCTAGGGTAACCCTTCCAGCAAAATTGGAAATCATTGCCAATATGTGTAAAAAAACATAAAGGTTCAACAACCAGAAATAATGTTTTTCATACCTACCAGCATTCCCTTTTAGTCTTCGTTGCATCTTATATGCAAGTGCTATTGATCCAACATTCAAGAAAAATAAAAACCATCTCTGCATTAAGGAGGGCTCAATTAAAACTACGTCTAAGCTAATTCCAAGAAAAAGCAATAAGAAATAAAACCAAGAAACTTTAAAATCCTTTGACCAAGTATGCCATGCCAATTTTGTAAAAATTAGCATTAACAAAAATGACAACATTTGCACCAATGACATTGGTGGTGTATCATACACAAAGGGAGAAATTAAAAAAACAAAAAAGCAAACCGTGTATAAAACACCTTGGCTTAAGTACGGAATGGGTGTAAATATGTCTTGCTTACCCATTTTGCGTAGTCTTCTCATACACCACCATAACCAGGCAAAAATCAACACTATCCAAACTAAATGCCAAACCATTTCATCCGATGTAACTCGCAAGTAAAAGGGAATCAAATAACTAATCCGTCTAAAACTATCTTGATATACCTGCCAGAAACTTCTTTTATAGTCAACATTATGTGCATTAAATAAATAGGACTCTTCTAATTTAATAGCATTCTTACTATAATTTTTAATCTGAAACTGCACTTCATCTAGTAAGTCATTAATTTGAAAAGAAAGTACAACTACCCTTGATTCTAAATAGCCAATTTTATTTAAAGCAAACTTTGAGCTTGTATCCGCTTGCTCCCATTTCTTACTTACATTTTGAATCTGCAACACATAAATAGAAAGTAGCCCCGAATCTTGAGATAATTTATTAAAAATGGTTTCCTGTGAAATTTTGGTAATATCATTTGAGATTACATCTAATTGGTGGCTATACCTTAATAGTTGTTCCTGCCAATCCCGCATTTGTTTTTTGAGTTGTACTAATACTACTCTATTGGTATACAAACTTCTTAAATTGTAATATTTGCTATTATTCAAATTCTTTTGAATATAAACTACCAATTCCTCATTTTCAGGCAAACTCTCTGAAATAACTGTGGTATCAAATCCTCTTTTAAGAATATTATTTGCCTTATTCAGAACTTCAGCATAAGATTCTAAATTGGATAAAATAGACCCAATACTGGTGTCTTGCTTGGGTTGGATTTGTTGAGCACTGGTATCTGTTTTTAATAGAGAATCAATGGAAGATTGCGAAAACCCTATTAAAGGCATCAGCAAAAAGAATAAAAAGCCACACTTAACTGAAAAATACTTCAAGCTCATATGAAATTATTGGCTTAAAACTAAGAAAAATAGACCCAGAAACTGTAATAATGCTGGAGAATTGAATACAAATGAAGAAATAAACGTCAAATTGTAACAATTAGGTGGTTGATGCGTTTTGTTAATATTAACAATATTTAACCTAGAGTCTGCTTTAAGCGTTTTAATTTTACAATCAAATCACACTGATATGAAAGCCCTTTTTTCCCTAATGGTGGTTATTTTATTGGTTGGGTGCCAAGGTACCCGTCAAAAAGCCATTCAAACCCTCTGCAAAGAAGTGGGTAAGAATACAAGCAATTGTACCAAAACCGTGGGTTTGATTAGTGCCAGCGTGGTGGAAAATCGTTTAATCAATAGTTCCAACGCCAACCAAGAAAACAATTCTTCTCCAAGTTTATTAGAGGCTCACGATTCATTTAGCTGGTAGTTCAGTTTTAGCATTTTAGCCTTTTTCAACCCAAGTTCAAAGACTTTCCTTTACGCCAAGAGGCTTTTACCTTAGTTTTGTAGCTAGTTAATAAGTATTAGAAAGCATGGAACTGAGCAAGAATTATATGCCTACAGAGGTGGAAGCTAATTGGTATGCCCATTGGCTGGCAAAGGGTTATTTTAGTAGCAAACCTGATCATAGAGAATCTTATACCGTGGTTATCCCCCCTCCCAATGTCACGGGAGTGTTGCACATGGGGCATTGTTTGAATAATAGTATCCAAGATATTTTAATTAGAAGGGCTAGGATGATGGGCAAAAATGCCTGTTGGGTTCCTGGTACAGACCATGCTTCTATTGCCACTGAAGCCAAGGTTGTAGCAATGCTGCGTGAAAGAGGGATTGCCAAATCTTCTTTAACCAGGGATGCATTTTTAGAATATGCTTGGGAATGGAAGGAAAAATACGGCGGCATAATCTTACAACAATTGCGCAAATTGGGTTGTAGCCTTGATTGGGACCGAACTTCTTTTACCATGGACCCAGATTATTACCAATCTGTCATTGGTGTATTTGTAGAACTTTTTAATAAAGGATATATCTATCGCGGAAAGCGAATGATTAACTGGGATGTTAGAGCAAAGACCGCTTTGAGTGATGAAGAAGTGATTTACAAAGAGGTTCAAAGTAAATTATACCATTTAAGTTATGAGATTGAGTCAACGGAGGGTTCTGAAAAATCCTATATCACAATTGCCACAGTTCGCCCCGAAACCATTTTAGGCGATGCTGCTATTTGCGTTCATCCCAACGATGAACGCTACAAACATTTACATGGCAAGTTTGCATATGTTCCTTTAATCAATAGAAGAATTCCTATTATTCCTGATGAATACGTTGCTATAGATTTTGGAACAGGTGCCTTGAAAGTAACGCCTGCTCATGATATGAATGACTACCAACTGGGGCAGAAATACCAGTTAGAAATCATTGATACCATGAATGATGATGGTACCATGAACCAAGACGCGCAATTATTTGTGGGTCTAGACAGATTAGAAGTTAGAAAACTGATTGTACCTGAATTGGAAGCTGCAGGCAATCTGGTGAAAATTGAAGAATACACCAATCAGGTTGGGTTTAGTGAACGCACGGATGCCTTGGTGGAACCCAGGTTAAGTCTACAATGGTGGGTAAGTATGAAAGATTTGGCCGCTCCTGCATTATCCGCGGTGATGGAAGATGAGATTCATTTTCATCCAGCTAAATTCAAAAATTTGTATCGCCATTGGATGGAAAATATCAAGGACTGGTGTATTAGCCGTCAATTGTGGTGGGGCCATAGAATTCCTGCTTATTATGCCCCTGATGGGCGATTCGCAGTTGCAACATCTGCAGAAGATGCTTTAGCCCAATTGAGTACTGCAGAAAATCCATTGACCATTGACCAAATCAAACAAGACGAAGATTGTTTGGATACCTGGTTCTCTAGCTGGCTCTGGCCATTTGAAGTATTCAAAGGTTTATCCCAACCAGGCAACAAAGAATTGGAATACTACTATCCTACTAATACCTTGGTTACCGCACCCGAAATCATCTTTTTCTGGGTAGCGAGAATGATCATGGCAGGATACGAATTTCAAGGAAAGAAACCATTTACCGATGTTTATTTTACTGGAATAGTTAGGGATAAGCAAGGAAGAAAAATGAGTAAGAGCTTGGGCAATTCACCAGACTTACTTGGCTTAATTGATAAATACGGAGCAGATGCTGTGCGATTTGGCATCATGATCTCTTCCCCTGCCGGAAACGATTTGTTATTTGATGAGTCTGCCTTGGAACAAGGTAGAAATTTCAACAACAAACTCTGGAATGCATTGAAGTTGATTAAAATGTGGGAAGCCCGAATTGGCGCAGATTCTAACAACCATGACCAACAAGTTTTTGCCATCAATTGGTTTGAAAATAGACTCAATACGGTTAGAACAGAAGTAGAAGGTTTAATGGAACAATTCCGTTTAAGTGAGGCTTTAAAAATCATTTACTCACTTATTTGGGATGATTTTTGCAGCTGGTATTTGGAATGGATCAAACCTGGTTTTGAACAACCCATTGCACCAGCATTGTATCAAAAAACGGTTGGTTATTTTGAAGAACTGATGCAATTACTGCATCCCTTTATGCCATTTATTACGGAAGAAATTTACCATTTACTAGTGGAACAAACTGATGACCTTTGTGTCAAACAAAATAAGTCCTTGGTATCTGAAAATGCATCTATTACAGCAGCAGGTGAATTATTGAAGCAAGTTATTTCCGCTTTGCGCGATGCTAGAAACAAAAACCAATTAAAACCTAAGGAAACAATTGACCTTCATATTCAAACTTCCAACCTCTCTAGCTATCAAGCTATTGAAGCCATTCTTGCCAAACAGGTAAATGCCAAAAGCATTCAATTTACCCAAGAATCGGTGGCTAATAGTATTGTAGTAGCCGTTGAAAAGGATAAATTCTTTATTGAAACAGAAAAGCAATTAGACGCAAGCACTTTAAAAGCAGAATTACTAAAAGACTTGGAACACCAACGCAATTTTCTTGAAGCGGTTAGCAAAAAACTTTCCAACGAAAGATTTGTACAAAACGCCAAACCTGAAGTTGTAGCACTGGAACAAAAGAAACAATCTGATGCAATGGCTAGGATTAAAACCATTGAAGAAAGCTTATCCAATTTGAACTGATGCCAATAAGAATATTCGCCCTCTTTGTTTTCATCTTTTCCCTTTTTCTTCCAACTGAAGAAATATGTGCTCAGAATTGGGATATTAATTTATTGAAAAGCATCAACCCTTCCCAACCTGATAACCAGTTTTGGAAGTCTGTTACAAGTACTGCAAAACCCTTGGCTGTTGCGGCACCTATTAGCATGTTTGCTGTTTCTTTAATCAACAAAGACAAACAATTAAGGGCCAATGCTTACAAAATGGCTGGCAGCTTGGTGATTACTGCTGTATTAACAGAAGGAATTAAAAGAACGGTTAATAGAGATAGACCATTTGTTAAGTACCCCTTAGAAGTGTTTCCCAATAGCATTGACGAGACAGGAAAATCAATGCCTTCAGGACACACAGCCTTTGCGTTTACAACAGCCACATCGCTGTTTACTGCTTACCCCAAATGGTATATTGGTTTGCCTTTGTATGCTTGGGCAACTTCAGTTGGCTATAGCAGACTTTATTTAGGGCAGCACTACCCTTCTGATGTATTCATTGGTGCGGTTGTAGGAACAGGATCGGCCTGGGCCAGTAATTGGTTGTATAAAAAAATGACGCACAAAAAAGAACAAAAAAAAGCTCCTTTGGTCAACTAGTTTTAATAAACCAACACATGTGTTTGCTTGATAATTCCCATGACAAACACACTCTGAACATGCCCAATATTTTCTGCTTGACTTAGTTTGTTCACGTGAAAGTTATAATATGCATCCATGCTTTCTTCTACCACTTTGAGCATAAAATCAAATTCTCCTGAAATATTGTAACATTCAATTACTTCATTCATTTCTTGGATGCTTTTGATAAATTTTGCTCCAGCGTTTTTATTATGCTGTTTCAAAGAAACATAGCAAATGACCATTAGTCCTTTTTTCACTTTGGTATGATCAACCAAAGTGGCGTATTGCTTTATAATACCCGTTTCTTCCATTCGCTTAATCCGTTCATGAACTGGGGTAGTGCTCAAATGAACTTTATCAGATATTTCTTTTACCGTAGCCCTTGCATTTAGCTGCAAGATTCTAAGAATGGCAAGGTCTTTTTCATCTAGTGAAAAACTATTACTAGTGGATTCGGCTATAAGGAGTGACTTGGGCATGGCAAAAATGTATTTTATTCTATATAAAGCTAGTAAAACATGGTATTTATTCCAAAATACATAAATAATATACAGTTTTATCCTATAAAACTACATTTGCACCACATAAAATATATAACATGTCAATATCAAACATCGATTTCAGTCTGCCCTATAAAGTGGCCGACATGAGTTTAGCCGATTGGGGCCGTAAGGAAATCCGTCTTGCAGAAGCGGAAATGCCAGGTCTAATGTCTATTCGTGCTGAGTATGGCCCTAGCCAACCATTAAAAGGAGCTCGTGTTGCGGGCTGCTTGCACATGACCATCCAAACTGCCGTGTTAATTGAAACATTGGTTGCTTTAGGTGCTGAAGTAAAATGGAGTTCTTGTAATATTTTCTCTACTCAAGATCAGGCTGCTGCAGCTATTGCTGCTGCTGGAATTGGTGTATTTGCCTGGAAAGGTCAAACTCAGGAAGAAGCTGATTGGTGTATTGAGCAAACTTTGTTCTTTGGTGCGGCTGACCGTCCTTTAAACATGATCTTAGATGATGGTGGAGACTTGACCAATATGGTATTTGATGTATATCCTGAATTAGTTGCTAATATCAAAGGTCTTTCTGAAGAAACCACTACAGGTGTTCACCGTTTGTATGAGCGTATGGCAAAAGGCACATTGCCAATTCCAGCAATCAATGTAAATGACTCTGTGACCAAGTCTAAATTTGATAATAAATACGGTTGTCAAGAATCATTGGTAGATGCTATTCGCAGAGCTACTGACGTGATGATGGCTGGAAAGATTGCAGTTGTTGGTGGATACGGTGACGTAGGTAAAGGTTCTGCTCTTTCTTTAAAAGGCGCTGGTTGCCGCGTAATTGTTACTGAGATTGATCCTATCTGTGCTTTACAAGCTGCTATGGAAGGTTTTGAAGTAAAACCAATGGCAGAAGCTGTTAAAGAAGCTGATATTATTGTAACTGCTTCAGGTTGTAGAGACTTGATTACTGAAAAGCATTTCCGCTCTATGAAAGACAAAGCCATTGTTTGTAACATTGGACACTTTGATATTGAAATTGATGTTGCTTGGTTGAACCAAAACTATGGTCATACCAAAGACACCATTAAACCTCAGGTTGACCTTTATAATGTAGAAGGAAAGGATATTATCTTGTTGGCCGAAGGCCGATTGGTAAACCTTGGTTGTGCAACTGGTCACCCTTCTTTTGTAATGAGTAATAGCTTCTCAAACCAAACTTTGGCTCAGATTGAATTGTGGACCAATTTCAAAAACTATGAGAACAAAGTATACGTGTTACCTAAGCACTTGGATGAGAAAGTAGCTCGTTTACACTTAGCTAAAGTTGGTGCAGTATTGGACGAATTAACAGATGCTCAAGCCGAATACCTTGGCATTGCAAAATCTGGTCCATTCAAATCTGAAATGTATCGTTACTAAGAAATACACAATAAAAAAAGCCCCCAAACATCTGTTTGGGGGCTTTTTTTTACTTAGCTTGTTTTAATTGAGCAATTTCAGATTTGAGTTGGTTTACCTGTTCTTGTAACTCTTTTAC